>CAYLTY010000016.1:0-65473 GCA_964386705.1 uncultured Planctomycetaceae bacterium
TGCGCAACTTGCCAGTACCACAGCTTCGTGCAGGGGTGTCTCGTGATTAACCAACACGCCCAGCAGTTTGGAGAACGTGGCGCGATCCAGATTGTCCATCGCAGATCGCATCCAGGGCAGCCAGGCGAAACGCCTGACCGAACGAGGTAGCAGCGATCCTGAAGCCACTTGGCCGTCGTTCGCTGAAAAGACAAAGGAGAACAGTATAAACACCAGCCAGATGGAAAGCGGAGCAGCCCAGCTCCAGATCGCTATTGTATCTGTCAGCTTGCGCAACATCAGAAAGATCGGCCCCGGTTCCGCACGTAGAGTGGTATAAAACCGCTCGATGATCTCGGGAATCCAGAACGCCATGAACGCCAGGAAGCAGCCATAAGCCAGAACCAGCACGATCATGGGATAGATCAGCGCCACCACTGAGCGGCGATGCAGTTCCAACATGGTCCGACCCAGAACGGACAGCATCTCCAGAGCCTGAGGCAGTCGGCCGACTCGCAGTCCCGCTTCCACAATCGCGGTGTACACGTTCGGCAGGTGATCGCCCTCCTGACGCAAAGCCTGCTCCAGCGAGACTCCAGCGGCGACTCGTTCCTGCAGACGTTGCGACAGCCGCGAGATGCCGCCCAACGTGCTGTCTGCGATCTGCCTCAGCCCCAAGTCAAGCGGCAGGCCAGCCCGCACCACTCCCGCCAGTTCGTCGTTGAACGCGAGCAGCGCTTCCAGTTTCAGCGGTGAGTGATTCTGAGTGGCCATAATCCTGTTCTCACGCGACGAGCAGCGTGGTAGACACCCGGCTGCCGAATCAATCGGAGCCGAAACTCCGTTTACTTTCCGAATCCCAACACGCGACGCACTTCCGCCGGACTGGTCAACCCGTCGTTGACGGCATCGCAAGCACCTTGCCAACGCGTCTTCATTCCGGCCGCGACCGCCAGCGACTCCAACTCATCCGCCGCACCGCGCGACAGAATTGCCTTGCCGAGATCGCTATTGTCGGTCCGCAAAAATTCAGCCAGTAACGCTCGTCCCAGATAGCCAGTGCCACGGCAGGCATCACAACCACCGGGGGTTCGCCAGTGACTGACATTCAGCCCCAACTTCTCAGCCACTTCGACAGATTCCACCGAGCACCGACAGAGCCGCCTCACAAGCCGCTGACTGACAATGCCCAGTAATCCGGTGCGTAACAGATACGGTTCAATGCCCATGTCGGAGAGTCGACAGATCGCTCCCGCAGCACTGCCCGCATGAAATGTTGTCAGCACCAGATGTCCCGTCAGCGCTGCCTGAAACACCGTTTCGGCCGTCTGACGATCACGAATTTCACCAACCAGAATGACCTCCGGATCTTGCCGCATCAGCGACTTCAATCCAGTGGCGTAATCGAAGCCCGCGACAGGGTTGATCTGTGATTGAGCAACACCCGTCACAACAGCTTCAATCGGGTCTTCCAGGCTTACTAGACTCCGCTGCGCCCCAAACTTGTCTACCAATTCTCGCAGACAGGCATAAATCGTTGTCGTCTTGCCGCTACCCGCCGGTCCGCTGATCACTGTGACGCCGCCGCTTTCCAGCAGCAGGTCGCGTAGCCCTGATTGAATTTCGTTCGGCAGGCCCAGGTCGTGCAGATGTCGATAGCTGCCCGAGCCGACAAACAGACGAATGACAGCCTTCTCACCAAACAGAGTGGGATAGGTACTCAGCCGCATCTCCACGCCGCCGACGCTGACACCTCGAATGCGACCTTCCTGCGGCGAGTCTGTGCGATACGTGAGCAGTTCAGCCAGTACCTTCAGCCGCGCGATGACGTTCGGGGCGATGTCTTTCGGCAGGCGGTCAACAGCGTGCAGCACGCCGTCCACGCGCCACAACATTTCCAGACCTGACTCATTTGGCACCAGATGAACATCGCTAGCCGCAGCCTCGCGGGCACTCGCCAGGATCGCATCCACCAGTTCCACCGCAGTGGCTACCGCCGCCGCCCGACGTCGTTGCAAGTCCGCGCGAAACTGGCCGGTGAGGTCTAGAGGCATACTCAACTTCTCAATTCAGCATTGTCGCTGCGATCAGATCATCAGAAGCGGGACTACCCGCATTTCCCGCAGGTCTCTCCTCAAACGATCCGCCACACCGCGTCTTTTGTCTGACTATTCATGAACAACTTCCAACAACAACCGTCGTAAACATGACCGAACAAATCCCTCCCGACGACAGGGATCATGTTGGTTTCCCGCCAACCGGTGAACAGGGGCCAGCACCGGCCACATTTCGAGCCATCTTTGAGCAGTGTGATTCCGCGTTCTGTGTGCCCGAGGTCTGGACTTGTCGCTTCGTCAAAAGATAACGCTCTCACTCGCCGTGATGTGCGCTCTGTTCGCAGGCTTGACCTGCCTCGTTGCAGAGTTCGTCGTGCTCCCCAGCTTCGCCGAACTTGAGCAACAGGAAGGTCAACGCGACGTCGTGCGCTGCACGGGAGCGATTCAGAGCGAACTGGAATTCATCGGCAATCAGGCGTCCGACTGGGGCGCCTGGGACGAGGCGTATGAGTACATCACCGATCGCAATCAGAAATTCGTTGACGCCAACTTTACTCCCGAAGTCTTCGGCAACCTGCGTATCAACTTCATGTGCTTCGTCACGCAGACCGGTGAGATCGCCTTCGAAGCCATGCGGGACGAAGCCGAACTGCGGGACATCGAAGCTCCGGACGTCTTCCGCTTCATCCGCAGGAACTGGCGAACGGTCGCTCACTTCGAGAACCCCGAGGAAACGCGCTCTGGCCTGGTGATGACCAGCCTCGGGCCCATGCTGCTGGCTTCGCGCCCCATCATGACCTCGAAGCGGGAACGCCCCTTACGTGGGGCCGTCGTGATGGGACGTCTGCTGGACGAAGACCTGCTGGCAGAATTCTCAAAACGCATGGCGATTCAGATTCAAAGCTGGCCTGCAAACAGCGCTGATCTGGGTCCACGCGAACAGCGAGCGCTGCAGCGGCTCATCTGCGGCGAGCAGAGTATCATCGAACCGCACGACAGCCAGGTGCTGCACGCCTACACGTTGCTGGATGATATCCACGGCGACTCGGGGTTGCTGGTGCGGCTGCAATGCAATCGTTCGTTGATGCAGGCAGGCAGCCGGATTGCCTCGCTGAGCATGTTCTCGAACCTGGCGGGCGGCTTCTTCATCCTGCTGGTAACCGGACTGATCCTGCAGCAACTGGTGATCAGCCCGCTGGTCAAGGTCACTCAATACGCCGAGCAAGTTGGCGTGGATGAAGCCCATCCCGCTATGCTGGAAGTCTCTCAAAGCGATGAGATCGGAAAGCTCGCCAACGAACTGCGGGCGATGGTGCAACGACTCGCCGAATCACGTGGCAAGGTTAACGCCGCTTGCGAACAGGCTCAGGCGGCCAATCAGGCGAAGTCCGATTTCCTGGCCAACATGAGTCACGAGATCCGCACTCCCATGACGGCCATCCTGGGGTACTCCAACATTCTTTCCGAAGAAAACATTCACGAACTGCCGCGCGAGACTCTGAGCGAGGCCATCGATTCCATTCATCGCAACGGCGAGCACCTGCTCGGTGTCATCAACGACATTCTCGACCTGTCCAAGATCGAGTCTGGTCATCTCACCGTTGAACGAGTGGCGATCAGTCCGGCTCAGGTCGTGAACGAAGTGGTTGCGTCACTGAGTGACCGTGCCCTGGCGGGCCACATCAGCCTGTCGGTCTCGATTCAATCGAACGTGCCGCAGTCGATCGTCAGCGATCCCAACCGCCTGCGCCAGATTCTGATGAACCTGGTGGGCAACGCGATCAAGTTCACAGAACGTGGATCGGTGGTCGTTCGTATCTCCCTCAATACATCCCAGACCAACAACCCCCAGCTGCAGATCGAAGTGGTGGATACCGGCATCGGCATCCGCCAAGAGCAGTTGCCGCAGTTGTTCGCGCCCTTTGCTCAAGCCGATTCGTCAATGACGCGACGCTTCGGAGGCACGGGGCTCGGACTAACCATCTCACGCGAGCTGACGCATCTACTCAACGGAGAAATCTTAGTGGAGTCTCAGGTCGGTGTTGGCAGTACCGTCACCGTTCGTAGTCCCGCGCCGCTGCCGCAGCAACACTCCGCCGCGCCCCGGCCAGTTGACGTTTCCACTGCGCCGCCCGTTCCCGCGACTCTCACAGACGAAGTTACCCGATTGAACACGCCTGCTCCGCGAGCCCTCGATCAGATTCGTGTGCTGCTCGTTGAAGACTGTGTCATCAATCAGAAGCTGATCGTCCATCTGCTTACGAAGGCGGGTGCGACAGTCACCGTTGTCAACGATGGACTGCAGGCAGTGGAACGGCTGTGTGTTGACTCCGACGCCAACCGCGAACTGCTTAGCTCCCCACCGTTTGATCTGGTGCTCACGGACCTGCAGATGCCCCGGATGGATGGCTACGCCGCGACGCGGCTGTTGAAGACGAAGGGCCTGACGATTCCCGTTATCGCACTGCCCGCATCGTCGCTGACGGATGAACTTGAGCACCACGAAGCGGCCATCTGGGACGATAGCATCTCGAAGCCAATCAACCGCGCAGAACTCATTCAGACCTGCGTGCGGCATGCCTCGCTGGCCAGCCACCACGCTTAGCGCGGTTGTGCCGAGTGCAGATTTGGGATGCCGATCACACGACGTCGGAAGCTGTAAATGCGATGGGCTTCTGGACGTGGGGCGAGATGCCATTCCCATTCGTGCCCCGCCCACGGGAAGTTGAAGTCGTGTAGTGCGCTGAGATCTTCCAGCACGGTGCCGCCGTTGAGCTTCAAACGCCGCAGATCGGCGATCAGTGAGACGCAACACGGAAATGACTGCAGGTAAGCCAGGTGATCCTGAATCAGCCCGACTGCCAGCTCATGCGCGACACGATCGTCGATGAACTCGTTGCGTTGCAGGTACCCGAGTGGAATGAACGGCAACTGCGAGAGCAGATTCACGGAGGCGACATAGTCCACTTCGGCATCGTGTTGCATGAAGTTCGGGTTGCCACGCTGCACCAATTCTGTGGTTGGGCGACGGATCTTGAAGACCGCATCTACAGTGTTGGTGACATCGGCTGAAACCATGCGCACGTTGGGAAAGCGACGTTGAGCCCACCGCGTTGACCAGGGATGAATCAGGTCCACGAGAATGACTTCCCGAAACGCGGCAGCCAGATCCTCAAGTGGAATATCCAGTAACTGGCCCGATCCGAGCACAATCGCTTTCCGATGGCTGGTGCACTGCCGGATGCCTTCGCGGATGATGGATCTCGTCTGCTGCAGATGCGGTATCCAGGCCGTCTGACAACGTTGATAACGCCTCTTAATGCCAATTACTTCGGAGAGATAACCCATCCGCCGCAGATGGGGCGGGCAAGGCGTCAGCCAGTATTCCAGCAGGCTCTTCAACATCCCGATCGGTCCAGAAACAAAGCAACGCGGTTGATGACAACGTTGAGAGTGTAGTGCGTACCAGATTTTCTGGGCGCGGCGAGAACCTTTCAGATCTGTCGACGTTGGCGAGTTGCTGCGCTCGCAACCGATCAATTCTGCTGACGTGCTGCTTCGCGACCGACTACAGTCAGGAGTTCAATACGGCGAGCAGGCTCAAAGGATCAGCCCGCTAGCTGCAACAAGGACTGGAGACGCGACTGTGTGGAGTCTGTTCCGCATCCTGATGGACATCTCGCTGCTGAAGCCGATCGTCAGACCGATCACTCGGTTTTTCGTCGGCGCGATCGCAGTGCCGATGTTCCGCATCTTCACTCGAAAAGTGCTGCGTTTCAAAACTCTGGATGCCGAACTGGAGAAGGATCTGGAGCAGTGGTTTCGCGGCGCCGTGCTGTTGCTGTTCGCTACTCAGAACATGGAGACGCTGCTCTTTCCGTGGGTGAAGCCGATCGTGCAAGCACGGCTGGCCCACTATGCGCAAGTGGCCGGAGGTGAGACCGGTGCCTTCTCGCCGATCGAAGTGGCGCATGATGAGAAGGGGTGGATCCTGCTGGGTCTGCGCGTCATGCTGGCGATTGGTGTCGTGCAGATGATGCCCGATCAGGAGCTGTTCGCGGTCATTCACCACGGACCGCCCAAGGTCAACTTCGATAAGAAGGCGAAGTGGTGGCCGCAGATTCGCAAGCTGGCGTGGCCCTTTTTTAAGGGGCACCTCTGCGTGCATCTCAATAAATCGTCGCCTGTGTTCGCGATTCTCGCTGCGATCGCGCCCGGCAAGCCTGGCTGGGTGTGTTACACCATGGCGCTGGTGCAGTACCTCATCATCGGACTGGTGACGTCGCGAGATAAAGCACTCGACGTCCTGCAGATCTTTGATGAAACCGTCGAGCAACGTCGCAACGAGTTGATCGAGGAGTTTGAACTTAAAAATGATCCGCGTGCGGGGACGTCGGGACCAAAAGAGCTGATCGTTGTGCCCGAGCCCTCGGTCCCTGCCACCGTTCCGGAGCCAACACTCGCGGTGTCGCCACCGGCCGAACCGCTGCCCGCCGTTCAGACAAAAGCGGAGCCGACTTGATTGCGATTCCATGCTGATGGATCAAAGAGACTGGTTTCGCTACGGCAGATCCGGTGCGATCACGAGTTGGTGCCGCTCCAGATTCCACCAGCGGGTCCAGGCGTTTTCGTCGAAGCCGTAGTTCAGACCGGTGAGCTTCTGCAGTGCAGCGAGGACTTCATCGTTTTCAATCGCCAGACTGATGGGAACAACCTTCGTGACGACGTTCTGAGCCGGCAGGTTGATGATCACTCCGTACGGAAACTGTCCGGCGGCAATGCCCGCAATCAGATCAGGCGGCAGGTTGTAAGGAGTGCCGAACGAGCCGTCGGTGCGCATGCTCACGGTCGGCACAGCCACGCGCACTTTGAAACTGTGCCGCGTCACCAGTGACTGAATCAACGGATTCACGGCGCGAATATCACCCACCCGCGCGAGTGCGATCCCGGCTCGGCGCACGACCGCGTTGTTCTTGTCACGCAGAGCCTTGATGAATACTCCCTGCGCGACTTCCTGATGTTCCTGGCGAATGGCCGCGAGTGCTCGACGACGGATCTCGGCTACCTCTTCGCGCACCGCGTACGTTGCCAGCGGAAAAGCCGACCGACTGCTGCTGATCTGAGCGACAATCTCCACAAACAAGTTGCGGACTTCAGCGTTGTCATGCTTGCTGAGTACCTGAATCAGCCCTGGAATTGCTTCATCCTGACGAATGCCTCGCAGGTTGTTGAGGCCCACCGGCGCCTGATCCTGATTGGCTCCCGTGGCCCACTTGAGCCACAGGCCAATCTTGGCAGCCCATTCTTTCTCGGCTTTGGATTGCGCGTGTTGAGCCTGCAACTTTTCGAGTTGCGAGATCGGCACGTACTTGCCGTTGAACTTCACCAGCCCTTCTTCACGCTTGCGCTCTTCAACTTCTTCCTTGGTGAGCCATTCACCGTCCTGCAACGTGTGCCCCAATCCGTAATGTGCGGGCTTGTGATCCGGGTCGAAGTCCAGCACGCGTTCGAGGTGCACCTTTCGTTGCTCAGGCAGCACGTTCTCGCGGCACCATTCGGCCAGAGCCCAATGGTCTTCCAGAGTGTCCTCGATGGTCTGCTGTCGGACTTCATACTGCTCAAAACGGATCGGCCGCTTCGTCACGTTCTCAATGTCAGCTTCGGCCACCGAAACTCTTGCTCCGCTGACGAGCTGAACTTCGATAGTGCCTTCAGAGTCGCCCTTCGAGGCCTGAATCGTGCCGCGAATGACGCCGCCATGCTTGAGCTGCACAACATCTGCCGATGCAGTTTCGACTAACGTCAACGCAACCGTACTCAACAACAAGCCGCTCACAACAGCTCGCCGGAGACGACCTGTCTTAGTTCTCAGAGTGAGGGATGAGTGCATGGTCGGAACTCCAACCGCGCGCGGTAAGCTGGTCGGACTTCTCCAGCTCCGTCGCGATCTTCAACCACCCTTGTACCGGCCGGTCGAGGGAATGTTGAGTGCCGATGGTGCTGCATTCAGAGATTTGCGAACTCACGCAGCTGTCGGAGTGAGCCGCAACGCGCTAGCGGCGGGTGATTGATCTGGCGAGAACGAACGATGGCAGAACCGGCGGCTAGCGCCCTGCCGCTCAGGACGCGCATGATTCTCCTCGGATCCATTCAAAAACCATCGTCGCAAAAGTCAGCTGCGCGATGTTTTGGAGTCTTGGTACCAACCGCGCAGCAGTCCGTTGCCAACTTTCTCCAGCTGAGTTTGACAGTCAGCGACGGACGCACCCGCTATGAAGAGAGTGCAGATTGGCATGCTCGCGGGAATCAGGCTGCCGGGCGTTGGAATGTCGGCCAGCCAGATCCCTCCATCCGGCGACCTTTGAATGAACGATCGCAGGTCGGGTGCGACGAGGTCTTGATGTGCATAGAGAATCCGCTTGCCGAACCCATGAGTTGATCGAAGACCACTTGGTTCAGATGGCACGCCGACCGGCGGGTGTTCATGGGGTTGGCACGTCTCGACATGCCATCGCAGCAGCGGCCAGCCAAGGGCCAGTTCATACAACTCAGCCGAAGCCGGATAGCGCGGGTTGACCTCCAGCGTCCACAAGGTCGATTGACCGGCATCGAAGATGAAGTCGACACCAAACAAGCCGCGCAGTTGAGCAGCTTCAGCCAGCCGGTGTCCGATGACCTCTGCCTGATCGAAGCTGGCCTGCGGCACGTCTGTCTGATCCAGCGGAGCGATCGATCCCGCATACGCATAAGGCCGCCCCGGTAAGGCTGCGGTCCCCACTAGCTGCTGAGACAATCCCAGCAGTTGCGCACCAGCGGCGGTTGCCAGGTAAAGCCCCGATACGGACGCCCCTGTTGCGTATTCCTGCAGGTAGTAACCGGGGGCCACGTTCGATCGCAGTTGCGAAGTTGAGAACTCAATCCCGATGCCGCCGGCGCTGGCAAGGGGTTTGACCAGCCACCGCGACGCAGTGTCTGCAGACTTCAGCTGGCTTGAAACCTTCAAGCTCGGCAGCCCGCTTGCAGTCAGCGTCTTTGCAACCCAGAACGGATCGCGCACCCTTCGGAGTGTCTCAGAATCATTGCCGAACAATGGCCTGATGCGGCTGAGTTCCTCAACGAGTTCCGGGCGGTTCTCCAATCCCCCTGTGTAGATCCAGGGAGCATATGGTGCTGCTTGCAGCGCCGCGGCCACTCCGTCGGGAAAGCCGGTTAATGGTAGAAGCTGTGCGCACTCACGCAGGTCTTCATCGGCGAACTGATCCGCGCACCACGGCATGAAGCCCGCTCGAATCGCCGACTGAGCCGCTGCGCGAACACTCGCCCCAACAATGATCAGCGGCGCATGACATCCTTTCACGGTCTCAAACAACTCCCGCGTGAACTTGGTGGAATCAAAGTTGGCACGCCGAAGCCTATCCGTGTTTCATCTGTGTTCCATCCGTGGCTGACGAATTGGAACAGGAACTCGCCATGAAAAGAGAGAGGCACAGAGGCCGCGAAGTTCGGTGAACGCGACCGATCTTCACTCTCTGTGCCTCTATCAGACGTTCTCATCGAGCCCGGTTAGCTGCGAGTCAGCAACTGAGTGGCTTCCTCATAGCCGGGAGCCTTGTAGCCGTAGGCGCTGGCAGTGACTCGGGCCAGCGCGACCACCTGGCGATCCCGGAACGCGGAACTGGTGCGGGCGAACTCGTCGCTCGTCGTGCGGTAATACTTTTCAGCGTGCAGAGCACCGTCTTCGCTGAGCGCGTACTTCAGGCAGAGCTGGAAGACATCGCGTGTCATGAAACCGAGATTGCAGTACTTCTGAGTGATCGCGCACGCCAAGTCCTGATTCTTCTCGCGAATGGCTCCGTCGAGTTCCGACAGCAGCTTGTCGGGCGTTGTCGCCGTGATCTTCTCGAGTTGTTCGGCATACGGTCGAGGCTGCCATTCCATGAAGTTGCCGCCGCGTTGAATGCGATCTTGAGCGACCTGGTACCCGGCCAGAATCAAACTGGCCGAGGCGTTGCGTGAGTTGCTGACACGAGCGATGTGGCGCCATGCGTTCGCGGAATCGCAGGCATGCACGCCGATCGAATCACCGTGCACGCTGCCCAGCGGCTTGTTGGCCTGCACTTCGCGTTGAGTCCGTCCGCCGTCGCGCAGCACCAGTTGATTGGCTGTAATCGCGATGGCCTCACCGATAACTTCAGGATCAAAGCCTTCCGCCAGCGCACCGCCCACGGCGTCGGCTGCTTGCTCGGGAGTGGAGGTGAACAGCGTCTGGCTGAAGCGTTCGAGCCACATCGGGTTCGCAACGCGGTCGCCGCGAGCACGACCTTCCAGCTTGTGCTGCTCCATCACCTTCGCGAGCGTGTTGGTGACCTGATTATTGAGCCGCTCGCGCCATTGGTCGTTCTTCACGCAGTAACGCAGCGACTGTCGCAGCAGCGTTTCCGCGTGCTCTTGCCCGACGAGTTCCAGCATGTCCCAGGCTCGATGAGCCAGGACCACACGGTGCACTTCCGGCGCTTCCTGCACGGTTTCCAGCAGCGAGTTCCAGGCGCCCTCAGCGGACTGGCGAGTTGCGGCCGCGAAGAGTTGTTCGGCCGGAGCGATCTGACGAGCGTGAACCGCCTCGCGAATCTGCGCCGCGTTTGGTGATCGCTCGCTGGTCTCGCTGAGTTCCACCGGTCGCAGGGTATCCTCGCGGTTGCCTTTGTCCTTGAGCCGCGAGGCGTGCCGGTAGAGCACCTTCATCGTCGGCAAGGCTCGCAGGTCCGAAGGCATTTCGTCGGCCATGTGCAAGGCCGGCGACAAGGCCATGAACGTGTGGAAGCCGATGTAATCTTCACCGCCGAACACTCGAGCGTTGGCCAGAGCTGCGGCGGCGATGAACTCTTTGACTTCGGTACCGCTCTTCAGTTCCTGAGCGATCCACGGCAACAGCTTGCCGGGTTCGATCGTCTGCAGTTGGTCGACCAGTCGATCGCGGTTGCCGAATTTGAGTCGCGACTTCGGGACGTCTTCAAAGGCTCGAGCACTGACCAGTCCCAGGTCCGAGGCGAACGAGGCCGTCACTCCGGCAGCCAGCATGCCGCGACCAACGTCTGCCAGAAACTCGCGCCGCGATGTTGGGGTGCGACTCATGATCACAACTCCTGCGTGGGGAATAGGACGATTCAGAGTGGCCGTAGCATACCCATTCCCGACGCAGTCGCGCGAAGCATTTCCGTGGCGAAAACACGTGATGAGGTTTTTATCCCGCCACGAGTTTTGACCTATTTGACCCCGTAAAGTGGATCAAATCGGGCGTGCAGATGACGCAGCAGCGGCTCGTGCGAAAGAGGACGGCCGGTCACACGCTGTACCAGTTCTTGAGCACGGAAGCGTTTGCCTTGTTGATGAATATGTTCGTTGAGCCATTGTTTCAGCGGAGCGAATTCGCCTCGGGCGAACTGCGCTGACAGACCTCCCAAGGTCTGATCCGCAGTCTCAAAGAATTGCGCTGCGTACATGTTGCCCAGCGCGTAGGTCGGGAAGTAGCCGAACAGCCCGGCGCTCCAGTGAATATCCTGCAGACAACCAAACGAGTCGTGCGGCGGCGTCAGGCCGAAGAACTTTTCGAAGGTCTCGTTCCACACTCCGGGCACGTCCCGCGTCTGCAAGTCGCCGGCCAGCATGGCTTGTTCGATCTCAAACCGCAGCATGATATGCAGGTTGTAAGTGCACTCGTCGGCTTCGACGCGAATGAACGATGGTCGCACGTCGTTGATGGCGGCATAGAAGTCATCGACCGTCACGCTGCTGAGTGCTTCCGTGAAGGCTGCTTTCGCCTGCGGGAAGAAATGCTGCCAGAACGGCCGGCTGCGACCGACCAGGTTTTCCCACATCCGCGATTGCGATTCGTGAATGCTGAGCGACGTGGTCTCGCCAAGCCCCGTGCCGTAGGCCTCGCGATTCAGACCTTGCTCGTAGATGCCATGTCCGGCTTCATGCAGCACGCCGAAGAAAGCACCAGGGAAGTGCTGCTCGTCGTAACGCGTCGTCAGCCGACAGTCGCCGGGACCGAAGCCGCTGCAGAACGGATGCGCGGCAACGTCGAGCCGTCCATCTTCGAAGCTGAAGCCAATCGCTTTCGCCGCTTGAGTTGCGAACTCGCGCTGCGCATCAATCGGATAACGCCGCGTCAGGATCTCATGCTGCGGGTGACGACCGGAATCGACGATCGCCGCGACGAGTTTGACCAGTTCCTCGCGCAACGGACGAAACGCCGCCGCGATTGATTCTGCCGTCGCGCCGGGTTCGTAGTCATCCAGCAGAGCGTCATACGGCACGCCGTTGCCATAACCGATCGCGGAAGCTTCCTCGCGCTTGAGCTTCAGTACCTTGGCCAGCCACGGTTCAAACTGCGGGAAGCTCTTCGCTTTGCGAGCACCCACCCACGCTTGTTGTGCGAGCGTCGTTGTATGCGACAACTCTTCGACCAACTTCTGGGGCAGCTTGGTCGCGCGGTTGTACGACCGCCGAGCTTCCCGGATGACAACCTGCTCGTCGCTGCCATCAGCTCCGAGATCTGACCGCGATTCAAGCTCACTCAGCAACTCACCGACGCGCGGATGAGTTGCGCGTTCGTGCGTCATGCCGGCCAGCAGCGCGAGCTGATTCGCTCGATGCTCTCCACCGCCCGGTGGCAGATAGGTTTGCTCATCCCAACCCAATACCGATGAGCAGGAACCCAGCAGTACCGTCTTCTTCATTCGCTCAATCAACTCGCCATACAGATCCGTTGTCGTGGCCATCGCTAATCCTGATTGTTGCCTGCGTTGAATTGTTCGGGATAAGAACGAGGAGGCCGAAAGCCGGAGCGCCGCCCGAATCCTTCTCCCTCTTCGCAAGGGGGAGAAGGTGGCCGCCAGGCCGGTTGAGGGGGATAAAGCCGACCTCGCCCCTCACCCCCCGACCCCTCTCCCCGGAGTACCGGGGCGAGGGGAGAATGTCACACGAATATCATTGTGACTATCTCTAGACGGTTGAGGTTATAGCTCAACGCAGTCTTACAGCTTCACTTGAGCCAGCGCATCGGTTGGTGGCAGCACATAGCCGACGTAGAACGGACCAAACTCGGCGTAGCGCGCGGACGCCTCATCAAATCGCATGGTGTAAACGATGTCCTTGATGTGTTCCGGAGCGCGGCCCCACAGGGTGACTCCCCATTCCCAGTCATCGAAGCCGGTCGACGCGGTGATGAACTGCGACACCTTACCGGCGAATTTGATACCGCTGGTGGCATGCTCAGACATCATCTTCGAGCGGCTGCTGAAAGGCTCTTGATACCAGTTAGCGTGCGGATGGCGGATCTTGTTCATCGGGTAGAAGCACGCCACCGGGTACGGGGGGAAGTCCGGGTAGAGGCGTTGCTTGTTCATCGCGGGCAAGCGTCCTTCATAGGCACGCATCTTCGCTGCAAAGGCGGGATCGTTCGGATCGGTGCCGTCGAGCTTCAGTCGCTCGGCATACTGTTCAACGGAGGGCACGTACTCGGACACTTCGCTGATCGACACAAAGGACCAGGCTGGCTTGAGCACCGTTCCCAAGCGGCTGGTGCGGATCGCGTGTTTGACGCTGTCGATCTTGAGCGGATCCGGGTCCATAATCATCAGCCCGAGATCCGCTTTGCCGCCGGACACGACCCAGGTCTGAATGCGCTGCGGTGCGCCTTCACGATCGGAACTCAGGATCTGCGCGAGCTGTTCGCGACCTTCCGCGCGATGATGCTCGTGCACCTGCCGCAGTTCTGATTGGTTGACGCTGTAGAAGAGATGCAGGCAATGCCAGCCGCTGGTCATGTTGATGGTCGGAGGTGGCAACTGCTCAGCGCCGGGATGATGGCCGTGACTCATGAAGGGGGCTCCTCTGTGTTTTCTATGAACGTGCAACGCGCGAGTGTGAGTCGCGGCGTTCTCATCAAGTTGATCGTTTGAATTCGACAGCGGGGTGCATCTTAGAACCTGAGTCCGAGATATGCATTCGCGTCTGCAGAAGACAACGTTTCTCCCCTCGCCCCGCGTGCGGGGAGAGGGGGCGGGGGTGAGGGGCGGCGTTACCTTTCGGCAACTGATTCTCAACCGCTGAGCTTCGTTATGAAGGGCACCTGCTGAGGTTGAACTTCGTGTTGAACAAGGCCGCTTGATGAGCGACACGCGTCTCCGAATCGATGTTTCGGGAGTATTGGCCAGCGATGGCTAACATCGCCCCTCACCCCCGCCCCCTCTCCCCGCGAGCGGGGCGAGGGGAGCGAGTTTGTGTGTGGTTCTCGCCCGTGTCGAACCGCGTTTCTACCCTCACGGCTCTGCAGGAGCCTCGCTCTTCCGTGCAGTCGCACAGCCCTTTTTGAGTTGTTGGCCAGCCTCTTAGAGTTGTTGGCCAAGTCAGCGAGTGCCGACTACGAATCGATAAGAATGCACGAGTAGCAGCAGCATTTCCGCCCACTGGATCCGCCGAGCGGCGAGGCCCAACGGTGAATCTTCGCTGCGACGGACGGCCTGACAGAGGTCCACAAACGCGAATGCATCCCATCGGTTGGCCGGGCATAAGCGGTCAGCCCACTTGGCAGCTTGAGGGTCGGAGCACTCGCTCAACGCCTGCCGCGCCACTGCAGGCAGCGACGCAAAAACAGGATGCTGTCCCACGCGACGGAACCAGTATTTCGAGTTGTCATAGTCCGGTTCTCGACGGTGCATGATCGCGTGCCAGTAGTCGCCGTTGCGGTCGGCACCCTCGCCTTCGATCTGCTGCGAGCATTCGTGACTCGGATCCAGAAAGCTGTGCACCTGCCACAACCCGGCTTGTAACGCGAGAAAGTCTGCCGAAGAACATTTTGGTTGCAGCAACTGTCGCAGAGGCAGATCTTGAATCTGCTCGCGCAACCACTCGCCTGCAGACCCTGGAGTGCTCGGGGCTAATTCGGGCAGCAAGCCTGCCGCGCCGTTACTTACCAACGCCCACGGGTTCGAGATCCTGGAATCAGTGACCCACTGCACTCGACCCGGCTTCGCGATTGCCGAGCGAATCACCAGATCAGCGACGGAATCGGGCACCTCACGGAACGCGGGTTTATTCATTCGGGATTGTGGACTGAGCAGCGCATCCACATTCAGAATCGGGCACAACACAAAGCTCGCAAGTGCCACGCCTATCTCTTTGACCAGAACGGTTCCACAGACAGCGGACGCCGGTAGTGAGACGGCTAGGTCTACATCGCCGCTCATTGTTTCCGACCAGGATTGCGAGCGAGGAGATTCCGTAGACACCAGTAGACAGTCGCCCGCGTGTTCGTCGCTCAATTCATTCAATCGCGCGACCGAGCCTGTCGTTTCCAGAACAGTGATCTGGTTGCCGCGACAAATCGAAACGGTGCGATGCATACTGCTGCCTGCCTTAAGCCGAAGCCCAGAATGAAAAAAGCCCGACTCGGCAGAGTCGGGCCTTTTCTGAAATCACGCATCACACGCTTAGTGCTCGTGCTTCACGGTGCCCTTCAACTCCGTCTCACCAACCTTGAAGGTCAGCGTCGCACCTTCACTGTGATGGTGCAGCTCTTCAAACAGCTCCTGGCTCTTGATCTTGAAGAACGATGCCTTGCCTTCCGGATCACCTTCTTGCTTCACGGCTGGCAGCTTGAATTCTTCTGTCTTGTCGCCGTGCTTGAACGTCAGGACCAACTCGGTGAGTTCCACCGGCTTGGCCGTCTTGGCGTCGCCGCCGAGGATGTAGATTCCCAGTTCGTCCTTATCGTGATCGTCGACAACCTCGGCGTGATATTCCTCGTTGCCGAGTTCGATGACGTGACCTTCGTGAGGACCGTGCTCATGGCTTCCGTGAGGATCCACCGGCGCCTTCTGAGCGTCCTTGCGATCGAACGTCTTCAGGGGCTCTTTCTGGTTGTTGCCGCAGCCGATCAGACCCAGCAATGCCGTCAGAGCGAAACCATATGCGAGTTTGTATTGCAACATCGAAAACTCCGTCTGTATTGGAATGAAAGCCGGCGCTGAAAAAGCCGGAAGGGGTACGAGGACCTGCGGTTTGTAGTGGGGCAAAGTCATCGTCGCTATCACGTTCTCGTGCGGAAAATCGCTTTGTCGGCAGGTGAATCGGACGCTGTACGGCCGAGTGAGACCCCATCAGCCGTACTGTCGAGCCAGATCCCGGATGTACTCCAGCGCCTCGTCGAGATCGCAGACCTGCATGCCGGGGATGCGCCCGCCGCGATCGCATTGGCCGAGCATCACCAGTTCCTCGTAGTCCGGCGACTCCTTCAATCGCAGGTGTGCCCGGTGTCCGATCGTGCGGTCGTGAATGAGGTGCGCTTCCATGTGATGTTCGATCAACCAGCGCGTGCGGTCGGTTGTGAATTCGGCCAGAGCTTCCAGCGCCGCGCCGACGTGATCTCCCGCGTCAATCGCCTTGCCGACATCATGCAGCAGAGCGGCCAGGATGAACTCTTCGTCGTACGGCACTTCGTCGCGGGCCAGTTCAAACACCTGCAGGCTGTGGTAGAGCGCATCGCCTTCCGGGTGATACTTCTTCGACTGCTTCACGCCTTCCAAGGGCAGCAGCAGTGCCCGGTACACCTGGAAGCGATCGACTGCGTGGTCGGCGGCTGCCAATTCTCCGTCCAAGTCGATGTCCGGGTACTCGGTGGCCAAAAAGGCTTCGAGTTCCGCTACCGATGCTCTGTCCATCGCCTTGCCGGTGATCGAACTCTTGAAGACGAAACTGGCTTTGTCCGGGGTGTAGAGCGTCAGCTCAATCGGATAACGGTCGCGGACGTGGATATGCGTAAAGACACGTTCTTCACCGTGCTTGCGAACCCGCTTGTGTTCGACGTCGTAAGTCAGACCTTCCAGATCCAGTACGGATGTCACCGGGTCGGTGTTCGACGCAAAAACATGAATGTCGATATCTGAGCCTTGCCGAACATGTCCGGTCAGCACGCTGCCGATCAGTTTCGGCTTGCAGTGGCTGAGCAGACGCATGATGCGCAGGGCTTCAACTCGCATTTCACGCAGTTTGTCGAAGCGGCTTTGCCCCTCGAATAGGGTCGCCATCCGCTGGATCTCGTCGCGGATTTCGGCATTGCTGGGCAGGTCGGAGGGTTTGACCCAGCCTTGGCAGACTCGCCGACCGGCCTTCATTTTGGCCCGGTAGTACTCGGACTCGTTCCGCTCGTACATCATCCGAGCGGCTTCGTGGACGATTCGACGTCGCAGCTTTTCGTTAGACATGCAGCAGTGCGCCGTTTTCTGCCCATCAAGGCGGCGCCGGGCAACTCAATCAGAAATCGACTCCAAGACACCAGTCCGGTCGACTACACCAAGATTGGATCACAATCCCCCAGGTTCGCTCAAGTCAAATCAAAACGGTACGGCAACCCGAATAACTTGAGGCCAAGGACTGGATTTCAGCCGACAATTTGCTGCCCGAGTTGCTTTGATTCAATCAGGCATCTACATTAGCGGGCTCTGCAAGAGAGACGGTGGGCTGTAAGTAGCAGCTCGACTCCGTCGGTTTCCGACCTCTCATTCCGGAGGCGGTCAATTTCATGAGCGAGATCAGTTAGTCGCAAAAGGAGCGGTACGTGGTCAAGTTGCGTCTGCGGGATGGCGAGAAGATCCAAGAAGCAGTGAAGCGGTTTCGGAAGCTGGTAGAGCACGCTGGAATCAAGAAGGAAATGCGTCGTCGGGAATTCTACGAGAAGCCCAGCGATTGCGAACGACGATCTCGCCGCCGAGCGGAACGCCGAGCCCGTATGGCTCGTCTGGCCGCCAACAAGTAGACGTGAAGGCACACGCCGTAAGTCATAGAGGCACCCAACTTTGGGTGCCTTTTTGTTTTGTAGGCTTCGTTCGCTGCGGTTTAGCCCACGCGGTTGGGCGTGTGGCCTTGTTCGCAGCCGGAATGATAGGCGCAATTGCGGCCGGCTCTTTTGGCGGCGTAGAGACATTCATCTGCGACGGCATACAGGTCGGTCACTTGTACCTTTGGGGTGCCGTTTACGGAGGCGGCTCCGATCGACAACGTGAGCTTCGGATGCGGGAACTGCGAGGGCGGAATCAGTTCGCTGACGGCGGCTTGAATGCGGCGGATCGGAGCTCCGATGTCCGAGCCCTGGCACTGGCAGCACAGAGCTGCGAACTCGTCGCCACCGAGTCGGCCGACGACGTCATAGCTGCGGAGCTGACTGTAGATGCATTCGGAGATCTGCTGAATGACCTTGTCGCCGGCCGGGTGACCACACAAGTCGTTGATCTGCTTGAACTCATCCATGTCAAACAGCACCAGCACCAACGGCACTCCCGTGCGGTTTGAACGCTCCAGTTCCTCGCGGCAGCGTTGCATGAACGCGGCGCGGTTCATCAGACCGCTGAGCTGATCCAAAGTGGCTTCCGACAGCAGCTCTTCGATGCGGTTCAAGCTGACGAAGACGTCGGTGTCGGTGATCAGGCCGAGCAACGAGCCGTCTTCGACAATGGTCTGGCAGGGAACCTCCTCAGCCACAGGCTGTAGGTTGGAGGGCAAGCCGTCGCCGTCGACCGAGTCGTTGGCCGATTGCAAACGAGCCAGCAGCAGAGACTCGATGGAGCGAGTCTTCCAGCTCAGGTCGCCGATTGCATTGCCAGCTTCTATTTCCTGCTCAAATTCCGCTGTCGCCAGAAAGCCAATTACGTGTTCATTGTTGTCAATTACCGTGATTCTGGATTGCCTGTGACCACTCAACCGCAACATCACATCCAGCAACGAAGTGCCGGCAGGCACAATGGAACTGTCTACGGTTGGTCGCTTCGAGACCGTGAGCAGCGAACTGCGTAACTGTGTTCGCTCCGCGCGGCCAGTACCCGTCGAAAACATCTCACATCCGATTTGAGGAGCCCGCATGAAACTACGACGGCATATAGCATGGGGCTGCAGCAACGGAGGCGGATAACCGCTTCCTCCGCCAAACGGACCGGCGATTCACCTCAAGAAAGGGGGTTCAAACCGATTGACCAATAATGCCGGGGTACGCAGTTCGACCGAATGGCGAGGTCGATCATTTCGGGGGCGAATTACTTCTTCGCGTCGGCGTCCGCGGGCTTTGCATCTTTGTCTTTCGCAAAGTGCTTGAGGTATGCCTCTGTCACGTCCTGACGCTCGACATTGTCGGGCGGAGTGAACTTGAACTGCGACTCCGCAACGTCTTCGTTCCAATGGATGTCCGAGAAGTCGATCGTCACCATCGGGCGCACCGAGCGGTTGTCCGGCGTGCGTTTCAGGTACATGAATCGTCGCGGGAACATCGCGTCTTTCTGGAAGTAGACACGGATCTGATCGGGAACGACGATTGGCAAAGGCTGATCTGGCCTTGAGTTAGGGCCGAGGAACTTGGCGCGTTGCGAATCGTTCCAGGTGCCGTCGATGACCACAAACGGCGCGCCGTCAAAATCCTGCTCCCACTGCTTGTCGAACTGGACGGCGTTCTGGACCGAGGCCAGCAGGCCGCCGATGCCGCCGAGTCCCAGTTCCGCTGTCAGCAGATCGTCCTGCGTGCTGCCTTGTTGAGCCGCCGCGTCCAGGATCTGGCGGACGTCGCGGCTGGTCACTCGTTGTTCGGTGCCGATGGTTTGATGGGTCCACAGGCGTCGCCCGTCGCACACTTCGAGTAGTCGCCCGGCGGTGCTGCCGACCTGCACTTCGTATTCGAGCCGGATCTTCAGCTCGGTGCCCTGCACGTAGGTGCCGCTCATGCGGAAACGGCGTTCGCCCATCGCGACGGTTTCCGTGAGCTTCGCCTGAATCGACTTGTAGGTCAGCAGGCGTTCGCGAGCTTCCTGCAGCGAAATCAGAGCGACCGCGCCTGAAGCTTCGTTCCGCCTGAGGGCCACCTTTTCCGCCGAGGGTTTCTCGCCGCTGGCGGTTTCCGGACCGGGCCGCTTCGCTCCGGCTGCGGGTTTCTCGGGTTCCTGAGCCCCCACGTTGCGTAGTTGGACGGCTCCCCAGGTGGCCGCCGCTGAGAGACAGAGCGCGAGTGTGAAACTGGGCAAAGTTTTCATGTTGTGCCGAAAGTGAGGAATTTGCCGAAGGTTCGGGTCGCGAAAGGCCGATGAACAAGGCGTGTTGTCAGGTCTTGGACCCGCAAAGGCTCCGAGACCGCGAATTCATCGCAGTGAAGACAAGGATGTCTCGCCCGGCAAGGACGCCGGCACCGCGGTGAGTCTGCAGTCTATCGCTCCGGACGGAACCGGGTCGATGGGAAGCGATGTTCCTCGGGGCGACTGGGGAGCAATTCAACATGTCACGGTCAGCGGGAACCGATCACACACAGGTCGTGAGGACACGAGATGAAGCTCTACTTTTTGGTCTTGGGAACCATCGTGGTGGTCTGCGTCGGCTGCACCCAGTTCGATGGCCAACGCGTCATCGGGAACAAGGAATACGTCGCTCCGCCAGCTCAAATGATGGCCCAGCCGGGACCAATGGTTGACCTGGCTCGTGCGGGCGTCATGCCGATGTTGGCTCCTCCACCAGCTCGAGCCTTTGCGACCGAAACGTCGCAACTGCGATTCATCGGCCCCGCCGGTACGCAGATCGGCTGGCAGGCTGGTCCGGGCTACGCCGAGAATCAACTCATCGCTCCGGCTCGTTACAACTTCGTGCAGGGTGCGACCTATCGCCTGAAGATGACCAACATCGCGGGCCGCGATGGTCTGACGATCTACCCGACGCTGCAGGTTTATCCCGCTCACCCGACTAGCGATGCTTACCTGTCACACAACAGCATTCCGGTCGAATTGACCGAAGAAGATCTCGATCAGATCGAGAGCAACAACTTCGTCACCAAGGTGATCTACCTGCCTGATGCCAAGTATCAGGAACTAGCGATCGCCGGTGTGGAAACTCTGGTCTCGACGAAACTGGATCCGGGAGTTGATCCTGTCGCCGAAGCCGAACGTCGCGGAACGATCATGGTCGTGATGCGAATGGGTAACATGGATCTGGAAATGCCAGGCCGCATGCCACCACAAGCGGGCATGATGGGTGGTCCTGGTCAGGGCCAGTTCCAGCAGGTCGCGTACTTCGATGGTGAGAAGGGTGAGCACGTGCCTCCGATGCCAATCGCTGGTGCGGGCATGGGCGGCGTGCCCGGTCCGATGATCATGGGTGGCTTCGCTGGCCCGGGAATGCCGGGCGTGAACCCGATCTCCGGTGTTGGTGGCACTCCACAATGGGGTATGCCGATCACCGGCACACCAATCGGATTGCCAGGACCCCCACATCTGCCGTTGGGAACTCCAGCCAGCCTGAAGTCGCACACGGTTCGCAACCTGTCCAAGAATCAGTTGCCTGATCCAGTCGACCACATGCTGATCGATGTGAAGCACGATCCTGGATACCGTCTGCCACCACCAGTCAAGCACATCCAGTACTCGGAGACTCACCCGACCTTCAACGAAGGCGAAGTTTCCTACCCACGCTGGGCTCAGCAGTAATAAGTATTAATTAATAAGTAATTAAACCGAACCGCTCCCCTCGCCCCAACCGGGGAGAGGGGCCGGGGGTGAGGGGCGATCTTAGCTCCAGCCTCCAATATGACCGATCCTCAATCGCATCGCTGGTCTCCTCAGGTCAGTCGTTCTGACTGTCCTTCTCTCCTCTCGTGTTTCCCCTCTCACGGGCTCTCCCATGTCAACCACTCACCAATCGATCGCGATGCGGATGCACCGATGTGTCGCTGCGGTGCTGGCGTTGGCGTGCAGCGTCTGCGGCTGGAACACGGTCTCCGCTCAAGTGCTGCCTGAATACACGGGGCATCATCCGCTCGGCCAGCGAGTCTCTCCGGGACTGGCGGCCAAGTTCGCGGACGCGGCAGGCGGCAGAACAGGCTACATGCAGCCGATTCGAGTAGCCCTCGACGATGCCGACGCCCGGGTAACAGTCTTCCATTCGGTCACTCGCGAAACACCGCTCGATCCGGCAAATCAAACGGCCGTGATGGTCGGACACTGCTACCGGTTGAAGATCAGCGATATCCCCGGAATGCCGGCGGTAGAGATCTTCCCGACCATTGAAGTCATCGACCGTCTGCATCCGCCAGCTGGTCAAAAGCACAACTTCCCGATTCCGATTCAAATCACCACCGAAGACATCGAAGCCGCATTGTCCGGCAACTTGGTCACGCGAGTGGTGTATCTCGAACAGCCGCAACTGGCCGCGCCGTACCCGCTTGATAAGAGCACCAGCACGACGCAACTGATGAAGGCCGACAACGCCATGACCGAAGCCGATCGTCGCGGACGACCGCTGGTCATCGTACGCATCGGCGGACGCATGCCGTCGGCTCACGGCGAGCATCCCAGCTTCTTCGGCACCGGCGGACCGATCGCAGAATCGATCATGACCGAAGTGCCGGAAGCGGCTCCTGCGACCGAATCAGACAAAGCCGAGGCTCGTAACAACATGCCTCGCACACGAATCAACAATCCGCAGTTCTCGGCCCGCAAAGTGGAGGTCGCTCGATGAACCTGACCTTCAACAAACGCCTGCAAGTTGGCTCGCTGCTGGCACTCACTCTGCTTGTCGGAGTGGTCGGCTGTCACGGCCCGCGTCAACGCGGTCCCCTTCACAAGGGCTGCTGTCCGGCATGCGACGGCCTCAAGAACGCGGATTACTACGAACCACGAGGGCAGTCTCCCGAGGGAGGGGAGAATGACGAGGGGCTTGAGACCATCGACGCCACAACGCAAGGGAGCGTCGTTCGGTCTCGGCCCCAGGCGTCAACTCCGCAGCGGGCTGCAACCTCTGACCGTTCTGGTATCGCTCGTGTGGGTTACCCCCAAAGTGCCCCACGAGCGGTGCCGGGGAGACCGCAGCGCGACCCGCGCGTCTCACCCGTTAGTTTCACGCCTGCCGAAGCTCGTCGCGACATCGGAGAGAACGGCCACATTCTGGCTGGTCCAGATGAAAGCTGGATGACTGGCACGGACGCTCAACGCTATCCCGACGAGTACATCTTCGACGGTGGCGATCGCGACTTGCCGGTCCACTACGAAGGATATACTCGGCAGGGACTTGATACCGAAGACACCATCGGCGAATCCGCCGATCGCACTGGCAAACGTCGCACGGTGAAGAGTAATCAGGTCGCCATCTACGCCCCGCGCTTCGCGGCTGTGCGCTCAGTGACCACACCCAGCGGACAGAGCAACGTCAGCCATGTAGCTTTGACCGACGAGATCCGCCGCGATTCAGGCATGCGGACCAAATTAGGTCCGCAGGGCTACGCTCATAACGACGGCCCCAAGGGTATTCAGACTCGCTTGCGAGCCAGCGGCATCGAAAGTCGCAGCGGCGTGCGGGGAGTGGGTCAGGTCGCTCGCCTCACCGAACACAAGGCCGACATCAAGGGCAAGGAAGCCTTTGCGTTCGCCTTCCGAGGACAGATCAACGCTGGTCAGGAAGCCTATCTGGCGGCTGGCATCAATGCGGCACTCAACTGGTCGCAAGGTCTCGGTGCAGTCATCGCGGCCAAGACCGACGCCCTGCAGATCGTGAAAGCTACCAGTCGCGACGCGGAAACCGTCGGCGTCGAAGACCCTTACAAGGGCCCCGGCGAACTGCGGATCCTGAAAATTGCGGATAAGAAGCAGGCCAAGCCCGGTGATATTATCACCTTCGTCCTGCGATTTGAGAACGTCGGCGATCTGGAACTGCACGATGTCCGCATCGTCGACAACCTGACGCCGCGACTCGAGTTTGTCGAAGAATCCGCCACGTGTGATCTGCCTGGCGAAGTTGTTCTGACGGACAATGAAGAGGGCAGCCTGGTGCTGAGCTTCAAGCTCGATGAACCGCTTCCCGGCCGTCGCGCTGTGACGCTCAAGGAAAACAAAGACAAGGGCCTCAAGACCGGCGGCACGATCACCTTCCAGTGCCGTGTGAGATAGCCCGCTACTCAAACAGCGCGTTGATTCGCTCCGAGATCAAAACGGATTCCCGCGAATCCGAGCCCGTCACTTCTCACGAGGTGACGGGCTTTTTTTGTTTGCAAGTAGCAGGCACATTTCATGTGCCGAAACCCTTGTACTAATTCTTAGCGGACGGCACATGGAATGTGCCTGTTACTGTTATGGCCGCTCTCCTGACCGAGCCACGGCCGAGTTCCCCGGCACCCGCAGGAATCTTCTCAACCAAGTCCCTACACTGGCGCCCATTTCTCGCTCCTAGATCGGACGAGACCCGTTGGTTTTGCGTTTTACTGAGGCAGGTATGAGTACGATTTCGCGTGATGTGATTGAGACCTTCGAAAACCCTTACCCCAACCGTGACTACGTCATTGAAAGCGTGTGTCCCGAGTTCACGTCCGTCTGTCCCAAGACCGGCCAACCTGACTTCGGCACATTGACGCTGACTTATGTTCCGGACGCGCAGTGCTACGAACTGAAGTCGTTGAAGCTCTATCTGCAGCAGTTCCGCAATCACGGTGCGTTCTACGAGAGCGTGACGAACCAGATTCTGGATGACCTCGTCGCCGCGATCAAACCGCGCTGGATGAAGCTGGTCGCCGAGTTCACCCCTCGCGGTGGCATCCGCACGATCGTCACCGTCGAGCACGGCTCGCGCTAACAGAGTGTGGCTCGAAGATGGCGGAACCGCACCGTCAACCATGCTCAACGCTCATCAAGATGGATGGCCAGCCAGACGGTGGGTTGTGAGGGATCAGTCCAGTCCACCCGGTGCTTGCGGTGGGCTGCGATCAGCACGCACGAGCCGCGTTCCAATTGCAGCGGCTCGTGTTGATCTTCAAATCGCAGGCGAGCCGAACCCTCCAATAACAGCACCCATTCTGCCTGCGGCTGGTCGTACCAGAAGCCGTCAGGCGAGGCCTGCCCCCACGAGATGATGCGTTCTACTCGAATGCCGGGTCGCTGCAGCAGGTCTTGAAACAGCTCGGTGGCTTGCTGCGGCGGCAGTGGATTCAGCAGGTTCATGGCCGCATCCATCACAGCACCATGATCGCGCCTTCGACTTTGCAGAGCTGTTCGTAGGTCTCGGCCAGATCGTTGGCCGTGCCGGCGATGGCTTCAACCGTCACGGAAACATGCTTCTGATTGGGAGTGACCCGCGTCTTGGTACGCGGGTCAAACTTCAGATGCAGCCCCACTTGAATGGCTTTGATCACTGCGGCCACGAAGTCGGGCGTGTTCGGCCCGATGGCCTTCATCGTGACCATCTCGGGAAAATGATGATGCTCATCCAACGTCTGGGCGAACTGTGAATCTGCCATACCACACATCCCCTCTGATCATTCCCTGATCCTTCGATACAACACATCGAGCGGCGTCAGCCAGTCTTAGACAGCAACGGGAGCGCGTTGGTTCCGAGGTTGAGCGTCAGGCCGTGACTTCGATGTCACGCGGCCATTGCTGATAGGCTTCCCAGTATGTCTTCTTGAGGGCAATTTCGTCGTCAGTTGCGGCAGGCTGGATGCGTCCCTGAGCGTCGATGCCGCGAGACACGAGGTTATGCTTGCCGGCAGCCACAGTGCCCAGATCGATCGAGAAGAAGCGCCAGCAGAATTTCTCATTGGGTTCCGCAGCCAGCTTCGCTTCCCGCCACTCGCCACCGTCCAGCTTGACTTCGACAGCCTTGATGGGAGTGCCATCACCCCACACGGCGCCATAAGCCTTCAACGGTACTTTTCCGTCCACGGCGGGCTTGCGAGTTACGCGCGAGATAATCGATTTGAGATTCAGACGCCCGACGGATGTTTCGACATGCACCAGTTCCTCGCCGCGCTTCTCGGCGCGCACGGTCACATAATCGCGAGCCATGTAGCGACCCATGTACCGGCGATCGCGCACTTCAATCCGCCGCAACCACTTCACGTTTGCAATGCCGTACCAGCCGGGGACGATCAGTCGCAGCGGTGCACCATTGCGGCCCTGCAGCGGCTGGCCGTTGCGTTCGTAAGCCAGCAATGCGTCGAGTTCCAAAGCGTCCTTCAGCGACAGACTGCGGCCAAAGGGCACATCGAACTTCAGTTCACGCGGCGTGCCTTTGCGTAAAACCTCTTCCTGCCGATCGTAGCCAATGAACGCGACTTCGATGGCGCCCGGCTGAATGCCGGCATCTTCGAGCAGCGGCTTCAACGGCGTCCCCGTCCACTTGCTGTTGTAGACCGCATTCATGAAGCCCTTGGAGGATCCGTTGCCGGAACATTCCAGAGTCATCAACTGATCCCGCTTGGGCAGCGCTTTGATCTCTTCAATCGTCAGCGACAGCGGCTTCTTCACGAGCCCCGTCACTTCCAGTTTGTAGTCGGCGGGCTTGATGTTCGGCGTGTTGTAGTGCTGCACATTGAAGACCTGGTCTTGCGGTGTCAGCCACTCGTCATCCGACAGAGTTTCCCAGTCGAGTCGATTGGGACCCGGACGCGGCATGTCCAGGAACGGTACCAGTTCCTCGTCGCCCGCCTGATCTGCGAAGACGAACTCAGGTCCAGACATCCAGGCCAGCAAACCACCGGCAGTCAGAGCACTCGACTGCAGCAGGGTGCGACGATTGAGCAGCGTTGTCATGGGAGTTCTCCTGAGGTCAGCAACCGGAACGGCGTAAGATAACTCGATCAGTGGATCGGGTGTTAGCCGACTTCGTCAGGCACAAGCTGGCACCGGTCTCACTTCGAGAAGCAAAGCTCCACTTCCAGGAACTTGTGCGGACTCGCTTTGCGTTCCCGAGCAAGCTGCTTGAGCGTCTCCCAGCGCGTGATGTGGTGCGGGCTTTCGAGCTTCGGCTGCTCGGCGGGCAGGTTGTCCAGCAGGCGCGTCTGCACCACCATTGCGCGCACCTTGCGGGTGCGCAGGTCGCCAGCGTTCTCGCTGGTCAGGCAAATCGCGTAACGCTCGGTCTGCACGGGCAGCCCCATGTCACGCCGCACGGTGCCCTCGGAAAATTTCTCAGCGACTTCGTTGAGCACCGAGTTCAGGTAGTACCAATAGTCATCTTTCGGCAGCGGCAGTATGGGATCGTTTGCTGTCGTGAGCTTCGCGCATTCGGCGACCTTCTCCGACGCCACGACATTCAAGAAGACGTCCTGGCAGCTCTTCTCCAGCACTGTGCGAATCTGCAGAGTGCCCGAAGTCAGCGAGTTCAGCGAAATATTCAACCGGTCGTAGAACTCCTTGCGACGCCAGTCAGCAGCAGCCTTGCGACGTCCAAAGTACCAGCCCACGGCCATCATGATGAGGGCCGTGACCAGCTTGCTCCAGTTGCCTTCCAGCAGTTCAGTAACGCCTTCGATCAGCTTTTCCATGTCGCAAAGTCTCTCACTCGGTAGTCAGCGGAACTATTTCGCAGCAGCAGCAGCGGGGACAGGAACCGTCAGCCAGATCGGCGGACTGGCGTAAGGCCGCTTCTGCACAAAGCTGATAGACACATTGGCGTTGATCGAGATCGGCACTTTTTCAAACGGCTTCGCGTCAGCCGCAGCCTCGATGATGATCTTGCCCTTGGTTTCGTTGGGGGCCAGAGATGTCTTGGCACCGGAATCGACCAGTTTCACTCCGGGCGGCAGTGGATTGCCGAAGATGGAGCCCAAGTGCTGCAGCAGAACATCCAGCGTGACGGGGCCGGTGTAGCCCTCGCGCCGCACGACTTCGACTTCCACCTCGGTCTTCTGACCGGGGTGCAGAGTGATTTCGGTGGGTGAGACCTTCACGGCTGCGATATCGAATTTGGAACACACGCTGACCGCATGCGTCGTCACTGGCCAGATCATACGACCGCCGCCCGGCATCTCCATTTCGGTAAGCGGCTCGGCGCGATGCTCAATCAGCTTCGTCTGATTATCAGGCAGCGAGAGTTTGGCTGAGCCAATCACGTTCACCAGGCCGGCAACCGGCTTTGCATCCGCGGCTGCCTGCAGGATCAGCACGCCATCATTCGCGTGAGCCGGAATCGTCAGCGTGTTGACCGAGATACCGGCAGGCAGACCTTCTACGCGGACGTCGATCGGTCCCGCGAAGTTACCAGTCCGAGTTGCCCTCACATACCACGGCATCGCCGTGCCCGGACCGATCCCGGCGCGGCACTCATCTACTTGCAGCGTGAAATCCGGCTCGTCGAGCTGCACGGTCAGCGAGTACGGAAACATCGAACCGCCGCGATACAGCAGGTCGCGAATCTTCAGCGTGAAGACGCCGTCAGCCGGCGCCGTGAAGATGATTCTCGAGTCCTTCGTCGAGGGATGAATGTCGTCGTTGGCGGTGACGACGCCACCCTGAGCGTTCAGCAGTTGCAGATTGGAATCGAGCAGCGAGCCCAACCGCCGGGCTTTGACTTCGCAGCGGATTGCCTGCCCGGCCTTCAAAGTCAGCGCGTAGTGATCGACGTCATTCGGCGCGTCCATCCGGGCATTGATCACCGCTGGCAGCGTCACCGCTTGAGCCTGATCGGGCTTCTCATTGGGTTCAACTTCCGCGACGACAGGATGGGAGGTGACTTCCAGTGAAGCGGGGTTTGTTCCAACTCCGCCCGACTGCAACTGAATCGAATGACGTCCAACGGGAGCAGGCAACGCGAAGGAATTCAGTGCCAGATCCGCATCGGCACTTGCGAGCTGAAAGCCATCGACCTTGAACTTCGGCGGATCTGTCGGAGCGATCGTCAGTGGGAAGATCGACGTTACGAAGGGGCGATCGGTCAACTGCAGGACATAGCTGAAAGCCGCCGTGCCGTTGAAATCGACATCGCGCACGGTGATGTAGTAGTCACCAGCCTGCTCGCACTTGTAGTGCAGCAGCGAATCCGCGAACTGAAAGTCGTCGTTGGCGGCCAGTTCACGTCCGGATGCATCGCTCAGCGAGACGATCGGATCGAGCACGTCGAACTGGTTATGGCGTTTGAAGAAGAAGCGGTAGGAGTAGAGGCTCACCGTGACGGCTTGTCCCGCCGTCGCCGTGAACTTGAAGACATCGACCTGCTCTTTGGCTGTCAGCATGCCCCCGAGCGTCTGACCGACCTGCAGAGCTTGAGCCTTGTCGCGCGTGGGATGGGGTTCGGTCTGTTCGATCACGACCGCTGAGTCGACAACCAGCAACTGCCCGACGGTCGAAATGCCGCTGGCGGCGGCGACTCGAAACTCGCGCACGCCGAGTGCCGCATTCGGGTCGACGGTAACTTTCAAACGCAGTTGATCGACGGATTCCTTTTCACCTTTCGGCAGCGGTTCCGCCGCCAGCCCAGTGCCTTCAAACAAAACCGCGAAGGCTCCTTCGTACCCCTTCTTCTGATTGGGGTAAGTATGCACGGTGATTTCACTGGTCTTGCCGCGTTCCACGGCCATCGGCACCGCGTGAGTGAACTCAGGATTCGGAATTTGAGCGACCGCGCAGGGCAGATTGCACATGCAGATCAAGACGGCGGCGATAAGTATTCTCATAACGAAGTCTCGTACCAAGCCGATGAGTTCGCGAAACGTTGGCTAAACATCGCGACTTGTGGCGGCTCATTCAATAACGGGCAAAGGTTTCGTCGGATCAGCAGTTATGATGACTGAGGGTGGTCCGAGCCGATACTACATGAGAGGGGCCGACGCCGCTGAGGTGAGCGAAACTCTGCTGACCTCAGACCTTCATCCCAAAACCGATTCATCCACCATCATTCCCACAGGTCCGATCGTGCTGAACCAGGAAACCGCCATGCTGGCGTTTGCTCGACTGGCGCTGCTGTCCCATCAGCGCCAGCAGCCTCTTGGCACGGAAAAGTTTATCGTGCTGACGGGAATTGCTGCGTGTCGATCGGGATGGCTGGATCTGGCGAGCCAATGCTGGCATCTGCTGGCGAGTTTGAACGCTCAGCACTTTGTGGTGCGATCCGGTTCGTTCCCGAACGCACTGCGCGACGCCTCGCTGAAAAACTTCGTCACCATGGTCGAACGATTCTGCTCGTTTGAGCAGGCAGAGCACCTGCTGGACGGACACGGCGGAGTGCCTCAACTTGAGGATGGCCAGGAAGCGGGCGAAGCCGCCGCACTGGATCTGCAGCAGATTGCCGTTACATCCACTACGGTTTAACGCGTGGCAATCGGCGCAGAACTTTCCGCAATTGGGGCGGCATGTCTTCCGAAACTGACAACGCGGCTCAGCGTTCCCGTAACTCGTGGATCTGGATCAGTCTCGGCGTCGTGGTCTGCCTGAGCGTGTTGCTGGGGCAAGTTCCCGCGCGCGTGCGATTGCTCGGTCTGTTCGCTATCGGTGAAGGCGTGTTGATCGGATTGAGCAGCAGCTACTGGGCTGAACGTGATCACGCGGCGCGGAGCCTCAAATCGAGTGTGCTGGTCGGAGCGCTGGGCATCGCAGCGTTTGGCGGAACGTCAGTGTTGTGGTGGCGGCAATATGCGGACGCGTTGGAACGAGCTTATCAGGCGGTTCCGCCCAACATGTTGGCAATGCAACTGCAGTCTGACTCCAGGAAGCCGGGTGAAGGAGATAGGCCCTCGACGCTCGATCAGCAGAAGCTGGGAACCAACATCGTCGCCGACGCGCTCAAGGAACGCCGGCCGGAACTCGACGCGCGCGAGTCACTATCGGGCTATCTGGTGTTTCGGCTGTTCGGAGCCATGACGGCCGCAGCGATTACCGAGAACGCTCCGCAGGGTTACGTACTGTGGAGTACGGAACTGCTGCTGGCTGGAATTGCCGCCGCGATCAGCTTTCGCAAGGGCAGCGCAAGTTCCCATTCATCAGCACAGGAAGCTGCTGCCGCTGAACCACCTGCCGACTCAAAAACCGTCAGCGAAGGATGATGCCGAGGCAGACTGCTCAGGCTCTTTGCTGGGCGTCTTCAAGTCCGTGCGCGGCATCGCTTCACGACTTCCAAACAAGCCCCAGCCACTCTTGCGTTTGGCGTCTTTCTCGGGGACAGACTCTGGATGAGCTGGCGCTTCGAGCTCAACGCTTTCACCTCGCGGAGCATCCTTCGAGACGAGCACTACGGCGTCGTCGCGGAACTCGCGCGAAGCAGAGCTGTGGCCAACAGACCGGCAGCCAACGATGGAAAGTGAAAGCAGCGTTACCGTGAGAACTCGCATCAGCAACATCGAAGCAGCCCAAGCGGAGACAGGGTCCATCCTCAATTCATGGCGTCACGGTAAATCGCCTCCTGCGAGGCCATCCCGTGGCAGCGTCTACTCTTCCTGCAGTTCAGGTTCCCATTGCTGGGGGACCATTTGAACGCTCGGAACAGGGACGCCATGAAGGTCGCGCATGCTCATCGACAATCGCCCGAAGTGGCATCCAGCTAAAACCGCTGCCAGCCCCACGAGCATCCCGAGGCGAAGGATCGCTCCACCGAGTTTTGATTTTTTGCAGCCATCCATGGCATTCTCGATCAAGTGTTGGCCAACGATCGAAACAACTCGGGGTAGATATCAGGAACCCCAAAACCTTGGAAGATCAGATGTTCCGGCGGATTTCCACACTCTGGCAGCCCGGCAGTTCTGCCCTGTCAGACAAGCAGGCCGGGACAGCTTTCCCGCAAGGTTTCTGGGACCGTTAAGCTCGGCATTTCCGACGAACTGCATGCCACGTTTGGACCAGAGGTTCTACAAAACGACTCACTCGGAACGGCGGCGGGCGCGATCCTTGGCTTTTTCAAAGATGGAGGCCGTGGTCGTCGTCGTGGGTGGTGGAGCAGCCGCGGGTTTTCTGGGCTCGGCCTGAGTCTGCGTGGCGGCACTGGGTACAGGCGAACTTGATGCGGCGACCGTCGTCGGAGCAGGGGCTGTTCGCGGCTTCGTACCCGCAGGTTTCGGCAACCAGCGTTTCCAGAACTTCTGTTGCTTGCTCGCGGTCGAGCCGGCTGGCATTAAGGTTGGAATGGCTAACTCAGGCAATCGTTCCCACAGCGACAGGCGGCGGCCTGCGATTTCCAGCAGCAGCAGGGCGATGCTGGCAATCAACAGATAGGGCAACAGCGACAGCGAGCGGGATGTGCGCGGCGGGTCGGAGAACAGTTCCAGAATGTCTGTTCGCAGTTTGCCCCCGCTGAGTTCCGTGACCTGCTTCAACGTCTGCGCCCCTTCGGGCAGGCCGAGTCGAGGTGCGAACTCCGGTGAATACGGCAGGGTGACAGCCGGCCCGCGCGTAAACGCCTTCGGTCCCGTCTTCACCAGCGTCCGATAGCTCCCTGGCTGGTCCATGCGAAAGCGAGCTTCGAGGGTATTCGGCCCGGTCCAGATCAGGTCGGGCTTCAGGACGTCAGCGCGCTCATCACCAGGTGGGACAATCATGACCTGCGGTGGCTGAGTCTCATCCTGACGCGGCCGATCCGGATCCAGTTCCACGGACACCACAGCTTCCTGACCGACTTGATCCACCTTTACGTAAACCTGATCGGGATTGGTGCTGCCGAGCAGCCAGCGTGCGTGAGTCGCCAGATAGTTTTCGTACTCCGGCCAATTCCCGAACTGTCCCGAGAACCTGCCGTCGACTTCGAGTGTGATCGCGGCGACTCGACCCAACCCGCGATTCCACGCGGCCGACCACGGAGCCACGTTCTCGTCCTGCGAGACGGCAACCATCGTCGCTTCGGGCTTGATGTAGCTGAGGTTGTAGCCATCGGTGTTGGGGAACGAATCGATGTTGAACGAACCCAGCAGTCGCGCATCCGGCACCAGCTTGCCCGGAATGCCGCTGGGCTGAGCGTCATCTTTTGTGATGAACGTGTTCCGCGCGACGCTCATGGTGTCTTGAGTAAACAACCGCGGCAGCTCTTGAGCATCGGACGTGAACATGATGTTGCCGTTACCGAGCTTCGCGATGTCTTCCAGCAGTCGCGCATCAGAATCGGCCTTTGTTCCGAGTCCGATTACGCTCACGGTGATGCCGCTGTCCGTGTATTTCTTCAGCAGGTTGCGATAGTCACCCGGCTCTTCGCTGTCGGCAGCGTCCGAGAACAGAATGATGTGCCGTGTCGCAAAGCCATCTGCCTTGAGCAATTCGCGCCCGGCAGCAACCAGTGCTTCATAGACGAAGATGCCCCCGCCCGTGCTCTGAATGCCTAGTACTTTCTTCGCGATGGCTTCCTTGTTGTCCACATTGCTCAGCGGCTGAATAACATGCGGCGTGCTGTCGACGGCGATCACGGCGACCATGTCCTGCGGCGAGAGCATCCGAACGCAAGCCGCGGTGCCCTGATTGGCCAGATCCATCTTGTTGCGACCACCCGAGACCGGTGCCGTCATACTGCCCGAACGGTCCAGTGCAATCGCAATTGCCGCGCGGACCTTCTTGTGCTCTTCACGCAGTTCCATTGAGACCGGCAGAATCGGATCGAGCGGGCTCATGAAATAGCCGCCAGTGCCAAAGCTGCGTTGACCGCCTGTGAGCATCAAGCCGCCGCCGAGGTCTTCGACGAACTGCACCAGCCGCTCCATCTTTTGACGGCCGAAATCGTCTGCTTTCACGTTCTCGATGATGATGCCGCGATAGCGGTCGAGCGAGTCCTGATTCAAGGGATGAGTCGCCGCAACGGCGATGTCCGTCGGGATCTTCGCTGCCTGCAAGGCCTTCACGAGATTGCCCGGCTGGCCATCCGAGTTCAGTACCAGCATCCGCGGACCCGCGTCGACACGCACCAGCCCCGCGCCGCGATTGTTTTCCACCACAGGATCATTCGGAAGCTTCAGCTCAACCGAGTAATTATAGAAGCCGCCCTCTTCGAGGATGTCCCTAAACAACAACCGGTTCATGCCGCGTGTGAAGTCCTGCTCCAGCTTCTTCACGATCTGACCGTCACGCAAGACGCGCACTTCTCCGCGAGTCTCGCGATCCGCATGCACCCAGACGGCATATTGGAAAGGCTCGCGCGGTGAGACCATTTCCGGCATCTGCACGGATTCCACGGCCACGTCGCCGACCTTGAGCCGCTCGAACACGCGACAATCCACTGGCACACCAGCTTCGCGAGCACGGCGTGCAGCCAGCAGCGGGTCGCGGCCATTCGATTCACCATCCGACAACACCAGAATTCGCGCCGGACGATTCGGGTTCACTCGATCCAGCGCGGTCAGAATCGCGTCATGCAGGTCGCTGCCGTCCGGATTGATTTCCTTGTCGTAGTCCGAGCGTGAGACTTTATCGGACAACTCGAACTCAACTTGTGCCTGGCTGCCGAACGTGACCAGAGCCAGGCGATCGCCGTGCCGCGACGTCGTTACGTGGCTCTGCAGATTTGTGAGCAGCTCGCGGACGTTGGCCTGCGCTTCAGGCGTCAGTGATCGCGACCGATCCACGACCGCAATCACGTCCAGTCCATAGCCATAGAGATTCAGCCGTGGCCCGGTCAGCGTCAGTAACAACAGCAGCACCACCGCGCCGCGCAGACAGCCCGTCGGCCCGCTGACGTAGCCCCACTTGCGAAACAGAATCACAAGCGGCACCGCGAGTAGAAACAGCTCAGGAAAAACAAACTGAACCATGCGACCAGCCGACTGGAGATGACGGGGAACGCAACCGATGTGCTCTGCCACAGCGTAATCAATTCGCGGGGCAAAGTTTCAAGCGCGAACACAAATCGGCAGAATTAAAACGCAGAGAACACCGAGTTCGCGGAGACCGGAAGTTGCCGTCCTGAATTCTCTCCGCGAACACTGCGTCCTCAGCGTTTCAAATCCTGGATGATTGAGCGCAGAAGTCGAAACCAGCCATTTGTAATGGAATCTCGTTATGGTCATGACAGCATTGAAAGCCGCCCGGACGGAGTTGCGAGAAATGTTAGTCATCGCGGTGCATCGCCTTGTGGTTACATGCGTGTGCGTTGCGGCGCTGACTCAATCCTCCCGTGCCGAAGATGCGAGAGTCGCTCCAACATACCAGCACGCGGCTGTCGCGGCAGACCATCCCCTGGCGAGTCAGGCAGGCGTGGAAGTCTTACGCGGGGGCGGAAATGTGATTGATGCTGCCGTTGCGACCGGGTTCGCGCTGTCGGTGTTGAGACCCGCAAGTTCCGGTATTGGCGGCGGCGGGTTCATGGTGATCTGGGACGCGGAGCAGCAGCGAGCCGTGACGCTCGATTATCGCGAGCGGGCTCCGCAGTCGGCTACTAAAGACATGTACGCGGCTCCGCCGAAGGGTGTTGCGCCGTTGAGTGAAAAAGGCGGTCTCGCGGTTGCGGTTCCCGGACATGTGGCGGGTCTGTGTTTCGCGCAGCAGAAGTACGGGAAGCTCAAGCTGAAAGACGTGCTGCAACCAGCAATCCGCCTCGCACGCGACGGTGTTGAACTAGACACGCAGGAACTCAGCGTGCGTCGGTCAGCCTTGCGGACATTCAAAGCCAAGCCCGAACTCCAGACGAGGTATGCCGCCCTGTGGGAGCACTATCTGGGCAGTGGCGATCTTGGAAAGATCACGCCGAAGTTCCGCTCTCCACAACTGAAGGCGCTGGAGCAGATCGCCGAACAGGGGCGTGATGGCTTCTATCGAGGACCTGTCGCAGCGGCGATGGTCGATGCGGTGCGGAAGGCGGGAGGAAAGCTGTCTGCGGATGATCTGGCTGCGATGGACGTCGTGGAACGCGAGCCGCTGACGACTCAGTTCCACGGGCTTAAGCTGGTCGCCATGCCGCCACCGTCCAGCGGGGGTATTGCGCTGATTGAAACCCTGCAGGTGCTGAAGCAACTTGAGCAACGGTCGCAGGCACCTCAGCGACTCGCGGACGTGAGGCACAACTCGCCGCCGTATCTGCATCTGCTGACGGAGACGATGAAGCATGCCTTCGCGGACCGAGCCACGTTCCTTGGTGATGCTGACTTCGTTGACGTACCGATCAAGAAACTGACGTCAGATGAGTACGCGCTGCAACTCGCGAATCGCGTTCAGGTGGATCGCACGCTGAAGCTGGAAGAGTACGGCAGCGACCCCAAAGCAGTAGTCGGCAAGGACGATCGCGGCACGACTCACTTTTCCGTGATGGACGCCGCAGGTAACGCCGTCGCTTGCACGGAGACCGTCAACACCAGCTTCGGCAGTTGGGTCGTCGAACCGCAGTTTGGCATTGTCCTCAACAACGAAATGGATGACTTCGCCGCGCGGCCCGGTGAGCCGAACGCATTCGGTCTGATTCAAGGCGAAGCCAACGCGGTCGCGCCACGCAAGAAGCCGTTGTCGAGTATGACTCCCACCATCGCGATTCAAGACGGTCGAGCCGTGCACGCATTGGGGGCGTCAGGCGGTCCGCGCATCATCAGCACGACGATCCAGGTGCTGTTGAACCTGACGCAGTTTGAAATGGAGCCTGAGCAGGCCGTCACCGCGCCCCGAGTTCATCATCAGTGGCGTCCGAATCAACTGTTGATTGAAGGCGAGCTTCCCAAAGACGCGCGGCAACCCCTGACAAGGCTGGGCCACGACCTCAAGGTGGAGAACGCTCTTGCCATCTGCCAGGTCGTGTCTCGAACGCCGCAAGGTCTGAAGGCCAAAAGCGACCCACGCAAGCACGGGCAGGCAGCAGGCTATTGAGACCGCGTCGCAGAGTCGTCTTGACCCCTTCAAAAACTCACATCTATTCTCGCCACTGACCGCACTACCAAAATCGTCAGTCCGGACAGGAAAGGATTCCTCATGTCCATGCTGCGCTATGACGCTCTGGAAACGACGCCACTTACTACCGAACCCTTCGAATACATGGTCATTCCGGGTTTCCTGTCGCCGGAAGCCTGCGAGTTGATCAATCAGGACTTCCCGAAGATCGACCAGGGCGGGAGCTTTCCGACTGAATCGCTCGAATTTGGGCCGGGCTTCGCCCAGTTCCGCGAAGAACTGATCAGCACCGCCTGCCGCGATGCTTTCGCTAAGAAATTCCAGATGGACCTGACCGGCAAGCCGCCAACGCTCACCGTGCGCGGCATGACTCGCCAAAAGGATGGCCAGGTGCATCTCGACAGCGTGACCAAGCTGGTCACCGTTCTGATCTACCTCAACGGCGGCTGGGGCGCTGACGGCGGCCGGCTGCGTCTGCTGCGATCCAAGAACATTGATGACGTTATTACCGAAGTTCCGCCGGAAGCTGGCACGCTGATCGCCTTCCGCTGCCGCGACAACGCCTGGCATGGTCACAAGCCATTCGTCGGCGAACGCCGCTCAATCCAGTTGAACTGGGTGGTGGGCGAGTCTGCAGCGCGTCACACAATCTGGCGTCATCGCATCTCGGCCTTCGTGAAGAAGGTCACCTCGATCGCTGCTCGGCCTTAATCAGCCTGATCGCCTTGAGTTCATCTAAACGCCAGCTGTGAGATACTCAGCTGGCGTTTTGTTTTGTCAGGCAACTGGTGCTACTTCTTCAAGCAGGTCCCTGCTCCACATTGCTGGGGCTGCTGTTTGGCCGAACCGTTGTTACTTCCGCCGTGCGGGCTCTCGAGGCGGATTCAAGATGGCACTTAACTGCTTTAAGGCATCTTCCGTGGCCGGATAGACGAGTCGGTCGCCATTGGGGAGATGGGTAGGCGTAATGCGGTAGTCGCCGAATTCACGCACCAGCGGCAGGATGATTTCTCGATCGGTGTAGCGACACTTATCAGAGAGTTTGAGCGGACCTTCAGGCAGCAGCCCTTGAACCGTCTTGCGTTCGTGAACGACGCCGTTCTCATCAACCGTAGCCAGGATGATCCAGCCGGAATCAAGAACCTGCTGGACGTTGAGCTGCACCGGGTTGGCGGTGAAAAGAGCCAGACTCAGCAGCACCAGATACCAGACGACGGCGACATTCGCGATGGCGATGACCCCGCGCGACAGCTTCAGGCCCGCAGTCGCGGCGCTGGTCGGAGAATCCGCAGATTGTGCTTCGCTGGAATCCATTGTGAGCGAATCTCTCGCGCCGAGCGTGCTGGCGACAAGGTCCAGATGGAGCTTCCCTGCCCGTCAGTGCCAACTTGTCTTGTTGAGGGAGTGACTACTTCTTGAACGCGCAGGAGACGTCTACCGTGTAGTCTCGCTGGAAGACCTGATCGAAATCATAGACTTCATAGAAGTCCGCGATTTGATCGCGATCCGTCTTACGCATGGTTCCGCGTTCGATGAAGTCGAACACAATCCGTCCGAAGTCTTCAGTGCTATTCACGCCCCAGTACTTGAAGACGGCCAAGGCCATCATCCCGTACTCCTTGAGGGCCAGCTGGCGGATGCCGTCGAGTAACTCTTGACCAGAAATGTGGGCGCTTTCCTCTTCAACCTCGCCATCAGCATGTTCGGCAGATCGACCCAGGCTGCGTTGCGTGTGTCGCAGGGCAGCGTCCACAAAACAATAAGCATCGCGGTGATACTTCAGGCCGAGGGCGGCGGGTTTGCTGGCAGTGCTCATGAATGAGACTCACATGGAAACGTGTCGGAGGGAAATGCGGCTGTGTCACCCGGCGACAGGAAGGCACGAAAATCGATCTGGCGGGATCGACCCCAGTCATCCTGACAGCGGGGTCGGGGTTATACAACAGGGCTTTGTCTAACTGAAGCTCGTCTTTTGAGACTCCCTTATGGCGGATCGCTACATCCGACCGACAGCTCAAAGTTCAACAACAGACAAAATTCCGCCATGATGGTTCAACGTCCTGAGTCTCCGAACTTTCTGGGAACTCTCCCTCTCTTGAGGAAGCCACCTTGAGCGCTCCGAACGCGTCAGCAGTTGAGCTTGTGCCACTCACGACGGCAGGACGGTACGTCATCCTCTTTTGTGCCTTTTTCGGCTGGCTTTGTGCTGGTTTTTTGATGGCGATCACATCCATCGCCATGCAGCCCGCCGCCATTGACCTGCTCGGTCGCACCGGAAGCATCGACGTTTCCCGATATCAGGAACTGTCGCAACGGGCGGCCAAGAACAAATCGGCAACTGCCTCCAAGGCGCCGTTGACCGAATCGGAGAAGGCTCAGTTGACCACCTGGAAGACTGACATCGGTCAGTGGTTCGCGTGGCTGCAGTGCGCCTTTTTGTTCGGCGCGGCGGCCGGCGGATTGATCTTCGGGCGGATTGGCGACCAGCTCGGACGGTCGAAAGCGATGGCGTTCAGCATTCTCACTTATTCGACAATGTCCTTCGCGGCGCGCTGGGCGGAGTCTCCGCCCCAACTGGTTGCCGTCTGGTTTCTAGCGTGCACCGGCGTGGGAGGTATGTGGCCCAACGGAGTGGCGCTGGTGGCGGAAGCCTGGGCCAACTGGTCGCGCCCCATGGCGGCCGGTGTCATCGGTACCGCCGCGAACATTGGCATCTTCATTCTGGCGACGGTTGCCGCGAAGTACCCAGCGACTCCTGCTCACTGGGACTGGATGATGTGGTTCGGAGCGGTGCCAGTAATCTTGGGTGCGTTTGCGATGTTCGCGGTGCCGGAGTCACCGCGCTGGCTGGCAGCTCAACAACAGCCGACTGACGCGAGCAAGACCCCGGCACCAGCTTCATCGACGTTGGAGATCTTTCGGCCCCCGCTGCTAGGCGTAACGCTGGTGACCATCGTGCTGGCGACCATTCCCATCTTCGGAGCATGGGGAGGTGCCAACTGGATGGCTCTCTGGGCCGCTGACGCGGGCGACATGGCGACGCCTCCGAATCCGTTGCTCAAAGCCAACGTGCAGCAGTACCGATCCGTCACCGGACTGGTGAGTAGTTTGATCGGCGGTTGGGTCGCGAGTCGCATGGGACGTCGCCTGACCTACTTCCTCACGAGCTTCGCGGCGCTGATTGCCGCTCAATACACCTTCTGGTTCATGACGCCGACCGATGAGAACTTTCTGTTGGGAGTGGCGGCGCTGGGATTCTTCAGCGGGATCTTCTTCGGCTGGATGCCGCTGTGCCTGCCGGAGTTCTTCCCCACCAAGTTGCGCTCCACCGGAGCGGGTGTTGGTTTCAACTTCGGCCGCATCATCACCGCGTTTACCGTCTTCGCAACGGGTTCGCTGATGGCGCTGTTTCAAGGCGACTATGCTCGCATTGGTCGCGTGACCAGCCTGGTGTTCGTGCTCGGTATGATCTTCATCTGGTTTGTGCCGGACACGGGTCGTTCAGAACTCAAGGACTGATGCAGAAGATGGACCTCAAAGCCTGCCATTGCTGCGGACGCATTCATCAGGTGCCGGTGCTGGAAGTCGGACAATCGGCCGCCTGCACGCGTTGTGGGACGACGTTGTCAATGCCCGGCGCGACGGAGTCATCCGCCGGGAAAACGGCAGCGTTAGCACTCGGTGCCTTCTGCCTGTTCTGGCCCGCCGTGCTGTTGCCGATTCTGCAGATCGAACGTCTGGGACATCGCAGCGCGTCGAGCGTCCTTGGCGGCACGATTGATCTGCTCGCTCACGGTAACTGGCTGGTGGGTGGAGTCGTCCTGCTGTTCTCGATCGTCTTTCCGCTGCTGAAGCTGGTCCTTCTGCTGGAACTCTGTCTGCTGCGGCTGACGCACGCGAAACACCGAGCGCTGACGTATCACATCGTCGAGCATGCCGGCAAATGGAGCATGATGGACGTCATGTTGCTGGCGTTCCTGGTGATGCTCGTGAAGCTCGGCAACCTCGTGCAGTTTCAGTTCGGCCCGGCTGTGATCGCGTTCATCGTGTGCGTCACATTGAGCATGGCTGCGTCCATGAGCTTCGATCCGCATTCGATCTGGAGTGAGGATGAGTAGCACGGCCGCGATGTTCCGAGTGACCGCGCGCTGGGTGTTTCCCGTCAGCTCGCCACCGATTGAGAACGGCGTGATCGAAATCGTTGACGGTCGGATTGCCGATGTGCGCCAACTGCGCGGCACTGCGGATGATCGGACGCTCGATCTTGGTGCCGTCGCGTTGTTGCCCGGCTTGGTGAATTGTCACGCGCATCTGGAATTCAGCGACCTCGCGTCGCCGCTCGGTGAACCCGCTGCGGCTGGCAGCGGCCCGGTTGAATACCCCTTCGCTGACTGGATTGGTCGGGTCGTTGCCCATCGTCGGAACCGCGTGACTGCTTTGTCGGAACTCGTTCACAACGGGCTCCAGGAGGCAATGAGCACCGGAACAAGGATCGTTGGTGAAATTGCAACCGGGGACTGGTCTCCAGAATTCGTTGATGCGGACGCCCCACGAGTCGTTGCCTTTCGCGAGAGCCTGTGCTTTTTGCCGGAGCAAACCATTCCACAACTGGAATTGTCTCGACAACATCTGGCGCGTTGTCGGGCGGCGGTCGCTGAAGACCGTTCTCGGGCGATTCGCACTCCCGACTGGCCAGCGATGCATCCGCGTGTGATCGGTGCGCTGAGCCCGCATGCTCCTTACTCGGTACTGCCGGAGTTGTTTGAATCGTTGATTCAACTCGCAGCAGACGAACAAGTACCGCTCTGCACTCACCTGGCTGAGACACGCGCCGAACTGGAGCTCCTCAAGCACGGCACTGGGGCATTGCGAGACATGCTGTCTCGAATCGGGCTGTGGCGCGAGGGGTTACATCCCACCGGGCGTCGGCCGTTGGACTTTCTGAAGTCGCTGGCGCGTCTGGAGCACTCGCTCATCGCACACGGAAACTATCTCGATCAGGAAGAATGCAGTTTTCTCGCCGAACACCCGCAGATCAGCGTGATCTATTGCCCGCGGACGCATCACTACTTCGGACACGCGCCTCATCCCTGGCGCGAGCTATTAGTTTCCGGTGCGTCTGTAGCTCTCGGGACTGACGGTCGCTCATCGAATCCCGACTATTCGTTATGGAACGAAGTCCTCTGGCTCGACCGCATGACCGCAGGCCGCGAACGGCCCTTGTTGCTCGAACTGGCGACGCTCCGTGGCGCGCGGACTTTGGGGCTTGGAGTTGGAACGGGCAGCCTGGAAGTTGGGAAGCGGGCTGACACATACTTCATCCCCCTGACACCCGGTGCCGAATCTGACCCCTTCCGCAGCTTGTTTGGACCAGCCCAAAGTCGCTGACCGCTCCGCAGCCAGAACAAAGGCCTCTGACTTTGATGACGACATCATGATTCTTCGGGGATTCGTTGGCCACAATGCTCTTCGTTCTGATCGCGGAACGATCTGCAACATTGTCCCGTCGCTGCCAGCATGCCGTCATTTGCTGACATTGATCGAGCGAACCAGCACTCCGGTATCAGCGTTCCAAAGGAAAATGTTGATTCGGCAGGACCCGACCAGCTTGCCGTCGGGCGAGATGACCACATCGTGCGGGTCGTATAATTCACCGCGTGACTGCCAAATAGGTTTGCCCCGGTCGATGTCACGCAGTTCGATCAGGTGTTTTTCTTGGACGGCGGGATTGGCGTTGCCAATCGCGAAGCGTTTTCCATCGGGAGATACGCTGATCGATCTGTGGTAACCGGGGCGCGGGTCGATCAGCAACTGAGCCTTGGTTGTGTCGACTCCGGCCGTCCATAACAGACCTGTGGGCCGACATCCGAAGTCGTACGGCGCAGCTTCCGCTTTGCTGACCGGTACACAGCAACCTCCGGAAATCAGCAACCGTTTCCCGGTCGGATCGAATGCCGTAGCGACTCCAAACGTCGTCGCTTTGCCGTTCGGAGAATTCTCCTGCTTGTCGGCCGCCAGCCGAATCGATGTCGCAAGTATCCAGCTCTCGACTTGATACACATCGACGCATGAGGCCTGCTTGTCGAGATTGCGACAGAACGCGAGCAGACGCCCATCGTGTGAGAATGAGACGCCGTTCAGTCCAACCTCGCGGTCGTTTACTGACTGAGTCACCTTAGCGGTTTCGACATCCCATAACCGCAAACGGCCTTTGCCTGCACTGGCCAGAAGGCGACCGTCCTTCGAAAACGCCAAGCTCTGGACTTCGCCGTCGTGATCACGCAGTTCCTGCACTGAGGACTTCGTGTTCGTGCCCCAGAGCCGAACGACACCGTCCTTGCCACCAATCGCGAGCAGCGTTGGGGTGGTGGGTGAAAACGCGATGCAACGAGCCGGCGTAGCTTCCAGATCCGCTACAGCGTTTCCGGTCGCGACCTCAAACACACGCACCCGATCACCGCAGCTCGCAACCAACTTGCTGTCACAGGAAAAGGACATGCTCCACTGCAGCTGGCCGAATGCTTGCGACGGCACGTCGATCACCATCAGCCCCACAATCAAGCACACAACCCACGACCGAACTGGTGCCCTGCCCATTACGGACCCTCCTCGGCGGCATTCAAGGTTTCTGGTGGTTCCCGCCCGACCGGAGCCAGGCAGCCAACTTCGATGTCGTAGTCCATGGAACATTTGTTTTCAATTGCAAGCTGAACTTACTCGGTCGAAACGGGGACGCAAACCTTCGGCCGACGACTCGTCAGGCCAAAGCCTGTGGCATTCGTCGCCAGGTCGCGGTACTAATGAGGATTGAACTCACTTCACTGTTGCAACTTTGGCTGTCATTTCGGCGACACGGTCAGGCATCTCAGTTGCGGTCCTCTTCAATGCCATGTCACTCAAACTTGAACGCTACCAACACCCCGCTTTGCGACAGCTTGCTGATCAGCAAGTGAGGTACGCCCCGGTACCGGTGCGCCTCAAACAGTTGGAACGGGCGGAACTCTTTCTGTTGAACGTTCGCCCCGATTCAGTGATCACTTATCCTGTTCTGTTTCGTGAGATAACTGGTCGTCCGACCACAAACTACCCCAGCCTGGAATTGGCTGGCGAAGTGTTGTTGCACGACCTGCGGTACTTCGTCGAAGACCTTTCCGACAGCATGCCGCTGGATGCGGCGACTTTCACCGAGCCGGCGTTTACTCAAGATGAGGTCGCGAAGCGGTTCAATATTTCACTTTCCACGGTTGAGCGTTGGCGCGAACGCGGACTCGCCGGCCGCCGGGCTCGTTGCGGCAAACGCAAACGCATCTGCTTCTTGCAGTCGCATCTCGAACGCTTCGTTGAGTTGCATCGAGCTGAGATCGAACGCAGCGGCGAGTTCTCCCACGTCGTGACTTCTGAGAAAGAATGGATGATCCGTCGAGCGCGTCGACTGGCCCGTTATGGTGCTTCGCAGATTGAAGTCACCCGGCGGCTCGCTCGTAGACTGGGCCGCGCCGTTGAGACCATTCGAGCGACTTTGAAGAAGCATGATGCCGAGTATCCCGCCGCGGCCGTGTTTCCAGACGCTGCCGTGCAGCTCACTGACGATGATCGTCGCGAGATTTTTAGTTCTCTGAAGCGAGGTGTGTCCGCGACGAAGCTGGGCAGGCAGTATGGTCGCACTCGGTCCAGCATCTATCGAGTTGCTAAAGAGTACCGCGCTCAGATGCTCACGAAGCAGCGGATTGATTACATCCAATCGCCCGATTTCGACGAGGACGACGCTGACGAAACGATGCTGGTTCCTGGCGAAGGATTGGAGCTCCCGACGACAGCGCACCAGCCATCCGCATCGGAGCTGCCTGCTTATCTGTCTGAGCTTTACGAGTTCCCGGTGCTTAGTCGCGAACAGGAACGATTTCTGTTTCGCAAGATGAACTATCTGAAGCACAAGGCGGTGTTGTTGCAGCAGGGATTGCCAGAATCGAAGCAGCAGGCCCAGGACATGGACGCGCTGGAAGCCTGGCTCGATCAGAGTCTCGTCGTGAAGAACATGATCGTGCGCTGCAATCTGCGACTGGTGGTCTCGGTTGCTCGCAAGCACAAGCAGCACGGCGAAAACTTTTTCGAGATGGTCAGCGACGGCAACCTCACTCTGCTGCGCGCCATTGAGACTTTCGACTTCCAACGCGGCAACAAGTTTTCCAGTTACGCCACGTGGGCGTTAATGAAGAGCTATGCGCGCACCGTCCCCGGCGAAGGTCAGCAGATGACCCGCTTCCAGACAGGCAGCGAGGAACTGTTGTCGCTTTCGGCTGACTCACGCGGGACGAATGCGGATGTCGAAGAGCAACTGCTCGAACAACGCTCGATTCTGGAAACGATCGTCGATCGCCTGAACGAGCGCGAGCAGGAAGCCATCAGCATGCGCTTCGCGCTGCGCGGGAACTCGAAGACTCACACGCTCGAAGAGATCAGCGCGCGATTGGGTCTCTCAAAGGAAAGAGCCCGCCAGATTATCGCCAGCGGGCTCGACAAACTCAGAGAGATCATTCAAAGCGAAGAACTCTTCGACGATGAGGATTTTGAGTCGCGTTAGAAGTCCCGTCTGGCTTGAGGGACGATCTGCTTTACGACGTGCATCGCGGCGGCCACCAGCGGTTTCATGAGATCGCTGTCGATGCGGTCCCAGCCGTAGGGGTTCAGGTTCTGCAATGCGTCCATTGCCAGCACACCAAGATCACGCTGCTGCCAGACATGACGCGGACTTACATGACACTTGTCGACGGCGAGTTCGGCGATCTGGTCTTCGAACTCAATTCCGTCGAACCCGGCGATCATGGTCAGTTCCGGATTCAGGTTGGAGAGGGTGGAGCCCGCATCGATAAGGCAGGGGCTCATTGGTGTGCTCCTTTCATACAAGTGAAATCAGGCGTTCAACTGAGCCTTCACCACGGAACGCTCAGGCTGTGAGCAACAATTCTCAACAGCCGACAGTTGAACAAAGTTCAGCAAAGCAAAGGCGATGCCAGTTAATCGCGAGGCCCGAAAAACGTGAAGAATCAGCGAGAATCACTGATTCCGACGTCGTTGCGGTTTCCACGACCGTCGAACGGCTGTGCTCGTCTTTTAGTTCGACTGCTCCAAAGTTGAGCAGTCTTCTGCCAGCGGCAGATCAGCCATTGTTTCAGGTCGTTGCGAACGCCCAACCAGACAGCGTTAAAGCTTGCCAGGTTCTGTGTAGAAGGCCGACTTATCGAGCACAGCGAACCACAGCCAACGCATTGTCGGATCAATACGTGTTGTTCCGAACTGTCGCGTCCGGCGGGCTACACAGTTTGAATCTTGCCCCTAACATCTGGCCCTTTGTAAGGAGCGCTGTTCTCCCTTGGAATTCCTTCAATGCCTATTAGAAGGCCTGACTTATGAGCCGCATTGTCATGCGTACTGGTGAAGCTCTCGTTGAAGATACTCCCCCATGGTCCGCTGCTGAGCCAGAAGTGGTGATTGGCGAACTCGACGGTCCGGTCGGAGCCGCGATCGCCAACATGATCGGCGACCAGAACCGAGGTCACTCGAAGGTCTTCGCGATCATGAACTGCGACGTGCAGGTTCGTCCGACGACGGTCATGGTGAGCAAGGTCACCGTCACCAACACCAAGTACACCAACATCCTGATGGGTACGGTGCAAGCCGCGATTGCCAACGGTGTGTTGGACGCGGTGCGTGCCGGTGACATTCCCAAAGAGAAGGCCAACGATCTTGGCATCATCGTTTCTGTCTGGCTGGACCCCAGCGTCGTGACGGAAAAGATCGACCACGAGATTCTATTCAAGACCAATCGCGCTGCGACGGCCAAGGCGATCGGCAAAGCGATGCGCAACGAGCCATCCATCGACTGGCTGCTGGAGAATCAGGACAAGATCACCCACTGCTTCCACCAGATGGCCCTCGACGGGCAGATCTAGTGGCGCTTCGAACTTGCCAGCCCTGTTTACTGAGCAGCACTCTGGTATTTGCGCCGGGAGGGCGAGGCTCCTGCCGAGCCGCGTGAGCGAATCGGCCTGGCCTCGAGCGCCCGGCTCGGCAGGAGCCTCGCCCTCCCGATCATGGGTCTGCGCAACTGCTGAAGTACGGCTCGATAAGCCGTTTTGTGACAGCTTTCTGGCTTTGAGACTTCGGCTTTGGACATTCCTTTGTCGGGTGAGCCTTGAACCTTTGACAATGGGATGCATCGCATGAGTAACTCAGAGGCGACATTGCCGACGATCTTCTTGAAGCCGCGTCGGGCGCAGCCGTTCTTCAATCGGCATCCGTGGGTTTTTGCCGGGACGATCGGGCGGACAACCGGCAATCCTCAACCGGGTGACGAAGTGCTGGTCCGTTCCGCCGAAGGGCAGTTCGTTGCGCGCGGACTCTTCAACTCCGACAGCAATATCACCGTGCGGCTTTATACGTGGGATGAATCGCAGGCTCTCGACAAAGTGTTTTGGCTGGCGCGACTGGATGCGGCACTGGCGCTGCGGCGCGATGTCATCAATGTTGCCGACAACACCGCGTATCGACTGGTCTTCAGTGAATCGGACGGCTTGTCGGGACTGACGGTCGATCGGTACGGCGATTGGCTGCTGGTTCAGATCACCAGTCGCGCGTTGGCCGATCGCCGCGATGTGTTGTTTGATCTGCTGGAAGAACGATTGCAGCCGCGCGGTATCTGGCTGCGGACGGAGAAAGGCATCGGCGAAAGCGAAGGCTTGAAGCTGGCTGATGGCCTGGTGCGCGGTGAGGTACCACCGCGACCGCTCAGCATTCGCGAGAACGGTTTGACGTTTCTGGTCGACGTGGCCGAAGGGCAGAAGACGGGTGCGTTTCTGGATCAGCGTGAGAACCGCCTGGCTGTCGCGCGGCTCTGCAGCGGCAAACGTGTTGCCGACTTGTTCAGCTACTCCGGCGGTTTCGGCGTGACGGCGGCGAAGTATGGTGCCGCGCATGTGACGTGCGTCGATTCATCGCAACCCGCACTCGATGCCGCGAAGTTAAATGCCGAGGCGAATCAGCTCGTCGACCGCATGGAGTTCACGCGTTCGGACGTCTTCAAGTACCTCGAGCACGCGAAGGCAGCCGGGGAACAATTCGATGTTGTGGTGCTCGATCCACCCAAGATGGCGCGGTCGCAATCCGGATTCGATCAGGCCATGCGCGGCTATCATTCTCTCAACGCGATGAGCGCGTCGCTGCTTCGTCCGGGTGGAATTCTGGTGACCTGCAGTTGCTCGGGCCGAGTCTCCCGCGAGGACTTTGAGCTGATGCTCGCCAACGTAGCGACGTCAATCCGTCGCCCGATTCAGATTCTCGAATCGCGCGGTCAGCCGCCCGACCATCCGGTCTCACCCAACTGCCCCGAGAACAGTTATCTCAAGTGCTACATCTGCCGAGTCACGTAGCCTGCAACGGGATCGCGGAACGCGAGCGTTGATTGATGAGCACGGATCAAGCTGCGGTTTCAGGGAAGCTCAACAGGAACAACTTCGCGTTGCCTCCGAAGTATTCGCCGTTCTTGCCGAGGGCTCGGCCGTTGCCGTTCGATGAGACCGACATCAGAAACAGCAGGCGGCGTTTGTCGGAATGCAGACTGACGCTGCGGCCGTTGGTGTGCTTAGGCGCCGTATAGAACGGCTTGTCGTACTCCGGCTTCCAGAAAAACAACTTGCCCTGACCCGGAAACGCGGACACGGTTCCCATCCAGAAGCCGTCGGGATGAAAGGCGAGGTCATAAATGAAACCATCCTGGTCGCCGCCAGCCAGTACCTGATGAGTAACCTTGCCCGTCTCCCATTCGACGAGCGCGACAGCAGGTGTGCCCTTTGCGAAGCCGCCCTCAGGAGCCTTCTGACCTCCGACAGCCAGTTGCTTACCGGTGGCATCAAAGCACAGTCGCCGAGCTCCGCCGCATTCCTGCAGGTGATTCAATTTATAGAAGTCCGGAATCGTAACCTCTTTGATGACGGCGCCGGTTTCGATGCTCCATGAACGCACGACGGCCTTGAGATCTCCCGCGACGAGTTGCTTGCCATCGGGGTGGAACACCACGGAAAAGACATCGTCCGCAACGGGGAACTCTTTGAGAGTCTGGCCATCGGTCGTCGAGAGAATGCGCACGTGACGGTCATTGCCTGCTACGGCGACCTTTGATCCGTCCGGGGAAACGTCCAGCGCACGCACCCAGCCGGCCAGCGCGTCGGGACGCGCCCACAGCGGCTTGGTGGCTTCAGGGTCTGAGTACTTCCAGCAGGTGACCGCGCCCCAGGAGTCCGCCGCGATGACTCCTTCGCCGTCCGCAACGAAGTCCAGGCATTGAGCCCAGCCGTTATGGCCCTTGAAGGCGGGCAGCGGTTCCAGCTTGTCTTCCGCGACTCGCCAGCGCTGCAGAGTAGCGTCGTACCCGCAAGCGACGACGAAGTTGCCGCAGGGACTGAAGCGTGCTTCCCACAACTGACGCTCATATTCAAACGTCTTGAGGTCTTTGGGCTGATACCGCTTGGCCATCTCTTCAGCCGTCATGGCAGATCCTCTGACACCCGGAAGGTTGGAAAACTCGTTCAAGATAAACGGAATTTGAGCCTTAAGTCATCCCGCCTCGAACACTTATTGTAAAGCCTTTCGTTCGCGGCAGGTCAAAGAATGCCGACTCAATTCGCTTCGAAGTCGGTATCCTCGGTCAGTTCGTGCGTGCCATAGGTCCTGCACGTCAGGTGACCTTGAGCGGACACGCGGAATTCGACTGCTCCCGCGGTTCCCGTACCGAGGACCCTGGTCTGCGCACCGTAACGTTCCTGCAGCCGCTCGATGTTGGTCTTGCGATCCGAACTGGCCACCGCCCACTTCGGGCGTGCCCAGCGAACCAGCTCTGTCGGGTTATCCTTCAAGCTGCCGTGATGAGGCGCCAGCAGCATGTCCAGCGGCTCGGTGGGTGACTTCAGCAACTCGCGCAGGCCGCTGCCTTCCAGATCGCCAGTCAGCAGAAAGCGCCTGCCGCGACACGACAGTTCCAGCACCACACTGGCAGCATTGTCGGTCTCGAGTGGCCGCTCCGTTTGCGGATGCAGCACCGACAGCTTGATCTCGGGATCGATTTGAATGGCGTCGCCAGCCAGAACTGCTTGTGTCGGCAGCCCGGTGATCGATTCATGAACGAGCTTGGCAGCGGGCTCTCGGCTGTTCTGAAACTGCGGACCAAAGAGGACTCGCTGCACGCGGAACTGGTCCAGAATCGCGGGCAAGGCATTGAAGTGGTCAATGTCCGCATGCGAGATCATCACCGTATCGATCCTTGCGTAGTGTCGATCCCACAACATTTCGGCCAGGGCTCGTCGCGCAGTTTCCTCCGTGCCCATGCAGCCGCTGTCGTAAACGAGCAGGTGCCCATTTGGGGCTTCCACCACAACCGACAGACCATGCCCGACCGACAAGACGGTCACATGCAGGTCGCCCGTGGTTTCATGATGCCGAACGAGCGGCACGCCGAGTAACAACCACAGCGCGGTGCCAGCGGTGATAACGCGGGTGTGCCAGCGATACATCGCGGCGAGCATGGCTGCTGCAAATGCCAGATAGCAGAGGAGCAGCCACCAGTCGGGAGGCGCGGCGGCATAGACATGACCGTAAGGAATGTCGGCAGTTCGTTCGACGCACCACAGCATGGCCTTCAGCAAAACATCGAACAGCCAGGCCAGCGGCGCGGCCAGAGGGCTTGCAACCATCGCCACCAGCACGAACAGGAATCCAATGCACAACGCAGGCGTCGCCAGCGGAGCAACGACGATGTTGACCAACGGGCTGATCGGCGAAAATACGTGAAACGTATTAACGGTCAGCGGCACCGTGACGATCCAGATGATTCCCGACAGCAAGAACATAGAACGCAGGCTGGCGAGTGCTTTCCGCGTTTGGCGCGTCCACCACGATGACAGGATGTCCGGCTCTTTATCTGTCGGTTGCGCCGAATAGAGTCTGTTCCACCAGATGATGGTGGCGACGCACAGGAACGAGAGTTGCGTGCCGACGTCGGTGAGGTCTGGCGGATTCCAGATCAGCACCGCAGTGGCTGCCACAGCCAGTGAATTCAACGAAAAGCCGGAACGTCTCAACAACGTGGAACAGCCTGCGATCCCGACGATCAGAAATGCGCGCAGCATGGGTGGTCGCACATCAGCAATCGCCAGATACATGCCGGCGATCACCAACATCATCACTGCCGAACTGCGGTTACAAACCCCGAACACCCGACACATACCAACGATGAACGCCGCAAGGATCGTCACGTGCACTCCGGAAATCGCGAGGATATGCATCGTGCCGGTTTCAATGAACACGTTCTTTACTCGCGGTGTGAGCAGCGACCGATCGCCGATCAGAAAGGCCAGCGCGATACCCAGCGAATCTCCGCTGAGATGTTCCCGCAGCGCGGCGTCGCATTTTTCCCGCAACCACAGACGAGCGGCCCCGAATGACGAACGCTGGTCGGGCAGCACTACAAACAGGTCTGGCGACTTGGCTTCCAGCTCACCCCGAATCTGTTGAGACCATTGGAAGACGCGTTTGTCCTGCTCACCCGGATTGCGCGGACCCTCCAGCGGCTTCACGAAGCCGGTCACTTCGACACCATCACCCGGCGCCACCTCAACCTTCTGAGGTACCCGGATCCGGAGGCAGCCGCTCGCCGGTTGCCACTTGTCTCCCGTTGAAGTTGCTGAAACATCCAGAATGACGATGGTCAGCGGCGGAATGGTGCGACCCGGAGAGTTCGCGTCACGCACGATCGTGGTGGCAAATCCCATGGTGGTGCCGCGGACTTTCAACAGCCGGCGTTCGACGGACAGCAGTCGCTCAATGTCGTCGTGACGTTGCTGAAACCAGACTCGGTGATGATGCAATGCGCCGGCCAGCGCCACCATGACCAGCACCAGACACGTTGCCGCGCGGCGCTTCTTCAGAATTGCTGCGATGAGACAGGCTCCGCTGGCGATTGCGACCAGCCACCACAGGTCCATTGCGGCCGGAACAAGGTGACGATCAAAGCTGATTCCCACCGCCAGAGCGATCGCCACGGATACTGCCGGAAAGCGTCCGCGGAGCACCGGACTGGCAGGTGTCCTGGTGCGCTGTGTGTTGTCACGATCGTCCGCTGAATCAGGCACGGCCCATGCCCTTTTATCTCGCGTTCGCTGTGTTGTCTGCCGCTGTCAGTCTGCCGAGTGAATCGCCACGACTGGCTCCAACTCACCCAGGAATGTCGACTCCAACGAGAAATATCGCGTCAACTCGGGCGAGCAGACCGACAGAATTTCCAGGCCAGGCAGCAAGCCAACCGGCAGGTTCGGCAGAGCGGCAATGACGTCAGGACGTGTCGTCACCAGCACCTTGCGAGTCGTCGAAACCGTGACGCGAGCCGCTGCTTCGATTTGATTGGCGAGTTCTGTCGAACTGCCGGATTCAGCCAGTGCGAGCAGGTCCATGAGGGATTCAAGACCAGCAGTGCCGCGATTCGATCGCCAGCGAGTGCTCTTCTTGCCCGAGATAAACAACGACTGCTCAACACCGCGCGAACGTCGCAAATGCTCCACGCAGATGGTGGCGACGAGGCTCAGAGCCAGTTCCACGAGATCATGGTCAACTCGATGCGGGCTGGCCGGTTGCCACAAATCAAGCAGCACCACCAGATCGCGATCGCGAGCTTGATGGAACTGTCGCACTGTCAGTTGGTTAATGCGGGCTGAGGTGCGCCAATGGATATCGCGCGGGTTGTCGCCGGGTAAGTAGTCCCGCAGATGATGGAATTCGTCCGCGAAAGTTCCCTGCGACGTATCCAGTCGCTCGACGAAATTGGTCGCCGTCGTGAACTGACGATGCCACGCCGAAGTGAGCGTTCCAATCTGGGGGTAGACCAGCATCTCACCACGGACGTCGGTGACGAAACCGCGTTCCACCAGACCCAGCGGAAACCGCGTTGAGACTTCCAGCGGCCCAAAGAAGTAGCGGCCGCGTTTAGTAACCCGCAGTTGATACCGGGCTGTGCGCTGGCTGTGCGGACGGACGCTCGCGAAGAGCACCATGGGATCCAGGACGAAGTCCAGCGAACCTTCGCGACCGTGCCGTTCATGACCAACTCGATCACGTACGGTCATCATCCACGACGAGAACCACCACTTGCGGTTCTCCAGCACAATGCCGACCGAAATAACTTCACCGGCCATTGCTCGCGCCGGTACTTCGCGTCGCAGCACATTTCGCTTCAGCAGCGAAAACGCGACACCACCATTCACAATGAACGGCCCGGCCATGATCGAGAACACGAGCATCAGCATGTTCGACTTGCCGTACAGCGAGCCGACGAAGGCCACGATCATGATGACCAGATAGACGGCACCCGCTCGCGGTAAGAACACGCGATTGCGATTTAAGCGACCGACCGATCGCCCCGGCCGATGGCCGAGCCTCAGGAAGATCAGCCGCAGGCCCCACAGAATGAGAACCGAACCCATCGCCGTGCCGACAAATTGAACCGTTTCTTTATACGGCCCGGCAAACATGGCCACGTTGCCAGCCGAAAAGAAGGTGCCCAATCCTGCCATCAGGCACAGAAAGCCCAAAAGCGGCATCGGGCGAGCGTTCTCGATGGCCTGCGGCGAAGGTTGAGCGGGCATAGGTGACTCAGGGTGTGGCTGTCGCCCCTGCGGCAGGCAGGAACGAGGTACTCGACAAATCTGTACCTACTCTAGAGCACCATCCGCCCCTCAACAACGAACATCCGGCTCACACTCCGTGATAGCTGCGGTACCACTTCACGAAGTTACCCACACCGACCTCAATCGGCGTTGCAGGTTTGAAGCCCACATCGCGGATCAAGTCATCGACATCGGCATACGTCGCTGGAACATCGCCGGGCTGCATCGGCAGGAAGTTCTTTTCAGCTTCCTTGCCCAACGCCTGCTCCAGCACGTGAATAAGGTGCATCAACTCGACAGGCTGATTGTTGCCGATGTTATAGACCTTGTACGGAGCCTTGCTCGTCGCCGGGTCGGGATGATCGCCGTTCCAGTCCGGGTTACCTGTCGGAACGTTGTCAGCGACTCGCACAACGCCTTCGACGATGTCGTCCACGTAGGTGAAGTCGCGCCGCATCTTGCCGTGATTGAAGACGTCGATCGGCTTGCCACTGAGAATCGCCTTCGTGAACAGGAACATCGCCATGTCGGGACGTCCCCACGGACCGTACACGGTGAAGAACCGCAGCCCGGTCGTTGGCAATTTGAAGAGATGGCTGTAGGTATGAGCCATCAGCTCGTTGGCCTTCTTGGTGGCTGCGTACAGGCTGATGGGATGATCGACGTTGTGATGGATCGAGAACGGATTATTGGTATTCGCACCATAGACGCTGCTCGACGATGCGTAGACCAGATGCTTCACGCCACTATGGCGGCAGGCTTCGAGAATGTTGACGAAGCCCACAATGTTTGCATCGACATAGGCGTGCGGATTCTCCAGCGAGTACCGCACACCAGCCTGAGCAGCCAGATTGATGACGACATCAAATTTCTCGTCCTGACAGAGCTTCATCAGTCGATCACGTTCCGTCAGGTCCCCTTGTTGAAACGTGAACCCCGGCTGTCCGACCAACTGCTTCAGCCGCGAGTGCTTGTATTCGACCGGGTAGTATGGAACGAGATTGTCATAGCCGACAACCGTGTCACCGCGTGCCAGGAGCTTCTTGCTCGTATGGAACCCGATAAACCCGGCCGCGCCGGTCACGAGGTATTTCTTGCCAGACATGGATGCCTCCTGCATCGAATGCGGTGTGATTCATCGTGTAATAGCGATGCCGCTACTATGTGAGTGCGGCGGCTTGGATTACTTTTGGGCCAGCAGCTCCCGATAGTACGCGACTGTTTTTTCGAGTCCCTTCAGCAGCGGAATCTTCGGTTCCCAGCCCAGCAGGCGGCGGGCTTTGTCGATGTTCGGACAGCGGCGCGTGGGGTCGTCTTTGGGGAGCGGGCGATGTTCGATGACGGACTTGGATCCGGTCACCTGCAGCACGGCCTGAGCGAGTTCCAGCATGGTAAACTCACCGGGATTGCCGATGTTGACGGGGCCGACGTCGTTGTCCGCATGATTCATCAGCCGCATCATGCCTTCCAGCAGGTCATCGACGTAGCAGAACGAACGCGTCTGTGAGCCTTCGCCGTAGACGGTCAGCCGTTCGCCCTGCAGAGCTTGCACGATGAAATTCGAGATCACTCGACCATCGTTGGGATCCATCCGCGGACCGTAAGTATTGAAGATACGGATCAACCGCGTCTCCAATCCATGAGCCTGCGAGTAGTTCACGCACAGAGACTCCGCGACGCGTTTGCCTTCGTCATAGCAACTGCGCGGACCGATGGGGTTCACGTTGCCCCAATAGTCTTCTGTCTGCGGGTGAACGTGAGGGTCGCCGTAAACCTCTGACGTGGACGCCTGAAGCAGGCGAGCTTTGCACCGCTTGGCCAGCCCCAGCACGTTGATCATGCCAATGGTCGACGTCTTGATCGTCTTGATGGCATTGAACTGGTAGGCGGGAGGAGATGCGGGGCAGGCCAGGTTGTAGATCTGACCGACTTCCACCACGAGCGGGTCCACGATGTCGTGGCGAATGAGTTCAAAGCGCGGATGGTTCAACAGGTGCGCGATGTTCGCTTTGCGCCCGGTGAAAAAGTTGTCGACGCAGATCACGTCGTGACCGCGTTCCAACAGTCGGTCGCACAAATGGCTTCCCAGAAAGCCAGCACCACCAGTGACAAGAATCGGCTGCATTATGTTGAGATCTCGTTGACGTTGTTCCGCGCCCGCTTCTCCGGCCGCTCGCGATGTACTGTCGGAGCCTGGCGCGGCGGTAGTAGAAACGAATTTCGGACGACAAGGCAACGTGAGCCTCAGATTAGCCCGCCAGAACCGGCATTGCCGCAAAGGAATCCTAATCATCAAACTGCAACGCCCGTGATCGGAAATGGATGTCTCGATCTTTCCCCAAACCAGCTGCGTCACATGACACTCTGCCTTCGACGACTTGTCGTCACTTTGTGCGTTCTCACCTCGTTCTTTCAGGCAACTGCGGCGGAGGCTCAGGAACCGAAGCTGGTCGCTGTCGTGCGTCAGCGGTTCGCAGACCTGACCGAAGACGAAGCTCTGGTCGTGCGGCGCATCGCGGAATCGCAGGCGGTGCCGGCTGACGGCGAGCCAGTGACCATGCGCGCCGAACTCGTCGAATTCCTGTGCAAGACCCGCGAGGCCCTGGCTGAAGTGCCAACTCGCGGCCTGTATTTTGAGAACGTCGTCGTTCGCGGTGACTTCGATCTGAGTTTCGCGAAGCTGTCATTGCCACTCACGTTTCAGCAGTGCCGCTTCGTCGATCAGAAGTCGAGGCTTTCATTCAGGCAGGGTACTTTTCTGTCGATCACGATGTCGCACTGCCATGACGTGCCGGGCATCAACGGCCGCGGTATCCGCGTCGACCACAGTTTCATTTTTGAATCGCAGTCCCGGACCGAGATTGACCTCAAGAACGCGGACATCGGCAATGACCTGGATTGCGAAGGTGCGATACTGGCACACGATTCCAGTAGCCCGCGTGCCTGTCTGTACGCTCGCAACGCGAGGATCGGCGGCGATCTGATTCTGGATGAAGCGGCGTCGCACGGGTCAATTGACCTGCAGGGCGCGACCATCGGCGGCATGTTTTCAGCGCACAACACGAAGCTGGAGACCTCATCGGGACCGGACGCGGTCGCAACGTTGCCTGCATTGGACCTGGTGGGTACGACGATTGGCCGCGATGTGGAATTTGAAGACGCGCGGGTCAGCGGTCCGCTGCAGATCTCGGATGCGGACGTCACCAAGACGGTGCGCATTCGAAATCTTGAACACGGTGAGAACTACTCACTCGATCTGTCCGGCCTGAGCTGCAATCGACTGGTCATTGATGCGAGTGCGCAACCGTCGTATGGCAAGCTGAAACTGCACGGTTGCGTGTATGAAGACTTCAGCATGTTCGTGCCGAGTCAATCAGAGACGGATTCTTGCCTGAGCTGGCTGCGGCTGACCGGGCGCGATCAGTTCTCGGAGCAACCCTATGAACAACTGGCCGGCGTGATGAAACGGCAGGGGAAGGACGACATCTCGCGAGCGATCCTGATTGCGAAGGTGGAAGACGAGCCCTTACGGACCTACAGCGATGTGCTGATCCGGCGGCTCGCCTGGATGATTGGCTATGGCTACTCCCCGTTACGAGCCGTCTGGCTGGCGATGGCCGTCACGCTTATCGGGTTTGTGGTTTTCAAAGGGGCGTATCGCCGCGGCTATTTGATCGTGAAGGCAACTCACGCACCGGTGCGTTTGAAGTCGCCGAACCTCACGCTGCTGATGTACTCCATCGACGTCTTTGTGCCGCTGGTCGACTTTGGAGTAGGCCCGCTCTACGTGCCGGGTAAAGTAGACATCGGCATGGATTCACACGAAGTGATCTTCTTCCGCATCTACTACTGGTTCCACGTCGGCGCCGGTTGGCTGATTTGCACCGTCGCCGTGGCCGGCTTGAGCGGGCTGATTCGAGTCTGAAAGCTGGCTCGGTGAGATCGTTCGAGTTGATCGGTTCAACATCGAAAGGTCAACATGAGCGAAACTGAGCCTGATATTGCCGATGCGTCGCGGACTTCCATCGCCGCGTGGGGCACGATGATCGTGGTTCTGATTGAGTTGGTCGTCGCGGTCGGCTTCTGCGTGAATTTGCAGGTGCAGACAATCCGACAGGTTGCCGATCTGGGGACGGAGTTGCCCAAGGCAACGGAGCTCTGTTTGAAAATCGGGATGCCGGGTCTCGTACTGATCGGGGCGGTCGTTGGCGCCATCGTCGTCACTGTAAACCTCGCACTTTCCGACTGGCGCACGAAGGTGCTGACCAATCTGGTAGCGGCAACATTGATTGCTGGCGGCGGAGTACTTTTCTACTTGATCTTGCAGCTTCCCTTTCAGGTGATCGGCGTGAACGACCTCAGTTACACGCCAATTGTGACCCGATGCTACGCGTTAGCGATCTCAGTGGTGGCCCGGCCGTGAACCTGGAAGCTGCGCCACTTGCTGGTGCTGAGGCATCCTGCCCCGACCAATGCAAACTGGGTGAGCCAGAACGTCCACAGGGCCATCCACACGCCTTCGGTGAAGCCGTAGCTGTGCAGGCCGACGCCCAGTTCGTTGACGCCAAACCAGGACCAGCTGGTGACGACGTTACCCATGATGGCCAGCACACACAGGCCGCGTTCCTTCACCATGCCATCCCAGCGGGCGTGCAGCACCAGTGCGTTCCAGAGGACGATGATCAGCGCACCGTTCTCTTTGGGGTCCCAGCCCCAGAAGCGGCCCCACGAATCGTCAGCCCACAAGCCGCCGAGTACGGTGCCCACGAAGCTGAAGAAGATGCCAAAGCAGATTGTTCCGTAAACAATGCGGACCAGATCCTTGCCGAAGGCCGGAGTAAGCCTGGTCGTGAAGAGGCCAGAGATGACATACAGCATGCCGCATGCTCCAGCCACGAAAGTCACCGCGTAACCCAGCGTGATGCAGGTCACGTGAGTCCACAGCCAGAACTGCGTATCCAGCACGGCCTGCATGACCTTCATCGTGTCGCCATCGCCGGACAGCAGATGAGCGATGCCCAGCGAAGCCGCACCCAGCGACGCACCAATCAGATTGCCAATGCCGATGCGATACACACCTTCGAACAACAGGCTCAAGACCACTGCGCCCCAGCCAATGAAAACCGCAGAGGAATACAGGTTGGTGACCGGTGGACGGCCGGAAATCTCATAGCGGGCGTAGATCGCGTAGCTATGCACCACCAGCGTGACCAGGATCGTCAGGAAGGAAGCGCGGTTCAACGGACGGGAGAATCCCAACAGTCCGCCCAGAGCCAGCAGCAACGCCACGATGTAGCTCAGCATCGACCAGTAGAACGGTGAGAACGCGTTGAAGAACGCTTCGAAGTCCGCCTTGCGAGTGCTGAGGTCCTTGGCCTCGTGAGTGGCCAGCCACGAGCGATAACTCTGAACGCCTTCGTTGAAGTCCTTGGCGAACTCGGCAGCGACCTTCGCCTTCGCAGTCACAGCGTCCTGCAGAGCCTTGCGGTCACCGCCCTTATTTACCTTGAGCTCGCGAATCGCTTCGCCGAGATCCAGCGCCGCGCGCCGATGCTTGACGTGCGAGACCATGATCTCCGTCAGGTGAGTAACGGGCGGACTGGAATCCTTACCCATCAGGTTCACGCTGATATAGGACTTGGTCCACGCTCGCGCGAAGGTCTCCCAGTCCTTGGAGCTGACCAGGTCGTTGTCCTTGTTATCCACGGGCGGAATGGCCAGAGGCGGCTGCCGACTATCCAGCATCTGCAGGTCCTGCAGCGCGAACTGAATGTCCTGCTTCCAGTTCTCGCGGCTGATCTCCGGCGGAGTGAATGTCTTCGTCAGCAGATCCAACACGCCGATCTTGCGTTCGAACTCCAGAATCTTGCGTTCGTCGGCAGAGCGGAATTTGGACTGCTTCTCGCGCGCGGTCTGAGCTTCCTTGGCGATCTTGGGAAGCTCTTTCAAGAACTCTTCCAACGCGTAGCGGTAGCCACTGCGCGGTTCGAGTCCGAGTTTCTTCTGCAGTTCCGGATGGTCGATGCGGATGACGCGATGCTGCGCCGCTTCGGCCGGATTGGCAATCACGTCCAGCAGCCAGCGCGTGGCCGGTTGGCGAATACCATCCTGATCTTTGAAGGTGGTATAGCCCGACAGAATTCGCAGGCTGTTCTCTGCGAGCGTGTCGAACGGCTGCATGCGGCCTTCGTAGAGCATTGGAATCTTGCCGAAGGCGGCATAGTTCGGTTCGTCCACCAAGGGCTTGGGTTCACGGGCTCGGCTGAACAGGAACAGGGCCATCACCACTGCGACCGCCCACGGTGCATATCGAGCCAATGCCGATTCACTGGCAGCGGGAGACTTCAGCAGCGGCGCCGCTTGCCGATCATCACTGAAGCCCAGCAACTCAGAGAAGCCTGCAATAAAACCCGAGATCGAGATCGGTTCGCTGCCAAACCGGCGCGACACAAAGCGCACCAGCATGATCCAGAAGTGAGCCAGCATGCCCACGGCGACGATCATGCAAGCCACATAAGGAATCATCCAGCCGGTGTTTCTTACGATGGACAGTGTCGTCTTCTCTTTGCCGGTGCGCGGGTCCGGTGGCGAGTAATTGGTCTGATAGAACGTCTCACCCGCGTACCGCAGCGGGTTGTTCATCCAGATGTGTTTTTCAAAGTCAGTGTTGTTGGCCTTGTCCACCAGTTGAATCACCGAGCGATAGTCTCGCGGAGTGTCCGTACCGGCGTAATCGGTCTTGCTGACGTCCTTCAGAGTGACCGCATAAGGCTTGTAGTGGCGCTGGAATCGCAGATTCAGGTCCCAGCTCTTGCCATCATGCGTGATGCGGTTGGGTTGCCATTCGGGTCGATTGACGAGATTGAAGTACACGCCGACCAGATAAGTCCCGAGGTCTTTCTTGGAAGCCTTATCAATCAGCTTGAGGTAAGCCGCGGTGAGATCGACGGCACCTCCAGAGTCCGTGCCCGTACCGGCAGCAACGTCCTCGGCCACCGTCGACAAGCCGACTCCAGCCGTTGCGAGGTTTTTTGCATCAGGCTTCAACTCACCGGGATTGGAGTTCTGCAGGAACTTCACAATCTCAATATCAAACGGCAGATCCGGATGAGAAATCGCAGTCTTGGAATCCGCAGCCTTCGTCAGCAACTGCTTGGGAATCGAAACGACATCGTCGAACTCGACGTTCGATCCATCCGTCAGAGCCAGTTCCACGGTGCGGATATCTTCCGCATAGTTGGCGGTCTTGCCTTCTTCGATCGACATCTGCGTTTCGACGTGCAGCGTGCCCACGATCGGTTCGTGGATCAGCATCAGCATTACGCCGCCGTGTAGTACGACGACGCCAGCTCGTTTCCTGAACAGCAGCGTGCAGCCCGCCAGCAAGACACCACCGGCGAAGACGCCCTTGATCAACTGCCACAGGATGCGCATGCCGGAGTCATCAATGCCGCGACCGCCCTGCACGAACATCAATCCGAGCGCGGCGATGGTGAAGAGGAACGCAATCACCAGCGGAACAAATTCTGGTTTACGCTCGGCCTGAGCTTTGTAGGCCGCTACGGCGCTTAAACCGCTCAACACGAACAGCGACCCTTCCACCAGCCACCACAGCACGTCCCAGTCGATCCAGGCATCCTGGACCGCTGTGTCGGCGTGGCCGGTTTGAATCACCATCCACGTCACCAGCACACCAATAGCAGTGACAACCGCCCCGGCCAGTGCACGCGTGCCCTTGGCCTGAACAGTGAACTTCAAGGAATGCGCGGCCAGCAGGTTGATCAGCATCAACGCGCCGATCGTATTCCCGCCCGGGAATGGGAACTTGAGACTCGCTGGCAGCTTCGACAGATCCAACCACGAACCGCCCTCGACCGAATGATCAACGACCAGCCCCGTCAGCGGGTTGATCAGCGGTGCGAATGATTTGACCTCGATCCACGTCATCCAGCAGCGGAAGTATTCACGGACAACGTCCCAGATGTCCTGATTAACCTGAGCCAGAGTGCCCGCCAGCACGAGGAAGATCGATATCGCAAACAGAGCGACCGTCAGTTTGAGCGAGGCAAATGGTTTCACCAGCGTCGCAATGGATGACGAGCCAATACTCGGTTGAGGTGGGGATTCAATCGAGAACGTTTCATTCGTATTCATCTGGGACATCAGCTACTCCGGAGGCCGTTTGCCAACGGTCATTATTACGAAGAATTCGGTGAGTCTTGCGGGAGCCAGTCAGCCAGTCCGCAGAACAGTTGCTCGCGCAGGCCAGAAGTTATTTGAACTGCATGGACCGCACGAAGCTTTGGAAATTGTCTTTCTCACGCATCGCCAGTTCGCGATCGCCCTTCAGTTTGAAGAACCAGCCCTGGTCTCCCACGATGACGATCGCCCCCAGAATGGCCTCGCGATCGTTGTTCATTTCGATGAAGTGCCCCTCATCCTTGCCGATGCTGATAGGGGTCATCGCCTTCTCAAGTCCATCTTTGTCGTAGGACGACAGAGCTAACTGACCGCGCCAGCGGTTAATGTTCGCCAGCAGGTCAGATCCTTCCTTCGCCAATGACGAAACGGTGATCTCGATGGATTCCTTGCCGTCCGCAACCTCAAACGCCGCCTTGCGGAACTGGCCTGTTTTGCCGACCTTCCAGCTGTCTGGCTTCTTGTAGGTGAACTCGTCGCTGGACGGCTCGGGTGTGGAGTCTTCAGAGGAGGGACCCGCAGCAGGCTTACGCATGCCGCCACCCGGTCGATTCGCAAATGGAGCTCCACCCGCAAACGGCGCCATCGGGCTGCCACCGGACATCGTGCCTTCCAGATTGACCCACGTCACCGGCGTGCCATCCTTGAGCTTCAACAACCGCAGCTCGCCTGAGTCCTTTGGTTCCTTCGGCAGATCGGCGGCCCCGATATTGGCCAGCCCAATCTGGCCGCGCCAGCGATTGATGTTCGCAATGAGATAGTCGTTGGCTGTGGCGTCTTCGGCAGGCAGGAACGAAATCGCGATTTCCAGCTTCGAATCGCCAGCTACCAATGTGGCGGCACGCATCTCATTGCCGCCTTTCTCTGCCCAGCCTTCTGGAATCTTCCAGTTCAGTTTTTCGCCGTCCACGGTCAGAGTCGACAGCAACTCCACAAACTTGTCTTGTTCTTTCTCGACAGCCCGCCTGTTGCCGGACAGTTTGACGAACCAGCCGCGCCCCTTGGCGGGCACGATCGCCGCCAGCATGCGGTCTTCCGCCGTTGCCTGAGGCTGTTTCGGCACCTTGGTGCGTGTGATCACTGGCTGTTGCTCGCAGCCCGCAATGGACAGCAGGGCAAAAACGATCAGCAGCTGCCAGGCGGCGGTGGCCGACGGCAGGTATCGAGACATCGAAGAAAGATGCATAGCGTCCTAATAAATCAGGCGAGATTGCGGGTGAGCGGACAAGTATCGGGGACTGCGATTGGATGGTTTGGGGCGGGTCTGCAGATGAGGCAAAGCGGAGCGTGAATTTCCCCCGCCCCTGCGGGCAAGGACGTATCACTATAGGTAGTCACTGGCGCCCCCAAAAGCACATGGGGAAGTTGGAAAAATCCACGATGACCGGATCGTCCGGTTGTAGGGAGTCCTCCCACCTAAGATTCGCACACCTTTGCCCGCCGGACCGCAACTTGAGGTGTAGAGTTGCGAGGATGCGCTCGATTGTGGAGCGCGTGGGCCATTCACGCGCCAGACGGAGAGATCCGTTTGGCCGATCGTAGAGGCGGTTCATGTCTCGTAAAGACGCATTGCTCAAGCTCTTCCAACGACTCCTGATCAAGCGCGACGCTCTTCGCGAGACGCTGGGAATGGGCACGTGCGACCACGACGCGGAAGTCGGCGATCTGGCTGACAACGCCGCTGAAGACGTCACGAATGAGATGAGTTCGCAGCTCGCGTCCATTGAGACGGATGAGTTGCACCTCGTCGAACGGGCGATCGAACTGCTCCGTTCCGGCCGCTATGGATCGTGCGACGATTGTGGCATTCAGATTCCGATTGCTCGGCTGCAGGCCGTGCCGTACTCGGTGACATGCGTCAAGTGCCAGGAATACGAAGAGCAGCACGGCCGCCGCCGCTCGGAAGATGCGGACTGGGAGAAGGCCTGCAACTACGAGGGTCGCATCAACGACGAAGATATCCAGCCAGAGCGGTTGAAATTCAAATTTGATGAGTGAAATGCGCGGTTGATGGGGCGAAACTCCATACCGTCCGTCGATCCCTTTGACGGATCGATCGACCCCGCCGGTTTGCAGCTTCAACGCGTTGGGAGTTTCGTATGCGACCAGTTCGCCCGTCCGTGATGTGCTTCGGACTTGCACTCAGTTTCTGCGCTGGAGTCGCCCTCAATTCCGCCCTCGTGCATCCATCGGCTCAAGCCGACAGCGTCGCCAAGTCGGCTTCGGACGACATCCTGCGCGAGCTCGACGCGGGCGGTTCATCGCTGGCTGAGACCAGTCGCGTGATGGCGAAGATCGCCAAGGTCGTGACGCCCAGCGTGGTGCACATTCAAAGCGTCAAGCAGATCCCCGGTCGCGGCAAACTCGAAGAGACCGGCTCTGGTGTGATCATCACGACGCCTAAACGTCCGGGCTTTTATGTCGTCACTAACCGGCACGTCATCAAGAACTCACTGCAGGAAATGTCTGGCATTGCGATTCAAATGCACGATGGCCGCGTGCTGAAGCCGGTGCGAGCCTGGGATGATCGCTACAGCGACGTCGCCGTGCTTGAACTGACGGCAGGTGATCTGCCGCACCTGCGCTGGGGCGATTCCGACAAGCTGGAGATCGGCAACGTCGTGCTGACTTGCGGCAGCCCTTTCGGCCTGAGCCAGTCGGTCACGATGGGTATTATCAGCGCCCGCGGTCGACGTGCTCTCAAAGGTCAGAATAGCGGAGTGCTGAATCAGGACTTCCTGCAAACCGACGCCGCGATCAATCCCGGTAACAGCGGTGGTCCGCTGGTGGATCTGCAAGGACGACTGGTTGGAATCAATACGGCGATTGCTTCAACACACGGCGGCAATGAAGGCATCGGTTTCAGCATCCCCAGCAACCTGGTCCGCATCGTCGCTGAGCAACTGCTCGAATACGGCGAGGTCCGTCGAGCCTATCTGGGAGTGAAGCTGGACGATGAGTTCTCCTTTGACAAAGCTCAGCAACTGAACCTGGCGCGAGTCCGCGGCGCACGCGTGCTGGAAGTCTATCCCAACACGCCAGCTCAGAAGGCCCGGCTGCAGTACAACGATGTGGTGATGCAGTTCGACGGCAAAGAGATTGTCGATGAAAGCCATCTCATCAATCTGGTGAGCCTGTCACCCGTCGGCCGCAAAGTGGAAGTCATGGTGTGGCGTAACGCCGAGGTCATGAAGTTGATCGTCGACCTTACCGGCCGCCCCAACGGCACGACTGAGTAGTCCCTGAAATGACACTGCCCCTCAACACTTTCGCCAGCAACACCGCATTTGGTGAACTGGCAGAAGTATTGAGGGGCAGCTGTGTTTGTTGGGCGTGTGGACTACTGGCGGAACGTGGCCATGAACGCGCTGCGGATGCCGCGGTTGATGAACTTCGTGCCGAGGTCGTTGCCCTGATAGGCCAGACGCGTTGAGTACGCGGGGCTGGTATTCTCGACCTTTGTCAGTGGTTGATAGAAGACGGTCTCATTCGTGCAGACGCAGTCAGTCGACTTCAGCTTCCGAGTGCTGATCTCTGCCAGCTCGCCCGCCTTGAAATGGCTGACGTGATCCACGTGGTCGTTCTTCAGTTCGATCGACACGTTCTTCACCGCCAGAATGTCCTTGGTGTAGTCCTTGGCAGTCTCTTTGACGAACGCCAGCAACGCGGCCTGTTGAGCTTCGTTGGCTTTCTCATCGATCAGGACCACGGCCTTGATCTTGCCAGCATCCATCGGGAAGACGCCGTCGGTACCAAGCGTCCCTTGAGCCTTCACGACCACAGCCGCAGCCAGGCCATCGAGCTTTACGTTGTTCCATTCGCCTTTGTCGACCTTCCAGGCCATGACCGCTTCCTTGCCCGCGAGGCTCATTTCAGCGTTCGCAAAGCTGGGGCCTGTGTAGACATTTCAGGTCCGCGATTCGAGGTATTCGCCCGTAATGTTCGCTGCGGAAGCAACGCCCGTCAGGCTGCC
>CAYLTY010000017.1:0-64951 GCA_964386705.1 uncultured Planctomycetaceae bacterium
CGAGCCCGCCTTTGGTCGCCCCGTTCTTGATCGAATCTTTCGATGCGATCGCTCGGATGCCCTTCTTGCTGAGTGGGGCCACGACGATGGCAAAGAGACTCCCCGCGAAATCATTGAACGGGTCACCAGTCGACGCGTTGGGGTCGATCGAAGCCGCCGCCGAGACTCCGTTGTAATACGTGGGGAAGAACAGGCCCTGAATTCCCTCGACCGGCGCCTTCAGCACATCTGTAGTCACATTGACGTTGCGTGCGACGTTCGCGGTACCGTCAATGCTGGCCAGCAGACGAAGATCCGCAACATGAACCGAGACTCCCAGAGCCAGCGCCGTGGAAAGATCCCCGAAGGCGGTCGCGTTCGTGTAATTGCGATCGACCGTGTCAGCTTGAACGAACAGATCACGCCCCACGTTGACGACCGACTTCGGCCCTAGCGTCGCAGTGACGTCAGAGTCGGTGACGGCGACAGACACACCAATCGCGCCGCCAATGGATTTGACGGCCGCAATATTGCTGAGTTGCATGTCCGTCTTGGAACGGACCGTCAGATCGCCCGTCGCGGTGATGTTGGCATTGTCGATGTAGATCTTCGAAACCGTCTCCATGACCGAGACCGCCACAGCGATGGCGATGCCAATCGGCTTGGTGGCGACCTTTGCCGCCGTGTCCGAAATCACGGTGACCGTTTCACCCACGATCACCGTCGGAGTTGTTGCGGTTCCGATGTCGATTTTGGCTGTCGAGCGTGCATGGTCGACCTGTGTGAAAAGAGCCAGGGCTTCCGTGATACCCTGGATAATCGGCGATCCGATCTTCGAACCGAGGCTTTGGGCGATGTCTCCGCCCTCGGTCCGATTACCAAACACGAAGCGGCTGTCGGCCACCGCCTTGATGTTGACGTTACCGCCATAGATGCTGGCCGCACCGATATTGATGCTCGTATCCAGCCGATCTACGTTGGCGTTAGCCGCCAAAGGTCCGCCGGTAATTCTCGCGCGGTCGTCAACAGCCGCGATGGTCACCGTGCCGCTGGTCTTGCCCACGGCTGTCGAGCGCGCGTCGATAACCGTGCCTTCGCCGATATTGACGCGCTTGGCCAGAATGGAAATGTTCTTGGCATTGTCGGTGCTGGACGCAGTGCTGATCGTGCGGCCGTTAATGGTCAGCCGATCGGCCGAGATCCTGATGTTCTTCCCATTCCCGACAAGGTTCTCTCCGACGGAGACAACTCCGCCACGCAACTGGTACTCCACCTTGTCCGTCGCACCCACGCTGTTGACCCACCACAGATCTGTCTGTCCGATCGCGTTGCCGGACTTCAGGATTTCGTAGGTGCTGCTGCCACCGGCGGAATGGATCGTGATCTGGTGGGCGGTGTCAGTAGCCGAGGTCGGAGCGGTGAGCCCGTCTATGGTGACCTGGAACGTCGCGTCGCCGAGCGGTCCCTTAAGCGTATCGAGCCCGCCGCCTGTACTGATGATGGCCGATCCCTTGAAGGCCGACGCATCAATCGTGTTGGCGCTCGTACCACCGGTGAGTTCCGCCTTCTGAATCGAAGAGAATGTGTCGGTCTCTGCGCCGATGATCAACGTCGAAACGCCGAGCGTCATGTTGGCATCACGCTGCTGGACCAACGTGTTCGTGCCACCGCCGCCGGAGATCGTATCGTTGCCTAGACCACCAGTGAGCGTGTCATCGCCGCCCGTACCAGTAATCAGGTCGTTTCCTGCACCACCATCGATGGCCGACTTCGCGATTCCGATGAGGAGGCCAGTGAGCGACGCAGTGCTGGCCGTCACTCCTGCTCCGATCAAGCCGAGGCTCATTCCTGCAATCGAGCCATTCGCAGCCGTGACAGTGATCGGCAGAGCACCGCCAGCAGTGTCAGAGAGAACGACGCGAGTCCGCGCTGCATCCAGTGCCGCGAAGAGTTTTGAGTTCGTCAGGTTGAACGCCGCCAGCGCTTCGTCGAGTGTGAAAATAGTGCTCAGATCAACGCCCACTCGCGTCCCGTCGCTGAGAGTCACGAAGACGTCGCTCGCCCCGTCGCTGATCGGCAGACCGGTGAGCACTCCCCCCACTCCGGTGGTGACCAAGCCCAGGTCCGTCGAGGTATCCGTAACGGATTGAACCCTCAGATTGCCTCCGCCTGCCGTCGTGTCGGTCAGAACAATTGCAGTCCCACTCACATCGAGCGTCGCCGTCACAGTTGGAGCAGCGGCACGAATGGCGTCAAAGGCGTCCTTGAGCGTGACCGCCGATCCCAGATCAACGGCTTTCGTCGAGCCATCTCGCAGTACGAGTACGAAATCCGTCCCGGCTGAGGTCCGCACACCGGCGCCGCTGTTGACCGTAGACAGAGGAGTCGTGGCCTCGAGTCCCGTCATCACGACTTCGGTACCATTTGTCGCACCGAATCCGTTCCCGCCGTTTAGCAGGTCCAGAACCGTGCCGTCCGTGAGGCCGGTAAATGCGCTGACATCAATCGTGTTAGCGGAATTGCCGCCGGTAATCTTGGCCCATTCAAATCCACCAATCGCATCCACCTCGGTCGTTCCGCCAAGTACCCCGCCAGTCTGAGTGAGCGTGACATTGGCGAGCGTGAAGTTGACGTCCCGCGACTCAATGAGGGTGTCAGTTCCCTCTCCACCTTCGATTGAGTCCACACCCGCTCCGCCCGTAATCCGGTCGTCGTCCGCGCCGCCGTCAATGGTGTCCGCCCCGTTGCTGCCGACAATTGTGTCATTGCCGTACAGGCCCTGGATCAACGTCGTGCCAGTAAAGAGCGACGCATCGATCAGGTCGTCGCCGAGCGTGCCGTACAGCGTGGCGGACTCGATACCCGTAAGCGGATTCAGCAACTGAAAACCTTGGGTGGTGACGCTCGTGGTGACGCCACCTCCGACAAGATCCACATTGGCTGCCGTGATATCGGCAACATTCAGGCCACCCTTCGCTCCCACAAACGTAATCGTGAACGGCCCTGTGACATCCGGGCGGGTAACGATCACGTCTTCCTGGTCAAGCCCCTCCAGTTCCCAGAGCGCGCTTCTCAAGTCGAACGAACTCACGTCGTACGAAATATCGTCCGTCGTCTCACCATTAAAAGTCACTCGAAAACTGCCGCTCGTGACACCGCTGTCCAAGGTGATCCTGACGACTTCGTTAGTTCCTTCGGCGAGGTCCAATGTGGCCGCTCCACCAAGGCCGTTACCCTGGCTGTTGAGCACCATGCGGGGCCCAGTCTCCATAACGCTGTCCGTGCCACCCTTACCATCCAGCACGTCCGTTCCCGAGCCACCAGACAACACGTCGTTGCCAGAGCCGCCAGTGAGAGTGTCGTTGCCGGCATTTCCCATCAGTGTTACGGAGCCCAGGCTGAAGGCGCTGGCGTTGATGACGTTCGCGCTGCTACCGCCCTTCAAGCGAGCCTGCTCCACACCACCCAGCGAGGCCGCATCGCCCGTCCCAAGCGACAGGGTCGAGTTGGTCAACGTCATGTTCGTGTCGCGCACGGCTACCACGGTGTCCGCGCCAGCACCGCCCGTCAATGAGTCACCGCCGCCACCGGTGATGAGGATGTCATCGCCCGAACTGCCAATCAATGTGTCGGCGTCGCTGCGTCCATCCAGACGCAGACCACCACTGACAATGCTCGATCCATTCAGGACAGTGCCCGCGCCGGTTTTGAGGATCCCGAGGTCTGCCGCCGCAAACGATCCGTTCAAAGAGTCAATCTTGAGGTTGCCCGGTCCCCGGTCCGCATCGGTGATCAACAAGCCGGTGCCGTCGGCGTTCACCATCACGGTCAGCGTTTCACCGTAGGTATTCAACGCGTCGATGACTTCATCGAGCGTGCTCAATCCGCTCAGGTCGATATCGATCGTTCCACCATCGGTGAACGTCACTCGAATATCAGCCGACAGTTGGCCGATGTGATTCCCTTCCCGTGTCTGGCCAATGCCGTCGCCGCTGATCCCCAAGTCCTGTGCGGCAAACGACCCGTTGAGAGCAGTGACCTTCAAATCACCGCCGCCATCTTTTGAGTCGCTCAGCAGCAGAGCCAATTCGTCGTTCGGATCGACTTCAATCGTGATTCGCCCTGGCGCGACAGCATTGGCAGCACTGGTGATGGCATCGAACGCCTGCTGCAGGGTCATGCCGGAATTCAAGTCCACATTCACCGTCAGACCATCGGTCAGCGTGATCTGGAAATCGTTGCCGCCGACCGTACGCACGCCGGCGCCTTGATTGAGCACGGAGAGCGGAGTCGTGCTTTCATTTCCCCGGAGCTGCAGACGCTCCAGGTTTGTCGTGCGAACTCCGGCTCCATTGTTCAACGCCGTGAGCGGAACTGTTGAGCCGCCATCCAGGAGCACACCAGTAGCGATCGTCCGCAGGCTGATGAGCGTCGCACCGGCCCCAGTCACGTTCAGTCCCAGATCCTTAGCCAGCGATGACACCGACGAGAACGTCAGGTTGCCGGCTCCGTTACCGGTGGTCTGCGTGACGACGATCGCATTCGAGTCCGCATTCAAAGCCGCCGTGAGCTTGTTCGAGGCAGCGGCAATGCGATTCAGCAGATCTTGAATTGTCACAGCCCCGGAGAGGTTCACGCTCACCGACGCGCCATCCGTGAGGCGTACGACGAGATCATTGGCCGCCAGGTTGACTCCCGCGCCGAAGTTCAGTCCCGCCAGGTCCGTCGTGGCCAGCAGTGGCTTGAAGGCACTGGCATTGAGAATATTGGAACTCAGACCGCCGCCCAGCGTTGCTGAATCGATCCCGCTGAGTAAGTCGGTTTCTGATGTGCTGCCGCTCACAATCAGGGTCGTATTGCTCAGCGAGAAACTGACATCACGAACTTCGGTCAGCGTGTCATAGCCTGCGCCACCGCTGATGGTGTCCGATCCGCCGAGACCCGTGAGCTGATCGTTTCCCTGTCCGCCGGACAGCGAATTGGACAATTCGTTGCCGACTAGTGTGTCATTGAAGTTCGACCCAATGACATGGCGGAATCCAGCGATGTCAGTGAACTCGTCCGCGTAGCGAGTTGAGAGATTGACGAAAACTCCGCCTGTCGAGGCTGAATAGTCCAGCGTGTTGATTCCAGCCCCGACAGCCAGCTTCTCAACATTGCCGAAAGCAATGCTGCCGCCGTCGGTTGTCAGGGAATAGGTGCCGTCCGCCAGCTTCCGAACCGTCGTGTTCGTCGAGAGAGCGCTCGTGTCGATCTTGTCGGCACTGCCACCGTCAGACGCATCTTCCTCAATAATGGAGTCGGTTCCGAAGTTCGTACCGAAGATGTATGAGTCGTCACCGCCGCCGCCGGTCAACGTGTCGTTACCCGAACCGCCGCGAATCGTGTTGTCCAGTCCGTTACCGGTAATTCGATCCGCGCCGCTACCACCCAGAGCGTTCTCAAAGGCCTCACCGCTGGTCAACACGAGTGTCAAGTTGCCGTTAACGGTCTGCGAGGACGTGTTCGACAGATCGATCGTCACTCCGTTCGAGGTCACGCTAAAGTCCAGCGTGTCGTTGCCACCGGCCGTATCATCGATCGTGAGGCTGCCGAGCTTGTTGTTCGTGAAGAGTTGATAGGTGTCGTTCCCTGATCCGCCAAAGATGGAATCCACACCCGAGAATTGAATGTTGCCATTCAGAATTCCCGCGCCGGTTCCAATCACGGTCCAGACGTTGCTGAAGTCTGGTGCCAGCAATGCGGTCTTTCCGGTGCCAGCCTGAAACGAAATCGGACCGCCGAAGCCTGACAAGCTCTCATCCAGAGAGAGCTGTACGTCGTTGCCATTGCCCTGAACGATGACCTGCGTGGTCCCGGCCAGAGCCTGCGAGAGCAACACGGACTGAGGCGCGTCTTTGTTGACGATCTGCAACTGCCCGCTGGATACCTGCAGTTGCAACGGCGTTGCATCGGTCGCCTGGAACACGAAGTCCGATGTCAGCATGCGACGGTCTTCGAGCGACTCAACGCGGCTCACCACAGCCGGTCGCAGCAGTCGTTGCCGATACCAGCGGCTCCAGTCCTTGCTCTTGCGACGTGTCAAGAAACCGAAGAGGTTGAAGAAGCCGCCTGACAACTGTCGCTTGGACATGGATAAGCCCCACCCGATGAACACGAAGCACGAAAGGCCCAAAGGCCGTTGCGAGTACGTGCGACAGGTGAGGCGGAAACGCGCAAAAGAATTTTCGAAATGCGCGGGAGCGACGGGAGAACGCCGCAAGTGGCAGCTTGGGCGGTGTTTCCTGACAGAAGCGCCGGTCGCGCATTTCGGAACAATTTTGAGCTACTTCAGCACTTCGGATGCCGGCTTTCCGTTGACCTTCTCCAGCGACTTCAGCGTGCGCAAGACACCATCGTCGCGCTCGGCGTCATAGTTCAAAGTGACATCAGCCAGGTTCGGCATGTTTCTGATGGGTTCGTAGTCCACCACTAGAGAGCCCTTAGTCCACAATCGTCCTAAGGGGGCTTGAGCAATCGGCTTGAGATTCCAGACTCGGTTGTGTTGAGTTTCCAGTTGAGTCAACTGCATACCTTCCAAGGGGGAGAGGTCCTCAACCTCGCTGTAATTCAAGCACAGTCCGGTCAGCGGCATACCGCGTAAGGGAGAGATATCGCTGACCTTGCTGCCACCGACATTGGCATAGGTGAGCTTCATGCCGCGTAAGGGCGAGAGGTCGTCACCGGGCCAGTGCCACAGAGCGATCTGAGTCAGCGGCAATCCCGCCAGCGGCGACAAGTCTCGAATCGGGTGGCCAGTAATGACCAGCATCTTCAACTTCAAAGTGCTTAACGGACGCAGGTCTTCCACGAGTCCACCCGCATCCAGTCGTAAACCCACGAGGTCGCGCAACGCTCTGAAGGGCGAGAGGTCCTTCAACATCAGCGACGGATTGACGTGGCACTGCGTGATTTTTCCATCTTCCTCCTGGAAGTGAATGACTGATTCCAACAATCCGGGATTCAACTCCGCAAGCTTCTTTCGAAACGCCACTTGCTTTTGCACCCCAGACATGGCGATCAGCTCACGATCCCACTCGGTTAGTTCTGGATTAGCAAGTTCCGGTGTACTCGGTTCACGTTGTGGAGTCGCAGCGACTGCAACCTGTTCGACAGCAGGAGTCGAAGCGATGGCTTCTGAAGAAACTTCAGGCGAGTCCTGTTTCGGCTCGACAGCCTTCAGATCAGGCAGTGAAGCAACTGCCGAGTCAGACTGCGCCACAGCCTGTGGCTTAGTGAAAGGAGACATGCCGGCCAGGACGCCGACAGTCGCGACCATGAACAGCACAATCGCTGCAGCCACGCCACGCTTCGCGACAGACCAGGAAGACCAACCCGTCGGCCTTTCAATCAGGCAGGTGGTGAGCGCATCAGCCACTTCCTGAGCTGACCCATAGCGGCGTTCTTTGGACTTCTCATGCAGTTTGGCGATGACGTCGCAGAGACCTTGCGGAGCCTCGGGAATCATCTGGCGAATGGGTCGCGGGGTGTCCTCAGCGACTCGCTTCAGAATTGCCAGGGTGCTCGGTGCGCGGAACGGTGGGTGCCCAACCATCATGACATACAGCACGCTGCCCAGGCTGAAGAGGTCTGCCCGCAGATCGAGATCGTCGCCAGATACCTGCTCGGGCGACATGTACATCGGCGTTCCCGCGATCACACCGCTCTGAGTCAGACTCGCGTCGTCCGCGGCTTGTGCGAGACCGAAGTCGGTCAGCTTCGCCTGCTCTTCCACCCCTGCTTGCAGCAGGATGTTGGCGGGCTTGATGTCGCGGTGAACCAAACCCTGCTGATGAGCGGCCGCCAACCCCATCGCAATCTGGCGTCCAATACGGACCACGTCAGTCGCTTCGAACGGCCCCAGGCGATCAAGTCGCTGCTGCAGCGTTTCGCCAGCGATGAATTCGGTAACGAGGTGCGGCAGCGGCCGGTCTTCAACGGCGTACGTCTGCACAACGTGTTCATGCCTGACGGCTGCTGCGCTGCGGGCTTCTCTCAAGAAACGCTTTCGGGAAGGTGACGTAACCGCCAGATGCGGAGCCAACACCTTGATAGCGACGCGGCGTTCCAGCTTGGTGTCCACGGCCTTCGCCACAATCCCGTAGCCGCCCTGCCCGAGGATCTGCAAGAGCTCGTAATGACCGAGCTTTCCGAGAGAGCTCGGATAATCAGATGTCTCTAGGTACGGCCGTAGCTGCTGCAAGGCCGTAGTTTCGACTGGCTCCTCGAAGGATTCCGTAATGTCTTCCTGAAACTGCAGAGACACCACAAGTTCCACAGGCCGCCGATCCAGCACCGAGCCGCTGCTTTCATGACATTCCAGCAGCTCATCAATTCGCTGACGGAGGCTGGCATCAGCTTGGCACACCCCATCCAGATACCGACTCCGTTCAGCCGGATCGGCATAGCTCAGGGCGTTGATGAAGATGTCCTGTTCCTGCATTTTCAAACAAATCAGATGCGGGCGTCGATGGTGTGTGGAGAAGTGCGACAACTGGTTGAGAAACGCGCAACAGTTTCTGAGAAATTCCCAAACTAGTCAGATTCCCCGGCGCCGCGTTTGATCTCCGCCAGCAGCCAGGCACGTGCGTACGCCCAGTAAGCATCACCCGTTCGCGGGGAAATTCCCAGCGATTCTGAGGCTTCCTTGATCGTCAGACCTCCGAAATAGCGGAGCGTGACGAGTTGCCCCACCTGAGGATTCGTCGCCTTAAGTGCATCCAACGCGTCGTTAAGCGCCAGGACTTCGTCAGCAAACTTTGGCGCCGCCAGAGCGTCCGGGTCAAGAAGTTCGCGAACGACGCCTCCACCGCGTTTCTTCCGCTGCTTGCTGCGCGCGGACTCAACCAGAATGCGACGCATGGCCTCGGCCGCCGCCGCGAAGAAGTGGCCCCGGTTCTTCCAGTCTGTCGTTTCCGGCTCCGAGTCCCGCCTGATCCCAAACAGACGCAGATAAACCTCGTTGATCAACGCCGTCGGCTGCAGAGTGTGATCAGACTTCTCCAACGCCATGCGTGACGAGGCCATGCGATGCAAATCCGCATACACTCGATCGAACAGGGCCGCTGCTGCCCGCTCGTCGCCTTCGGCGGCTGCATTCACGAGTTCTGTGATTTCCGACATCGCCTGTTCGCTTTGTGCCCGCAAACCGTAGCTTCGCGTCAGCCTATGTCAGGCTGAGGGCCAGCGTCGAGGGTTACTTAGCTATGACCCATCAGGCTTAGAACTTCAGTTCAGGCGTGCGATAGAGGACTTTGGAGCCGACGCGAATCTCGGTATCGACAAGGTATCGCTGGATGCCGTCCAGATCTGGTTCAATCCCAAGTCCAGGAGCACCGGGAGCGGTGATGTGTCCGTTGGCGTCAGGGCGAAGATGCGTCTTCGTCATGTCGAACGCGAGCGATTTGAGTTCCGTGGGGAACTCGCAGATGGTGTGAGCTTCGAGGCCCGCGTAGGGCTGCAGTGATGCCGACAGCGCCAGGTTCGAAGTGAACGTGTGATTGACGTAGGTGACGCCCTTCGCCGCGGCGTAGTCGGCGACATCTTTTGACGTCGTGATGCCACCGATGCGGCCCGCGTCGATCTGCACGTACTTCAACCCCGCATGGTCGATCATGTGCTGAGCCATGTGGAAGTTGTGGCAGCCCTCTCCGCCCGCCATTCCGACTGGCTCGCTGTCCGCGGATAACGCCTTGTACTCAGAGAGAGCCCCTGAAACGAACGGCTCTTCGAGCCATGTGGCTCGCACCTGCTTGAGTGTCTTCAAGCGTGCCCGAGCCGCGTCAACATTGGTATTCCAGACCGTCCCGGCATCAATCAGCAGAATGCCGTCAGGGCCGAGGCCTTCACGAGCCGCGTGCAGTTGTGCTTCGTCATCCGCGACACTGCCCACTCCGAACGGTCCCCAACCAAACTTGGCAGCACGGAAGCCTTGAGCGCGGATGGCCTGAGCCTTTCGCAGCGTCGCTTCAGCCGTATCACCAAACAGGACCGACGCGTAGGGAGTCTTCGCGCAAGACTTTTTGTAGCCCAGCAACTTCCAGACTGGTTCTTCCAACCGGCGACCAAGCAGATCCCACAACGCGATGTCGATCCCGGACAACGTGTGAGCCGCCTGCAACAGATCGAGGCTGTTGGCATGCACCAGATTGTTGATACGACGGATATCGGAGGCGTCATTGATTGTCTGCCCCAGCACCGAAGCTTGCACCGGCTTGCAGGCGCTGTGCGACATCGGGCAGATCAGCGAGGCGATTGATACCAACGGCGCGGCTTCGCATTCGCCCCAGCCGACATGCTCTCCCGCACGTGCGCGCACCAACAGCGCGTCCTGACTGCCATCACCAATGTCCAGAATCTCCGGCATCGCCAGATAGAAGAAGTCGATCGCGTCAATTTTCACGGTCAGCGGTTCCAGAATTCCAAATGGCCTGTCGTCGACAGACAACGATCTGACCCGAGCCAGTGGAGCGCCGCTACACCACAACCGTAAACGAACATGCCCGGTCTCGATCGCTGCATCGAGGTCCGGGCATGTTATGTGAAATCAATGTCAACTGCGATCAGGCCTAAGGCGTTCCGTCCAACACAACGATGACGGTGTCAGACGCAACCGAGTCGCTCAGAGACTCCGAACTGACTTCAGCACGGATCTTGGCTTTTCCAGCCACACGACCTCGCAACAGAATCTGGAAGTCTGCCGAAGCGCGTTCGCCGAGTTCGGGAATCGCATGGAACGTCAGCAGCTTGCCCGCGCCCTTGCCGGACTCCAGTGGGCCGTGCCGGACTGGTGACTTAGCTTGCACAAACTCAACTTCTGGAGGCAAAGCCAGCACCAGTTTCACATTGGCATCCGCGCCCGAACCACGGTTACGAATCGTGACATCGACCGTGAACTCATCACCCGCGAGAACGCTGGTCTGCGAGTGATCCAGATCCAGTTTCAGCGACGAAATACCGCGTGCCTGAACTTTGGACTCAGTGCTTGAGGGCTTCGCCTGACCGTTCTGGTTGACTTCGATCAGACAGCTATGCGGTCCCGCCGTCTTCGGCTGCACGGTGACTTTCAGAATCGCAGTCTCACCAGCGGGGATGCGTTCCACACGCCAGCGAACCTTGCGACTCACTTCATCGTACGCCCCGTTGCCAGTCGCCTTCATGAAACGCAGGTCTTCCGGCAGCGTTTCCAGCACGGTGACACCATTGATGTCACTCGAAGACTCATTGATCAGACGAACTTCCTGAACCGTCGGCTGACCGACGGGCATCGACGCGCTCTCAGTGGTTTCCACACGCAGGCCGCGCGGGTCGACGACTCGAATGGGCGTGGCAGACTCGTTCTGCACTCCGCCTGACGCGGACAAGATCGCTCGATTGAAGTGCTCGCCAGCGCGAACCGCCTTCAGTTCCAATTCGACCGTCGTGCTGCCACCTGCAGCCAGACGTCCCACGGGATAAGTCAGATCGTTGCCGTCAGAGTGAAGGAACCCGACTGGAATCAGGTTCTGCAGGTTGACGTCCGTCAGATCGCGATCACCCGCATTGGAAATCTTGAACTTCAACTTGGCCGTTTCACCCACTCGAACTTCTTCCGGGCCGAAGATCGCGAGTCGCAACGCGCCGGCATTTGCTTTATTCACATCAACCACCGCGCCAGCTGGCTCAGCGACGAAGTTGACCGTGGCAATGCTGCCAATCTCACCTTCACTCTTGGGGATGACCTTGATGTGAATCTTCTTGCTCTCACCTGCGGTCAGGCGTCCCAGTTTCCAGGCCAGCTTCGTGCCGCTCAGTTCCGCTTGAGGAATCGTACCGACCAGGTCGCAACCCTTCGGGACGGTGTCCTCAACCACGACCTGAGTCGCATTTGCCTGACCTTTATTGGTCACCACGATGGAATAGACCATCGGCTGTCCCAGCTTGGCTTCCGGTGGCGCGGCCTTCTCGATGGAAATCTCCGGCTTTGGACCGCGAGCCATCGCCGGTTTGGCCGGCTTGTCATTGCTGATCTTGGCTGGCTCAAGAGCCGGCTTGGCAGGTTTCTCATCATCAAACGGCAGCGGAGTCGGCTCTAAAGACTCAGCAGGTTCACTGTCGAGAGTCGGCAGAGTCGGAATTTCTGACTTCTTTGTGGCTTTCTCATCCGGGTTGAACTCAGCAGGCTCATCAGCGCCCAATCGTGGCGGATCATCCAGCTTCAGTTCCTGCAGCGGTGCAGACTTCTTGGTCTCGGGCTCGAAGGGCTCCTCGGAAACCGCATCGGGCAACGAACCTGCCGTGAAGTCCGGCAGTTGCGCAACGACGGGCTTCTTCTCTTCGTTTCCGGTGCGACGAATCAAGCTGGCACCGGGATCAAACTCTGACTCAAGAGCCGGCTTGCGTTCTGCTTTGGCGACGGAACTGCTCTTCTTTTTCAGGAGAGCCTCAATTTCCGTCAGCATCGCCATAGGTCGTTCTTCAAGAGGACCATAAGCAACCGGCACTTCCACAGCTTCCATCAGCAGGCTCTTAGCAGACTGCAGGTCGCCAGCATCTTTCAGATCGCGAGCCTCGTTCATCAGCCGCAGAGCTTTGGCACGAGCGGACTCGGCTGTCGCCAGCGGCTCAGTGTTTCCATCTCGACTGAAAGGATCTTTGTCGAAGCCTGGATCAGACTCTTCCGACAGCACGGGCACCGTGCGTCGCGGCTTGCGGGCGTTTGCCAGTTCCGCGTGATCATTGTCACTGCGAAACGATGACATCTCAGGCCCCGGCATCAATCGCTGCCGACTTTGTGCCGGCGCGAACGGTTCCGTCGTGTCGGGTTCCGAATTCGACGCGAGCAAATGCGTGTTGGGCTGCTGCCGTGTCAGCGGCTGCCCCGCATCGTTCGCTGGTTGAGAAGTCCAGGGAGAGCCACTACTCGTCGCAGTGTTCTGATCTGGCCCCGACTCACCAAGTTGCGTTTCGTTTTGAGCCTGCTCTGCGTTTGGAGCGCCTTTGTCGAGGCCACTCTGGGCCTGCAAGACAATGAGGAATCCAACGCCGATCACGCCCGCGAGCGCAGTGAGTTTCCAAATAGAGTTCTGCATGGGCCTCCCTTCCCATGTTTGTGTTGCCCAAGACCTCCCAGTCCAGCGGGCGCACTCTCACCGGGCCTCCCTGGCTCGGCGAGTTCAGGTCATAGCTGAGCAACGAAACTGCGCAAAGACGAGTCCTGGAAAAATCTGACACAACCGAGCGTTCGCCGCGCAATTCGCACCAAACCAGGGCGATGAAACGCAGCAAACGGAAAAAATCTCAGAACAGTCGGTTGTATCCGTTCAATGCAGCGACTCGATAAGCCTCGGCCATCGTGGGGTAGTTGAACGTCGTCGTGATGAAATACTTCAACGTATTGGCTTCGCCCTTCTGCAGCATGATGGCCTGGCCGATGTGAATGATCTCGGACGCGTTCGCTCCGAAGCAGTGAATGCCCAGAATCTCCAGCGTTTCACGGTGGAACAGCAGCTTCAGCATACCCGTTCGCTGTCCGGTGATTTGAGCCTTGGCCAGGCTCTTAAAGGCCGCATGACCGACTTCATACGGAATCTTGTCTTCAGTCAGTTCCTTCTCGGTCTTACCGATCGAACTGATCTCTGGACTGGTGTAGATACCGGTCGGAATATCCCGCGCAAGCTGATCGCAAGTGCCGGTCAGGATGTGTTGAGCTGCCGCTCGACCTTGTTGATACGCGGCACTCGCGAGAGCCGGAAAGCCGTTGATGTCACCCACGGCGTAGATGTGTGACTGCGACGTTTGAAAGTTCGCATTGATCGGCAAGTTGCCGCGGCTGTCGGGAGTGATCTGGCCGTTCTCCAGCTTCAGGCGATCTGAATTGCCAGTGCGGCCATTGGCCCACAGCAGGACGTCCGTCTTGAGCTGCTTGCCCGACTGCAGATGAACGACCACTCCATCCTCAACGGATTCCACACGTTCGAAAACCTCCTGGTGGCGCAGAATCACGCCGCGATCCCGCATGTGATACGCCAGCGCGTCGGCAATCTCGTCGTCGAGGAACTCCAACAACCGGGCTCGGGTGTTGATCAGATTGACCTTGCAGCCCAGGTTGCGAAACATCGACGCATACTCGCAGCCGATAATGCCCGCACCGTAAACCGTGATCGACTGCGGCGTCTCAGGCAGATTGAGAATCGTATCGCTGTCGAAGATGCGCGGGTGCGAGAAGTCGATTTCCACCGGACGGTAAGGCCTCGCGCCGGTTGCGATCACAATCCAGCGTGCCTTCAACTTCAGCGACGCTCCGGTATGCAAGTCGACCTGAACAGTGTGCGGATCGATGAACGAGGCGACGCCTTGAAAGATCGGGACGCGATTCCGGTCGTAGAATCCGGTTCGCATCTCCACCTGCTGATCAATCACCGAGCGGGCACTTTTTCGCAGCTCCTGAAAGGACAACTGCACGTCAAAGCCATGATCGCGGTACAGGCGGTTGTTGTTGACCTCGGTCATTTGAAAGATCGAGAACCGCAGCGCCTTACTCGGAATCGTCGCCTGATGAGTACACGCTCCGCCGATCTCCGTCATGCTTTCGACCATGGCGACGCTCAAGTCATTCTTGGCCGCCTCCATCGAAGCGCCCTCGCCGCCCGGGCCAGAACCAATTACCACGACGTCAAAATCAAACTGATCCATCTTCCGCTAGCCTCGAATTAAAACTTCATGCGAATGTGCGGCATCGGGAGCAGCTCGAACTGCAGCACTATACGCGATGAACGATGTATTATTGCGGCGGTCTGTCAGCCTTGCACGGCGCGCTGCATCAAGGGCAGGACCTTCGCGAGCGCCTCGGGCAGAGTCGTCGGCATAACGACGCCTGCCGCCTGCTTGTGGCCGCCACCACCGAAGACCTCCGCCACCGCCGCGACGTTGATGCCCAGACGGCTGCGCATGCTCACTTTGACGTGCTGATTCGGTTGCTCAATCGCGATGAACGCACCCTGCACGCCGCCGATTCTCAAGCATTCATTGACTAGATCTTCGGTATCTACCGGGCTGGCACCGCACTCACGGAAGTCCCGCAGAGTGACCCACAAGTAGGCCAGCTTGCCGTCCGCTTCCATCGCGATCCGGCTCAGGACACGTCCGACAAGGCGCGAGCGGGATACGGTCTGCTGCTCGTAGAGCAGCCGAAAGAGCGTGTGTGGTTCGGCTCCGGCATCAATCAGATGACTGATAATTCGCATGGTGCGACTGGTCGTCGACGGAAAGCGGAACCAGCCCGTGTCAGTCGCGATCGCGCAGTACAAGGCGTTCGCCGCCTGCGGTCCGATCTTGCAGCCCAGAGCCATCGTCAGTTCGAAGATCAGTTCGCCGGTGGCGGCCGCGGTGATGTCTTTAAACTCCATCGCGCCCAGCGCGTCGGAACTCACGTGATGGTCGATGACCACTTTCTTCGCGGTGGTCTTCTTGAAGGCCGCACCCACGTCCAGCAACTGCCCCCAAGCACTGGTATCGACGATGATATGCACATCGGTGTCGCGGGCCTCAGCGTCGCTCATGCCCTCGCCGAGTTTGTGGACGCGGTGAGTCGGATCAAGGAACAGCAGAGTGGCCGGCGCCGCTGACGGATTCACGATGCGCACGCTCTTGCCCAGCGACTCCAGGGCGAAAGCCAATCCCAGCTCAGATCCGATCGCGTCAGCATCCGGACGCACATGGCTCGACAACACAAACCGCTGATGACCGTGAATCAATTCAACGAGCGGGGACCAATCCATGTATCTCTTTCTAACGCGGTGCTGCCGCCATGATGGGATCTCTCGCGCTGCTGAGAGATCTCACTTCTATCAGCGGCGTCCGCGAGAGGCCCGGTAACCGTACTCGATCGCAAACCAGTTCGCGTACCGCTCGCGGTCCTCGGAATTCGTATTTCTCAGATCGTTGACGTGACCGATCTCATGAATGAGGACGTTATTCAAATAGAAATCCTTGATCTGCGGCAACGTCCAGGTGAGCGTCCAGATCCGGCCTTCCTGCGACCACTGAGCACCGAACATCCGCGCTTCGACGATCTGCTGCGGCGTTGGCGGGCGCATGTACGTTTCCACCAGCGACTCTTCGAGCGGGTACAGATAGACGTTCTGCCCCCACTGCATGCCGTAGCACGGAAACATGGCGCGCTTGCGAGTCATCCGGCTGAGTTGCACGACTCCCAGATGCTCCGTGAACCGAGCGGGCAACTCCGCGACCCGGGCCCGGATGTCGTCCAATGAAACCGGATGAATGAAACCCTCACCGGATGGCTGCTGCACCAATCGTAGTTCGCCGCTGCCTGGTTCGTGCCACTGTTCCTGAGCGTAGAAATCCGAGTGCTGCTCGGTGCCAATGTGGCCGCGCTGCCGGTAGGCCACCGCCGGACGGGCGGTACGCGTCGCCATGCGCAGCCGAGTCGCTTCACGCACGCGCCGACGTCCGGTCGAAAGAACAGTCGCCGCTGAAGCCGTGCGCGCACCGCGACGGCTGGCTTGTGACTTGGCTGCAAGGCGATTTGAGGAGAGGTGCTTCGTCATGTCCGGTGTCCCTCCGGGGGTCGTTGCGACCCGAATCCGTGAGAGCCGTCCGTGACTCGATCTGGTTTCCAAGGCGGGAATCGTAACGGGGAGAGGCGACACAATTCACGCCCGCCCCGAACTCGATGGTGCCAAACCTTGAGGCAATCTCAAGCTGAACATCGAAAAAGAAAGAAATCGCCAGAAGGAGCGTGATCTCCTGTCGCAAGTCATTTCATAAATGGAACTTGCAACAAACAGAACACAACCATCAACGACCGCTTTTGACCGTCTGAAACTGGTCGAAAGAGGGTGAGGTCGACGTAAACTCCGTACCGGTGGCGAGATCGGTCACCGGGAGTTTGTTCAGTGTTTGATCACTAGCAGGAAACTTCGAGCCGACCGCTTTTGAGTGCTTGTCGCATCAGGGAGACTTCGCCCGATTAGTCGCTTGTTCGGCGAAGGCAAGATACTCCGGCTCGGCGGATCACAGGGACGTGAAAACGACCTTCAACGTCAGCTCTTTCATCTGCGGATGATTCGTGGAGAACGTAACCCGGGCTGGTTCATCTTGAGTTTTGGTCATCGGTGGCAAGTCAGCGGGAATCTCAATGGTGAGCTTCACTTGCTTGCCATTCATCATCGGTCGCGAAAACGAAGCCTTGAACTCACTGGGTTCGCAGACCGGCTCCCCGACCTCCAGATCCTCGGTCAGCCCCATAGGAACGATGATCACGCTAAAGGTTTTTCCTTTGGCCGCCTCGAAGTCAGACAGGACGAGTATTGACTCTTTAGGAACAATCTTGCAGTTCGTCGGGGCAATGAAGGCGAATGGCGGCGGTCGAATACCAGTGACGTGAACGCCCAAGTCCTTGTCGTCCGGAACATCTGTTTGCAATCGCAATGGCTCAGAATACCTCCCGGCCTTCCCTTCCGCCGTGACCTCAACAGCCACCTTGTAAACACCTTTGAGCCACATGGAAGTGTCTTCTTCCTGACCGCTTTCCGCAGCTTTGGCACTTTCCAGCTCGCCGCGCAGGTGGATGATTAACTGCTTACGCTCCTCGGCAGTCACAGGCAAAATGGTGACTTTGAGGTTTGGCGACGACCCCTCCGTCCCGACGATCTTGAAGTCGTCGAGCATATTGGACATCACGTAACCTTCGACCGTGCCTGGGTTTTCCTTCGATGTCGTGCCGGCAGACCAATCTCCCGGAGGGAAAGTTCTCAGCTTCTGGCCCACAATACCCTTAATAACCAGCGAAACTTGAATCTGCTTAGGGTCGTTCGTGTGCAGTTGGGCGTTGTGCTCGAAACGGATGTTGGGGTTCTTGATGTGCCAGTTCAGGGTGACTTTGGTTGAGCCGCCGGGGGGAATCGATCCGGCTTCAGGAGTTGCAGCGGTGCACTGACAGCTGCGCTTGCCGATCTTGAATTCCAGCGGAGCTTCGCCTTCGTTCTTGATGGTGAACTCGTGCTCGCCCTTGCTCTCCAGCTGCAGCATGCCGAAGTTGTAGACGTTCTCGTCAATGACCATCTTGGGATGCGGCCCCTTGTCGGAGGGTTGAGGCATCCCCGCTTCGGCCTTCGGTTTTTCGACGACGACTGCAGTGCCAGAGCTTCGTCCCAACGCGGCCACAATCACTGCCGCGATCACCAGCGATGCCACTGCCGCAACCAACGCACCTGGACGCATCTCGAACCCCGCAAGTTAAACTTTTGTGTCACTGTTCGCTGAACGAACTCGCCTTGGAAACCCTACTCCTAACGCGACCTTACCGTGAGATGCAATCACTCTATCACGTAGAGACGGGAGATTCCTCAGGCTGAATCCGATTTGTCGTCGCCCCCCCCAACAGTCACCAAACGCGATCCTTCGGGATTCAAGAAGTTGCACGGCTTCCGCAGGAAAAGTTGCACGGCAGTCCCAAACCGTAGCGCGGACGCCCCGTCCGTGGGTAATTGGTGGATCACGAACAGAGCGTCAGTGCCAAGTTAAGACTGCGGGCTCCCGGAGTGGTAGTCAGAAGCTGGCCGACTAAACTTGTTGGGATGGCTGCGGGTTTTCGGCAGCCTCTTCTTTGGCGAACCGCGACGGATCCATGGCACGCAAGAACTCGAAACGGACGGCTTCAGACGAACGCAACTTCATCAATATTCGCGGTGCACGCGAACACAACCTGCAAGACGTCTCGCTGACGCTGCCCAAGAACAAGCTGATCGTCATGTCGGGCGTCAGCGGATCGGGCAAGAGTTCACTGGCCTTTGATACGCTCTACGCCGAAGGCCAGCGTCGTTATGTCGAATCGCTCTCCAGCTACGCGCGGCAGTTCCTCGGCCAGATGCCGAAGCCCGAAGTGGATTCCATCACCGGGCTGGCGCCGTCGATCTCAATTCAGCAGAAGACGAGTGGTCGCAATCCCCGCTCGACGGTCGGCACGATTACGGAAGTCTACGACTACCTGCGCGTGCTGTTCGCGCGAGTCGGTCGACAGAACTGCCCGCAATGCGGTCGTCCGATCACGGCGCAGTCGACCGAGCAGATCATCGACACCATCTCGCTGCTGCCGGAAGGCACGAAGTTCTCCATCCTGGCCCCGCTCATTCAGGGTCAGAAGGGCGAGTACCGCGACCTGTTTGACGACCTCTTGAAGCAAGGCTTTGTGCGGGCTCGCGTCGATGGTCGCATCGTCCAGTTGTCGGATGATCTCAAGCTCGACAAGCAGATGCGGCATTACATCGAAGTCGTGATTGACCGACTTGTCGCGGGCAAGACGCCGCGCGCGCGACTGGCCGAAGCGGTGGAACTCGCCATCAAGCAGGCGGGTGGCAAGCTGATCGTCGCGAAGGAAGCGGACGAACGCGGCTCGGCAGCCTTTGATGCAGCACCGCAAGATGGTGACGTCGCCGATTCAGGCGAGCAGGCTGACGCGGACGAGCAGGCCAGAGGGCAGCGTCTGGATCAGCTCTTTTCGTCGCAGTATGCCTGCACGCACTGTGGACTCAGCTTCGATCCACCATCACCGCAACTCTTCAGTTTCAACAGCCCGCAGGGCATGTGCCTCGACTGCAACGGACTCGGCGAACGCTTCGAGTTCATGGTCGACCAGTTGATCGCTGACGGCTCGAAGTCCATGTGGACGGGGGCACTGACGTTGCTCGGGCCGGTCGGCAAGATCGGCCGCTGGCGCAAGCATCTGTATGTCGGCATCGCAAAGGCGATTGAAGAAGATCTCAAGCTGCCAGCCGACACAGTGCTGAAGACACCGTGGGAAGACCTGCCTGCTGCGGCGCGCGAGCTATTCTTCTCCGGCATGGGCGAGCGGCACATTGTCTTCGAGTGGCGGTATTCCGGCGGCGTGTGGAAGCATGGCGGGACGTTCAAAGGGTACGTGAATGAATTGCTCGACGAATACCGCAAGAGCAAGAACCCGATGCGCCGCAAGCAGCTCGAGAAGTACATGCGGTTCGTCCCGTGCTCGACCTGCGGCGGCGATCGACTGAATCGACAAGCCGCTGCCGTCGTGGTGACGACTCAGAGCGCGGCTTACCTGTCGTTGAACGGCGGCGAGCAACCTGCGACCGCCGCCGCCAAGAAGGGAAAGAAGAAGGTCAACAACGGTAACTCGCAGCCGATGGGCCGCGCTGCTTCGTTGTCGCTGCCTCAGGTGTGCTCTCTGGATGTGCAGTCTGCCTGGGACTTCTTCGAGCGGCTGGAACTCAGCGACACGCAACAGTTGATCGCGACCGAGGTACTCAAAGAAGTTCGCGGCCGCTTGGGTTTCCTGCTGCGCTGCGGGCTGAACTATCTCACGCTGGATCGTACGGCTCCGACGTTGTCCGGCGGCGAATCGCAGCGCATTCGCCTCGCGGGTCAGATTGGCTGCGGCTTGTGCGATGTCGTCTATATCCTCGACGAACCCTCAATCGGCCTGCATCCGCGCGACAACACCATGCTGCTGGGCAGCCTGCAAGACCTGCGGGATCAAGGCAACACCGTCATCGTCGTCGAACATGATGATGAAACGATGCTGGCCGCCGATCACATCGTCGACTTCGGTCCCGGCCCCGGCGTGCGCGGTGGCGAGGTCGTCGCTGAAGGCTCGGTGGACGACATCAAGAAAGCCAAACGTAGCGTCACCGGCCAGTTCCTGTCGGGCGCTCGCAAGATCCCCGTGCCCGAAGTGCGTCGCGCTGGCAATGGCCCTGCAGCAGCGCCCTCCGTCCCCCTATTCAAAAGTAGCAAAGCCAAAAAGAAAGCCGCGGCCAGGCAGCGTGAACTGCAGAGTGCTACCGAGTCGCCGCGAGTCATCTCCATCCGCGGCGCGACGCATCACAACCTGAAGGGCGTCGATGTCGACATTCCGCTCGGTCGCTTTGTGTGCGTGACCGGCGTCAGCGGGTCGGGCAAGAGTTCGCTGGTCAACGACATCCTGTGGGAAGTGCTCAATCGAGATCTCAACAAGGGTGAAGGCAAGCCCGGCGAGCACAGTTCGATTTCGGGACTGGAGCATCTCGACAAAGCAATCGACATCGATCAGTCGCCGATCGGTCGTACGCCGCGTTCGAACCCGGCTACCTACGTGAAGCTCGCGGACCTGATTCGCGACCTCTACACGAAACTGCCCGATGCGAAACGTCGCGGCTACAAGCCCGGACGGTTCAGCTTCAATGTCAGCGGCGGGCGTTGCGAGGCGTGTGAAGGACACGGCGCGAACAAGCTGGAGATGGACTTTCTGGCGGACATCTGGGTCACGTGCCCGGTCTGCGGCGGCAAACGGTTCAACCACGAAACGCTCGAAGTCCGCTTCAAGGGCAAGAACATCGCCGAAGTCCTGAACATGGACGTGCAGGAAGGTCTGGAGCACTTCGAGAACGTCCCGCAGATCAAGAACCTGTTGCAGACACTGCACGACGTCGGCCTGGACTACCTCAAGCTCGGACAGCCATCGCCGACGCTGTCGGGCGGCGAGGCTCAGCGCATCAAGCTGGCGCGGGAACTCGGTAAACGATCGACCGGCAAGACGATCTACCTGCTGGATGAACCGACCACCGGCCTGCACTTTGTGGACATCGAGAAGTTGCTGGAAGTCCTGCACGGTTTCGTTGATGCCGGCAACACGGTGCTGGTTGTCGAACACAATCTGGATGTCATCAAGACCGCCGACTGGGTGATCGACATCGGCCCCGAAGGCGGCTCGGGCGGCGGCACCGTCGTCACCTGCGGCGTCCCCGAAGACGTTGCCCGCTGTGCGAATTCACATACCGGCCGTGCTCTGCGAGCCTCGCTAGGCATGCCGAGCGCGCCACCGACAACCGCAACTCCCGCGAAGAAGTCCGCAATCGCGCGCGAGGGAACTCCGTTGGAGATCTCGATCCGCGGAGCTGCTCAACACAACTTGCAGCATGTGGACCTCACCATTCCGCGCGAGCAGATGAATGTCTTCTGCGGTCCCAGCGGCAGTGGTAAGACGTCGCTGGCGATGGAGACGCTCTACGCTGAAGGTCAGCGGCGATATGTCGAATCGCTGTCGGCCTATGCGCGGCAGTTCCTGGGCCAGATGCCGAAGCCGCGTGTCGAACACATTCACGGTCTGCAACCGGCTATTGCTATTGAGCAGAAGACGGTCGGTAGCACGCCCCGTTCGACGATTGGCACCGTCACCGAGATCTACGACTACCTGCGCATCCTCTGGTGTCGTCTGGGGACGCTGTATTGCCCGGACTGCCAGCAGGCTGTGGACACTCAGACGATCGATCAGGTCATCGGCAAGCTGCTGTCACTCGATGAGGGTGCCAAGCTGTTGCTGCTGGCTCCGCAGGAAGTGAAGGTCGGCGGCCACTATGACAAGCTGTGGCAGAACCTGAAGGAGCAAGGTTTCGCACGCGTGCGAGTCGACGGCACGACGTACCGCATCGACGAAGTTCCAGCGATCGATCGCAAGAGCAAGCACAACGTCGAAGTGGTAGTGGACCGCGTCACGATCAAACGCGAACAGCGTTCGCGGCTGGCGGAATCCATTGAGGCCGCACTGGAACTCGGCAAGGGCTTGATGCGTGTGGCTCACGTGGACGAATCGCGCGACGAAACTCAGTGGCGCGTTGATCCCTTCAGTCTGCATCGCGCGTGTGAATCCTGCGGACGCAGCTTCGAGGAACTCACGCCGAACAATTTCAGTTTCAACAGCCCGCTGGGTTGGTGTCCGCAGTGCGAGGGGCTGGGCACTCAACGCGGGACCGATTTGCGAGTGCTCATCAGCGATCCCAATCGGTCGCTGCGAGACGCCGCGATCAGCGCGTGGCCCGATCCCAAAACGACACCGTTCTTCGCCGCCATGTTGAATGCGATGGCGAAAGAACTGAGCTGGAATCTCGACCTGCCGTTCTCGCAGTTTGATCCCGCTCAACGCCGCGCGGTGCTGTACGGGACAGACGACACTTGGTTCTCAGCCGAAGCACCAGTCGTCTTGAGTTCGCCCCTCACCCCTAACCCCTCTCCCCAAAGGGGCGAGGGGAACCGGCAGAAGTACAAATTCCGTTTCCAATACAAAGGCTTGTTCCCGGCCGTCGAAGAAGCGGCCCGGGTGTCTTACTCGTATCGCCAGCGGCTTTCTGAACTGGTCGGCGAAGTTCCCTGTTCAACCTGCGATGGCAGTCGCCTGCGCGATGACTCGGGCGCGGTGCGATGGCAGGGCAAGACGCTGCAGCAGATTTGTGAACTGCCTCTGCAGCAGGCGTTCGACTTCTTGAATGCTGCGGAACTCGACAAATCCGAGGCACGCGTCGCGGGCGACTTGCTCATCGAGGCCAAGAGCCGTATCTCGTTCCTGCTCGAAGTGGGTCTCGAGTACCTGACGCTCTCACGCTCGCTGCCGACGTTGTCCGGTGGTGAGTCACAACGCATCCGGTTGGCTGGGCAGATTGGCCGCGCTCTGACGGGTGTGCTGTATGTGCTCGACGAACCAACGATCGGCTTGCATCCGCGCGACAACGCCCGGTTGCTCGGCGCGTTGAAGCGACTGAAGGAACTCGGCAACACGCTGGTGCTGGTCGAGCACGATAAAGAGGTCATCGCTGCCGCGGATCGCATCTATGACTTCGGTCCGGGAGCGGGTCGATTTGGCGGCACGGTGGTCGATCAAGGTCCACCGGCAGAAGTCTCCAAACGCGCGAAGGGGCTCACGGGACAGTTCCTCGGCAAGAAACGCGAGATCATGGTGCCGCTCACGCGGCGCATCTCGGCGGAAGATCGCGCGAAGGCGAATCATCTGGAGCTGATCGGCGCGCGACTCAACAACCTGCGTGACGTCGATCTGCGGATTCCACTCGGCACCTTCACGTGTATCACTGGCGTGAGCGGCAGCGGCAAGAGTTCGCTGGTCGAACACACTCTGGCGAAGGCACTGCAGAAGCTGCTGCATCGCGCGTCCGAACAACCCGGCCCGTACACTGAACTGCGGGGCCTGCAGTTGATCGACAAAGTCATCATCGTCGATCAGGCACCGATCGGGTTTACTCCGAAGTCCAACCCCGGCACTTATACCGGCGTGTTCGATCACATTCGCGAACTCTACGCGCGGCTGCCTGACGCGAAGGTACGTGGCTACGCGCCCGGACGCTTCAGCTTCAATCGACCGGGTGGCCGCTGCGAAGCTTGCGAAGGTGACGGCCAAAAGAAGATCGAAATGCACTTCCTGCCGGACGTGTGGGTCGAATGCGATGAGTGTCACGGCAAACGCTACAACCGCGAAACACTCAGCGTGCTCTACAAGAGTCATTCGATTTCCGACGTGCTCAACATGTCGATCGGACAATGCCATGAGCTGTTCGAGAACATCCCCGCGATCCGCAAACCGCTGGCGACGCTGTGTGCTATCGGGCTCGATTACCTGACGCTCGGCCAATCTGCGACGACACTGTCGGGCGGTGAAGCTCAACGCGTTAAGCTGGCCGCTGAACTGGCTCGGCCGAGTACCGGCAAGACGATCTACATTCTGGACGAACCCACCACCGGCCTGCATTTCGATGACATCGACAAGCTGCTGAAGGTGCTCAACAGCCTGGTTGAACTGGGCAACACCGTCGTCGTGATTGAACACAATCTGGACGTCGTCAAAACGGCGGACTGGGTCATCGATCTCGGCCCCGAAGCGGGCAGCGGTGGCGGCTGGATCGTTGCGGAAGGCACGCCCGAGGAGTTGTGCGCCGGATCTGGTACGCCTCGCAAAGACGGCCAGCGGTCTCACACTGCCGAGCAACTCGCGCCGGTGCTCGCGGCGAGCAAACGCGGCGAACGCGAGATCTTCAACGCCGCCGATGTGGGCAAGAAACGTAGCGGTGACCTGTCGCTCAACGAGGTCGGCAAAGACGCCAAGATGCCGTGGGAAATGAACGGCAAGAAGTGGCACTTACGAGACCGGTTGGCTCACAGCGGGAAGCCCTGCCGCTGGGAAGGCGCGGCGCTCGAACGCGTGATTGAGACCATCGAAGAGATCAGCTCTGAGACGGCCAGCAGCACTCCCAAAGCCGAAGCTCCGAAGGCTAAGGCAAAACGCGGCACCAAGGCCAAGCTGCCGCTATCGGGCAAGCTGATGAGCGGAGCAGATCTGCTCAAAGCCCAGCAGGCCGATGATTCAGAAGCCTCCGAGGAAGGTCAGCCAACCGCGGTCGCGCTGCGGACACTCTGGAATGATCCCTCCACCGTCGAGGTGATCGGCGAATCCGCGCGCTACGGCTGGTTCCTGCATGCTCTGACGCGCGACGAATGGCTGCTGAAACTGAAGTTCCGCGTGGAGAAGAACCGCTTCAAGGAAGAGGACCTGCAAACGCGACTCGACCTGAAGCCGGTCAACGATCTGAACGAGATTCAGGTCTACAACCGCGGTGATCGCGTCACCGTGAAGAACCAGCGTGGGGCGTTTCAGGAAGTGTCGATCACCGTGCACTGGCTGCGCGAGATCGACACTCCGGAATTCTGGGAGTTCTTGCAGGAAGCTCAGGAGTCTTATCTGAGACTCGTGACTGAAGCCTCAACCGCACCGGAAGACGTGACTCCGTGGAAGGTGCTCGGCCGCAAATGGCATCTGCTGCAGAAGGGTTTTCCAAACGAGAAGCGTCCGAAGTGGAAAGCCGAGACGATTGAGGCTCTGTTCGAAACATTCGACTCGGTATTGCCGAGCGCGGATGTCGTATGGAATGAGCGACAGTTTGTTCGCTACCGCACGTCCGGCACAAAGGACGACTGGGCCGTCGTGGTCACAAAACGCCGCGCCGGAATTGATGTCGTCATCACTCCAAAAAGCGAGGTCGGCATCGGCAGCATTGCGGATCTGGCCAGCGAACACGAAGTGCTGCCGGGTAAGAACGGAAAGCAGTCCATCCGCTTGAGGTTCCTGAAACTTGAGCAGGTCAAATCGCCGCGACTCAAGGATTTTCTGAAGCAGACGCTCAAGGGTTGAACGGCGAGCTTGAGCGGAATCGAAAACGAAAGAAAGCGACCGCCCCTCACCTCCGGCCCCTCTCTCTCCGGAATCCGGGGCGAGGGGAGCGACAATCATCGCGTAGTCGGACGCGCGACTTATTCTCGAAATCCGTATAAGATCCGGCTCCCTGGGAGTTTTGCGGCCTGAGAATCAGGCGGCGAATGTTGTGAGGCATCGTACGGAAGCCAGATGCGAATGAAGCGAGTTGCCGTTCTTGGATCGACCGGATCGATCGGAACCAGTTGCATGGAGGTCCTGACGGGACTCGGCGACCGGCTGGAGCTGTACGGGATCGCGGCTCATTCGCGCTGGCGAGAACTCGCCGCGCAGTCGCACCAACTGAAGCCGCGAGTCGCCGTCATCAGTGATCCCAGTCTGCGCGGACAGGTTCCGGCCGATGCGTTTCATCCGCAGACTGAATTGAAGTTCGGTCCGGATGCCGTCGCGGAGCTCGCGAGTCACCGGGATGTGGACATCGTCCTGAGCGCCGTCGTCGGAGCCGCTGGCTTGCACGGCACGTGGGCGGCGGTCGAAGCGGGCAAAGCGGTCGCCATCGCGAACAAAGAGACGATGGTCGTCGCCGGGCCGCTGGTGGTGGAACTCGCGAAACGGACCGGCTCGGCCCTGCTGCCCGTCGACAGCGAACACTCAGCGATCTTTCAGGCGTTGCAGTCGGGGCGTCGAGACGACGTGCGACGCGTGATCCTGACGTCCAGCGGCGGACCGTTTCGCGGCTGGACCAAAGAACAATTGGACTCCGTCACTAAAGAGCAGGCCCTGAAGCACCCAAAGTGGGTCATGGGTCCGAAGATCACGATCGACTCGGCCACGCTGATGAACAAGGCCTTGGAAGTCATTGAGGCCAAGTGGTTGTTCGATCTGCGGGCCGATCAGATTGAGGTCGTCGTCCACCCGCAATCCATTGTGCATTCGTTCGTAGAGTTTAACGACGGTTCGGTAATCGCTCAGATGTCACCGCCGGACATGAAATTGCCTATTCAGTGTGCTTTAACATGGCCCTATCGTTATGACTGTCCGGCGCCGAAGCTGGACTGGTCGGCCACGTGGGCTCTGCAATTTGAAGCACCTCGTCGTGACCTCTTCCCTGCATTAGACTTAGGATTTGAAGTGGCTCGGCAGGGAGGCAGTTGCGGAGCCGTACTGAATGCGGCCAATGAGATCGCCGTTGACCGGTTTCTCAAGGGCCTGTTGAATTTCAACGACATCCCCTGCGCCTGCCGCGCGGTTCTGGATTCACATCACTTCGATCCCAGCCCGTCGCTGTCGGAATTACTCCGACTCGATGCCTGGGCTCGTCAGGAGACTTTGAGTTGGACATCCTCGCGTTCGATCTGAAATCGAGCCTCGATTACGCGCTCAATATTGTGACTGCTGCTCTGGGCCTGGGCCTGGTCATCTTCTTTCACGAGTTCGGACATTTTGCCCTCGCGAAGTGGTGCGGAGTTTCAGTGGAACGCTTCAGCATCGGGTTCGGCCCGATCCTGTGGAGCTTCAAGAAAGGCGAAACCGAGTACGCGCTGTCGCTCGTGCCCTTCGGTGGTTACGTGAAAATGCTGGGGCAGGACGATCTGGACCCCAGCCAGCTGACCAGCGAAGAGATTGCCCGCGACCCGAAGGCTTATTCGAACAAGACGGTCGGCCAGCGTATGGCGATCATTTCGGCCGGCGTCATCATGAACATCATCACGGGCATGATGTTCTTCGCGATCGCCTTCAAGATGGGCGTCGAAGCCTTGCCGTCCATGGTGGGCAATCTGCAGATCGGCAAGCCAGCCTGGGAGAAGGGGCTGCAGCCGGGCGACAAGATCACGCGGATCAACGATGAAGAGACCGTAACCTTTGAAGACATGATCAACGCGGTCGCGGTGTCGCGAGGCGTCCTTGAACTGGAAGGCACGCATCTCTCGGGAGAGACCTTCAAGGTCAGCATCACTCCCGATAAAGGCACGCGCCGTATGATTGGCGTGTCTCCGGGTGAACTGCAGGAATTGACGGTCGCCGAGCTCAGCAAGGAAACGCCGATCATCTCTTTGCCGGAGAGCGCAGCCGCCGAGGCTAAACCCGGCTTTCAGAAGGGTGACAAAGTTATTCAGATCGGAGATCAGCCGGTCAGTTCTTACTTTGAGTTGCTGCATCTGATGGCCGAACGCCGCGCCGAAACTCTGGACTTCGTCGTCCAGCGTGGCGGTGAGAAAGTGACCATTCCGGTCGCCCCGAAGAAGTTCAAAGACCTCGGTATGGTCTTTGACATCGAGAAGATCGCCGCGATTCAACAGGGATCGCCGGCCGCGACTGCCAAGCTGCTGGTCGACGACAAGATCACTAAGGTCAACGGCGAAGATGTCGGCACCCAGATTGATCCACTGTTCCTGTCGGACTACTTCGAGAAGCTCGCCGGTCAGGAAGTGGAAGTCCAGGTCAAGCGGCTCGTCGCAGGCAATCCGGAACCGCAGCAGGTGTCCGTGAAGCTGACTCCCAAGAAAATCCCCGCGTGGATTGAGCAGCCGTTGATGCCGGGCACGCCGCTGTCCATTCCGTCAATCGGCGTCGCTTATCATCTGACATCGAATGTGCTGAAGGTCAAACCCGGCAGCCCGGCTGCGAAGGCGGGCGTGCCCGAGGCCGCGTCGATCAAGTCGATCACCATTCAAACCGAAAATGCGGAGTACAAGGCGCTGCAGAAGACCCTGCAGGAGGATGCCAGCATCAAGATTGAGTTCACGGACACGAAGAAGAACGTCGCCATGAAAAACATGGCGTCCGCGCAGTGGATTCTGCAGCAGATTCCTTCTCCGACCGTGACGCTGGAATTCGTGAGCGAGAAGACGCAGCCCATCAAGCTGCAGCCTGCGGAATCAGACGAGTACTACCTGCCGAAACGCGGTCTGATTCACGAGCCGATCAAGGCGATGCTGAAGGCAGACAGCTGGTCGAACGCAGTATCGATGGGTGTGAACTATGCCCGCCGAACATCGAGCGTGATCTATGCCACGCTGCGCAGCCTCTTCACCGGGGACCTGTCTGTGAAGAACCTGCACGGTCCGCTGGGCATCGCGCAAGCAGCAGTTGGCGTCTCTGAACAAGGCATGACCAAGCTGCTCAGATTCCTGGGCTTCCTGAGCGTCAATCTCGCCGTGTTGAACTTCCTACCGATTCCAGTTCTGGACGGCGGCCACATGGTCTTTTTGATCTGGGAAGGCATTACTCGCCGCAAGCCCAGCCGCAAGGTGCTGGAGTTCGCGACCCTGTGCGGCATCGTCTTCGTGGTCGGCCTGATGATCTTCGTCATCGGCCTCGACGTACTGGTGCACACCTTCAAGTTGTTCTAACGCGACGATCTGCCTTGCCTTGTCCTGCAACTGTGACTGCACTCAGAGTTCCCTGACGTTTTACGTTCAACCTGAGGGACCTGCGCATGCTGAAGATTGGCCGACTGCAACCTCACGAATGCCGCGGCGTTTCCCGACGGGAATTGCTGAGTGCAGGGATGTTGTCGGCCATCGGCGTCAGTCTGGCAGACCTGTTGCGCTGGCAGGCAGAGGCTGCTGAAGAACGAAAAGCACCGGCGAAGTCGACCATTCTGCTCTGGCTGTGGGGCGGACCGAGTCATCTCGATTCGCTGGATATGAAGCCGAAAGCACCGGTTGAGTATCGCGGCCCGTACGCTCCGATCGCAACCAGCGTACCGGGCATTGAGATCGGTGAGCTGCAGCCAAAACTGGCACAACGGGCTCACAAGTTCTCGATCATCCGGTCGCTGCGCGGAACGTCGAACGATCACGGCATCGCGGGCACGATTGGCCTGACGGGTAATACCGCCGGAGCGGCCAGCTTGAGCGGTCAGACCATCGCCGGAGCGTTGCAGCCCAATCACGGCGCGATCGTTTCGAAGGTGTTGGGCTTCTCTCCCACCGTGCCTCGATTCATCACCGTCGGCGGTCACCTGCATCAGGGCAAGCGAGCGATCACCGGCGAAGGCGCCGCGGCATTGGGGCCGATGCACGATCCCTTCCGTCTCGAGTATCACCCTGAACGCGGCATCGAGATTCCGCACCTGAAGCTCGCGGAAGGACTCACTCCGAGCGGCATTGATGCCCGCGAACGACTGCTGACCGAGTTCGATCAACTGGCTCGCAACGTGGACCGTTCGGAAAGCATCAGCCGGCTGGATGCCTACTATCAGCAAGCCTTCTCCCTACTGACGAAGGCTGGTTCACGCGAACTCTTCGACCTCAGTCGAGAACCCGATCAGCTGCGGCGTCGCTACGGACGGTTCCGTTTCGGGCAGTGCTGTCTGCTGGCTCGGCGTCTGGTCGAAGCCGGGACGCGATTCGTGCAAGTCAACTGGAGTTCGCATGTCGAACCCGTGGAAGACACCGGTGACGGCGGCTGGGACATGCACGACCGGTACTTCCAGCAGTATCAAGACCGGCATGCCTGGATGCTGGACCAGGCGTTGTCCGCGCTGCTGGATGATCTCGATGAGCGCGGCCTGCTGCAGGAAACAACCGTCGTGGCGGTGGGCGAGTTCGGTCGCACTCCGAAGATCAACAACAAGTCCGGTCGCGATCATTGGGAGCACTGTTATTCCGGCATCGTCGCGGGCGGCGGCTTGCGGCCTGGACGCGTTGTAGGAGCCAGCGATCGGCTGGGCGAGTACCCGATCAACCGGCCTGCGACTTCAGCGGACCTGTTCGCGACTGTGTTAACTCAGATGGGCATCGACACGACCGCGCTGACGACCAACGGGCTCCTGCCTCAAGGCACTGCCATCGAGGAGTTGACCTGATGCGAACAGCAATGGTGAGTGTGCTGCTGTTGCTCGCGCTGGTCGAACTACCGCAGGGAAATGCCGCCGCCGAGCCAAGTCTGGTTCGTCTCACGACAGACGGACACTTGAAGCAGCGTCCCAGTTGGTCACCGGACGGCAAGCAGGTCGCGTTTGCGAGACACGAAGGCGCGACGATCTTCCTCTTTCTGCGCGACTTGAAGACCGGGAAAGAAGAGCGGCTTACATCGGGTGACGCTCCAGAATACGACGCAGTATTCTCGCCAGACGGCACAAGCATGCTGCTGACGTTCGACAAGACGTCTCCGAACCAGGGTGACATTGAGGTCTACCGGCTGGCTCTCACCGACCGAAAGCTGATCCCGCAGGCGACTACTCAAGGCGCATTGTCGCACGAAGAATCGCCCTGCTGGTCACCCGATGGCAAGCGGCTGGCCTTCACATCCACTCGTCACGGCAACCAGGAGCTGTATGTCGCTGACATCGCCGGTGGAGATTGGCTGCGGCTCACGACGGATGCCGCAATTGACGCTCATCCCTCGTGGTCACCCGACGGTCGTACGATCGCGTTTGCCACGAACCGCTGGGGCGATCTGGAAATCGCGTTGATCAATCCCGACGGTTCAGACCTGCGACGGGTGACTCACAGCAAAGGTCTGGATGATTATCCGGTCTGGTCACCAGATGGGCGACGTCTGGTGTATTCCTCGAACCGTGACGGCAATCTCGAGATCTATGTGCAGTCACTGGATGGCGACGCAGTGAACGTCACGCGGCATGAGGCCATCGACAATTTCCCGACGTGGACTAACGATGGTCGGATCGCGTTCGTGTCCGATCGCGAGGATGGTTTCGATCTCTACGTGCTGCAGCCGCCATCAGCTGTGACAGCAGGATCGACGATCAAGGCGAACTGATCTCGATGCGGCGCGGATAAGTCATGATCAATTCTCCGCAGAATCGCAAAGTATACCGAACGAACGGCACTGATCGACTCGCACTGCACGAGGTGCCCCGCTGGATCGTGATCAAAGTGCTGCTGTGGATTGTCGGGGCGATGGCGGCTTCATCATCCACGGCGCTCGCACAAGCACCGGCAGCCAGGCCAGAGGCAACGCCCTTCGACGAACAAGTGCGATGGTCGAGACTGCCGAGCGGCGTGCGCGTCCTTGTGAACATCCCGGCCGACCAGAAGGCAGCCCGCCGACTGCTCGTCATCTATGCCACTCCGAATGGGAACACGATTGAGCAGACGCTCGGTTGCGCTGCTGCGAAGGACATTGACTGGCGATTCGATATCCAGCACGTCGCCGCGCAGGTTCGTGCCTTTCGGGAGATCTCTACCGATCAGGAAGTAATCCTGGCGGTCGTGCAGGCACCTCAACTGAGCTGGCCAACGTTCCGGCGCGATCAGCCGCGCGCGGGCGCGATCATTCAGGAACTCGTTGAATCACTCAGCAAGGAGTACGCCGCCGACCGCGTTGTGCTGGCGTGTCATAGTGGCGGTGGTTCGTTCGTGTTTGGGTATCTCAACGCAGTTGAATCGCTGCCGCCGTCGTTGGAACGGATTGTGTTTCTGGATGCGAACTATTCGTACTCGGACAATGAACAGCACGGCGACAAACTGCTGAAGTGGTTGCAGGGTGATACGGCACGACGATTGGTGGTCATCGCATACGACGATCGCGAAATCACGCTCAACGGCAAGAAAGTTGTCGGTCCCGAAGGCGGGACGTTCCGCGCTTCGCAGCGGATGCTGACTCGATTCCGCGCTGACGTAGAGCTGACGGAGCAGGAACTCGGACAATTTCGTCGTTCGAGCGGGATGGACCGGCAGATTGAGTTCTTCGTTCACCCGAATCCAGACAACAAAATCCTGCACACGGCGCTGGTCGGTGAAATGAACGGTCTGCTGCAAAGCCTCACTCTGGGAACACCACTTGAGGAAAAGCGGGGCACGTTCGGCGGTCCCCGCGCTTATGTGAAGTGGATCCAACCCGCGCCCTTCGTTGAGCCGGTCAAACCGCGAGCGACGATCGTCGCCGAAGCGCCCGCCATGCAGCTCGCGTTCCCCGCACGACCCGCGGAAGCTTTTAGCGGCTCGCGCTTTCAGGAACAGATCGCGGGACTGCCGCGGATTGAACGCGAGGCAGCAGTTCTCAAAGAGATCCAACGCGGCAACGTCCCTGAGTTCCAGCGACGACTCACATCCATTCGAGTAGAAGCAACAGACGGCCGCGGCACAAAGCACGCGGGGACATACTTCGTGATGAGTGACTATCTCGCCGTGGGCACTGACGAAGACTTTTTTCGAGTACCGCTGACTCCCCAGTCTGCGATCGCAATTGCCGACGCGGTGGGCGGTTCATTGATTACGACCAAGATCTCTGAGGATCTGTTGGCAGCTGCCGAAGTGAAGGTCGATCCCAAACCGCTGACGAAGGATCGCGATGCGGTCTCAGCATTTTGGCAGCATCATCAGATCATTGAGGAGCAGTTGCGCGGAAAACCGCGCGACGCGCTGATCATGGGCATAAAAAAAGATGTGGTGCTGAGCAATCGCCTGCGCGAAAAGCCGCACAAGGTTGCCATCTACGGCTGGCATTATCCCGACGGGCGAGCGATTCAATCGCTGTATGTCGGCCACGTGGACTGGTACGTGGACTACAGCCACGGAGTACGTTTGATGGCGGACCAGATGCTGGTCGACGGCGAATCGCGAAAGGTCGTCGAGGTAACCAAAGATCCACAACTCTGCGTCCTGCTGAGCAACGAAGGTCCGATGAATTCGCTGGACCTGCGACGAGCGGCACAGTGGGAACCGTGAACGAGGGCCCTTTGGTCATCACAATCCGTAGCATGAACGTCGTGCGGTCTTGTCAGGTGAAGCCGATCGCGGAGACGGTGGCGGTCACGGCGCGCAGGATCGCGTGTTGCTTTTCGGCAACGTGAATCTTTTTGCGGCTCGACCCTCAAACTCCGCGGGTGAGTCACTAGCAAGGCATGTTGTAGGCGTCGCCGTTGCGCACGAGTTGGATGGCTCACCTTTCGTCGCAGCGGCAACAGCATCATTCACGCTGAGGCGCTGCGCATGCCGGGACCGAGGACGCTGCTACTTTCCGAGATCTTTCCGCCGAAAACGGGTGGCAGTGGCCGCTGGTTCTGGGAAATCTATCGCCGCATGCCGCGCGAGCAGTTTGCGATTGCCGCCGGACCGGACTCGGCGGCGGAAGCACTGGATCGCACTCACGATCTGGATGTCTCCCGTTTGCCGCTGACACTCGCCGACTGGGGCATGGCATCGTGGTCGAGTGCTTCAGCCTATTGGCGGGCGTTTCGAGCCGTTCACGATCTGGTGCGGACTCGCAAGATCGAGCGAATTCACTGCGGACGTTGCGTTCCCGAGGGTTGGATTGCGCTCGGCCTGAAGAAACTCTACGGCATTCCCTACGACTGCTACGTGCACGGCGAAGACGCCAACGCGGCCTCATCGGGTGCTGCTGATGGAGTGCTTTCCAGTCGCCAATTGAAATGGATGACGAAGCAAGTACTCGCGAATGTCGATCGCGTGATTGCGAACAGTCGCAACAGCGCGCGGATCGTTCAGGAACAGTGGGGCGTGCCGGCCGAACGCGTGCAGTTGCTGCACCCCGGTTGCGATACGAATTATTTCACTCCAGCAACTTCGAGTCGCGTCATTCGCGATCAACTGGGCTGGGCCGGTCGCCCGGTCATTGTGACTGCTGGTCGTCTGCAGAAACGCAAAGGCCAGGACATGGTCATTCGCGCCTTGTCACTGGTGCGTGAAGCCATCCCTGATGTGCTGTACGCGATCATTGGTGATGGCGAAGAACGCGAACCCTTGAAAGCCCTGACCATCGCTGAAGGTCAGCAGGACCACGTGCTCTTCATGGGCAAGGTCAGCGACGAAGTGCTGCGGCAAAGCTACCAGCAGGCGGACATCTTCGTGCTGGCCAATCGGCAGATCGGAACAGACATCGAAGGCTTCGGCATGGTGCTGCTGGAAGCTCAGGCCTGCGGTACCCCCGTCATCGCCGGAGCCAGTGGAGGCACTGCCGAAACTCTGCGACCCGGCGAAACCGGTTTCGTCGTGCCGTGCGAAGAGCCAACGCAACTGGCCGCTCGACTGATCGAAATGCTCAGCAACCCCGCGCGACTCGATGACATGGGGCAAGCGGCTCGGCACTGGGTCGTCGAGCGTTTCGACTGGGATGCGCTCAGTCATCAAGCGGCGCACTTGTTTCAGGCCCAGCTTGCTGCGCCAGCCGCACCTCAACCTCTGCCTGCCGATGCCGTCTCGTGCTAGTCACTCCGGAAATTCAAAACTCGCAAAGCCGCATGAAAAGATTCCTCAAACAACTCGTCGATCTGATCGCGAAGCTGACGGTGCTTCCGGCGGTCGCGTGTTGTCGTGTGGGAATCCGGCTGTTGGGTCCGCATCAAGGATTCGCGGGCTGGTCGCAAGGTTTCAGTCTGCTGCCGGGCCTGGTTGGCATCTATCTGCGCCGAGCATTCTACCAACTCACGCTGACACATTGCGGCCAGGGAGCCTGCATCACCTTCGGCACCACGATTTCGCATCCCACCGCGCGCATCGGCAAGGACGTCTACATCGGAGCATTCTGTTCGCTGGGCGATGTCGAGATTGAAGACGACGTGCTGATCGCGTCCAACGTCTCGATCATGAACGGCAGTCATCAGCACGGTATCGATCGGCTGGATGTGCCGATTCGCGAACAACCGGGACGGTATCAGGCGGTGACGATCGGACGAGACTCGTGGATCGGCGAGCGTGCTACTGTCGCGGCCAATGTGGGTCGGCATTGCGTGATCGGTGCGGGGGCGGTCGTGACGAAGCCCATCCCGGACTACGCGATCGCAGTTGGAGTACCAGCCCGAGTCATTCGGTTCCGCAATCAGCCTCACGACGCAGAGAGCGTGACCGACCGAGTGCAGGCCGCCGAGCAACTGCTGGCCGAGATCGAACACGTCTCCTGATTCATTGAACTTCACCTGAGAAACCTCTTCATGTGCGGCATCACCGGTATCCTCTATCGCGACTCGCAACGCCCCATCGACGCGGACATTCTGCGGCGAATGGCGGCGGCCATCGCGCATCGAGGTCCGGATGGCGCAGGGTTCTTCATCGAGCCCGGTGTTGGGTTGGCACACAGGCGGCTGTCGATCATCGATCTGGAAGGTGGCAAACAACCGCTTGGGAATGAAGACGGCTCAATCCAGATCGTCTTCAACGGTGAGATCTACAACTACCAGCAACTGCGGCGTGATCTCGAAGCTGCGGGGCATCAATTCAGGACGCATTCTGATACTGAAGTCATCGTGCATGCTTACGAGCAGTTCGGTGACGACTGCGTGCAACATCTTCGCGGCATGTTTGCGTTCGCCATTTGGGACGGTCGGCGGCAGCGTCTGCTGATCGCTCGCGACCGGGTGGGCATCAAGCCGCTCTACATCCGCCGCGATGGCGAAAAGCTGCTGTTCGGTTCGGAACTCAAGACCGTTCTGGCCTACCCCGGCGCGACACGCGAACTCGATCCGCTCGCGCTGGATGAGTATCTCAACTACGGGATGGTGCCGGGCTCGCGATCCATCTTTCGCGGCATCGACAAACTCCTTCCGGGGCACGTGCTGACCGTTGATGTGGGTTCGTGGACGGTGCAGCAACGCCGATATTGGCAACTGGAGTTCCAACCGGACGAGTCTCTCTCGGTCGCTGACTGGCAAGCTGCGGTTCTCGAAAAGCTGCGCGAATCGGTGCGGCTGCACATGGTGGCCGACGTTCCGGTGGGTGCGTTCCTGAGCGGCGGTATCGATTCCAGCGTGGTCACCGGCCTGGCCTTCGAAGCTGCATCGGTGCCACTGCAAACCTTCTCGATCGGTTTTAAGGAAGCGCGGTTCAACGAGCTTCCGTTTGCTCGCGATGTCGCGCGCCACTTTGGCACGACGCACATTGAAGAAGTCATCTCACCTGATGCTGTGTCGCTATTGCCTCAGTTGGCTCAGTTCTACGACGAACCCTTCGCGGACTCGTCCGCCATTCCGACGTTCCTGGTTTCGCAATTGGCGGCGAAGCATGTGAAAGTGGTGCTGTCAGGAGATGGTGGCGACGAAGCTCTCGGCGGTTATTCACGCTACGCACATGACCTGCGCGAAGCCTCTATTCGCGAACACTTGCCGCCGTGGTTGCGGCGATTCGTGTTCTCGAATCTGGCTCGACTCTGGCCCAAGGCGGACTGGTTGCCGCGGCATCTGAGGCTGAAAACGTTCCTGACCAATCTGTCGCTGACGCCCGACGCGGCTTATGCCAACACGTTGTCGCTATGCCGCTTGCCGAAGCGCCATCAATTATTGTCGGCGGACCTCGTGCATTCGTTACGCGATCATGATGCCGGACATCTCGCCGCGGCCGCTTATCGCAACGCTCCGCCTGGCGACGCATTATCCGGCATGATTCAGGCCGACATGGCAACGCTGTTGCCAGACGACTATCTCGTCAAAGTCGATCGAGCCAGTATGGCCAACGGCCTCGAAGTCCGTCCGCCGTTACTCGATCACGAGTTTCTGGAACTCTGCGCCCGAGTGCCTTCACGCTGGAAGATCCACCAGCACGAAACGAAGTGGCTGCTGCGTGAGGTCGCTCGCAGGCTGGTTCCGAGTTCCATCATCGATCGCCCCAAGCAGGGCTTTGAGATCCCGCTCGACCAATGGTTGCGCGGTCCTCTGCAGCCCATGTTTCAGGAGTTGGTCCTCAATGGAAACTCAGCCATCAGCGGCCTGATTGATCAGCGCGTCGCGAGCTCGCTGCTCACCGAACACCGTCAGGGAATTGGCCGTCACGGATCGACGTTGTGGTCACTGTTGTCTCTGGCCACGTGGGCGGATCGTTATCTGCGGGATAGCACGCCGAGCACTCAACCCGCGCCTGAGCCTGTGGCTACCTACTCCTCGAACCGATCGCACTGATGTCTTCCTCGTTCAACTCTAAACCGATCATCTGTCAGGTCCTGCACAGCCTTGGAATTGGCGGTGCTGAGGTACTTGCTGCGCAAATTGCGCGGCGGTTGAGCGACCGCTATCACTTCGTGTTTGCGTGCCTCGACGAACTCGGGAGCCTTGGAGAACAGCTACGACAGGACGGCTTCACGGTGGAAGTGATTGGTCGCGAGCCGGGTATCGACTGGCGTTGCGGTCTGCGACTGGGAACCTTTCTGAAGCAGAACCGCGCGGCGCTCGTACACCCTCATCAATACACACCGTTCTTCCAATCACTGTTGTCGAGACTTTCCTATCGTCGTCCGCCAATCGTGTTCACCGAGCACGGGCGACACTATCCCGATCACCGCAGCACCAAACGCGTCGTCTTCAATCGTTCATTGTTGCGGAGCGATGACCGCCTGATCGGCGTTGGGCAATCGGTCTGCGATGCTCTGATTCAGAAGGAAGGTCTGCCGGCCAAACGCGTCGAGCTGATCTACAACGGCATCGATCTGAAGGCATTCCGGCAAGCTCACAACAACGCCGCCTGGCGCGGCGAGGTTCGTCAGGAACTGGGACTGACCGAAGACGAGTTCGTTGTGCTGCAGGTCGCGCGATTGAATCCACTCAAGGATCATCAGACAGCCTTGCGAGCGATTGCGCGACTGAAGCAGCAAGGCGTGCGAGCGCGATTGGTGCTGGCGGGCGAAGGTGAAACTCGCCCCGCACTGGAGCAGTTCGTGCAAGACCACGGTTTGACGTCGCACGTGCTGTTTCTAGGGGCTCGTTGCGATGTGCCGCGTTTAATGGCGGCGGCTGACGTCTTCCTGTTGTCGAGCATTAGCGAGGGCATTCCGCTGACGCTGATTGAAGCGATGACGACTGGCCTCCCGGTCGTGTCCACCAACGTAGGCGGCACGGCTGAAGTCGTCATCAATGGTGAAACCGGATTGCTGGCGAAAGCTCAGGATGACGAGTCGCTGGGACAGCACATTCGGTTTCTGCACGACGATGCGTGGCAACGTCGCACCATGGGGCGAGCCGGTGCGGCTCGCGCGACGCAATTGTTCTCTCTGGATCGCATGCTCGATCAATACACGCAGGTCTACGACGACCTGCTGGGGCTCGCCCCTGCAAAACGGATCAAGCACGCGCCCGCTCATGCTCAACTCATATCGGATTGAACCCTTCAACCCCCGAATACTGATTCATGAAACTCTCCCCCACTGACGACTCCTCGTTTGAGACGCCTTCGACTTTGGACCTGAGTGTTCGAGGTTCAGAGCCGCCGAAACGCCGCGCGCGGATTCTGGCCATCACCAGCGAACTGCCCTGGCCACTGAATACAGGCGGGCATCTGCGCACGTTCCATCTGATGAAGGCACTCGCGCGGAAGTTCGATGTGCGTTTGATTGCGGGCGTGGAACATTCTCATGAACAAGGCGTCGCGGTCCTGAGAGCACACGGCATTCAGGTGCGTCCGGCCGTGACGGGGCCGCGCGACAAGTTCTCTGAGCTGGGTCGTGTTGTGAAAGCGGCTTTGCATCAGCAGCCCTACGTGATGTTCCATCGTCACAACCGCCCGGCGATGCGTGAGATGATTCGCGATGAGATGCGCTACGACCAGCCGGACGTTGTTTACCTGGATCACGTCGATCCGTTCGCGTTCCGTCCGCTGTTTCCGCAAGCGAAGCTGATCACCGATCTGCACAATGTGTACTCAAAACTCGCGCGACGAGTAGCCGATGAGCGCCGCTGGCCAGCCAACTGGTATCTGGCGCGGGAAGCTCAGTTGCTGGCGGATATGGAACGTCAGATCGCTCAGGAGTCGTCCGCGCTGATGGCGGTGTCGAGTGAAGAGCAGTCTGAATTCGGACAACTCGGTAACAACAACGTGCACCTGGTTCCCAACGGAGTGGACTGCGGCGCGTACGCTCACCTGCCTGTGGGGCGTGAGCATCAGCGACCCGTGTTGCTGTATCTGGGAGCGTTGTCCTGGCAGCCAAATGCAAAGGCTGCTGAGTTCTTGGCTCGCGAAGTGATCCCACAGATTCGGCAGCAGCATCCCAATGCGGTACTGAAACTGGTGGGCCGCAACCCCGGCCCCGAGGTAAATGCACTCGCGAGTCTGCCCGGTGTTGAGGTGCATGCGAACGTACCCGATGTGGGGGTCTTTCTGGCCGAAGCAACCTTGCTGACCGTGGCCCTCGATTCGGGTGGCGGCACACGGCTGAAGATACTGGAAGCGTTTGCCGCCGGTCTGCCGGTTGTGAGCACTCCCGTCGGATGCGAAGGCATTGATGCCACGCACGGCGAGCATCTCTGGATCGCCGACCGCGACCAGTTTGCAACTGCGGTGCTGGATGCTCTGGCCGCACCAGCGCTGGCAACGGAATTCGCCGAGCGCGGCCGACAACTCGCGCGGGCTAAGTACGACTGGTCTGCGATTGGCTTGCGGGCCTGCGATGCGATCGAGTCAGTGCTGACTGCTCAGAGTGAATAGCAATCACGGATTAAACACCGCTAAGAATCGAACAGGCAGATCAGAACGATTTCGTCTGTATTTCCGGGCGTTTCATGTGCTCTGCACTCCTCAGCACTCGCACGAGGGAATTTCGCCGCGTTATACAGACAGCAGAATTCCGCCCTGAAAGCGGCTCTGGAAGGACTGCTGTCATGAAGATTCTGTTGTCGCTGTTGTCAGCCCTCATATTGGTGATGCCTGTCGCCGCCGATGATGCGCCTCGGCTGCGCTGGTCTAAGTCGCTTCAGTTTGCAGATCCGGGCAAAGACGCACTCGTCGCCGTGCGGCTGGATTCGGACATCTACGCGCACACTGCTTTCAACTATGCGGACCTGCGTGTCGTAGAAGCGGATGGACGCGCGGTGCCCTTCCTGCTGCGTAAGCGATCCGTGCTGCAGACGCGAGTCGAGCAACGACCGTGGACGGCAACCGACGGTGAGCCGGACATGAAACCTCTGACCGACGGCGGCTTCGACGTCCGCGTGAAGCTGGACAGCAAGGACCCGCAGCCGAACGGCGTGCGGTTCATCACACCGCTGAAGAACTTCGAGCAGACGGTCACGGTCTTCGGCACCGAACCGGGCAAGGCCGAGCAGGAACTGGTGACCGCGGCGAGGATCTACGATTACTCGGACTACATGGACGTGCGACGCACCAGCATCGTCCTGCCGAAGAATGCTTGCCGCGAGTTTCGGTTTGTGATCGCAGCCTTGAAGTCCGATCGCGAGTCTCCGTTGCTGGACGTCTCACGAGAGTTAAAGGGTAAAGATGAGACTTTGCGGTCAGAGCGAACAACGATCGAGCGGCGTCCGTTCCGGATTGATCGCATCGAATTCTGGGGCGATGTGGTCCGTGAAAGCGTGCGTGAAGACGCGACTGCCGACTGGCCAATCAGTGGATTCAGCGCTTCTGAAGACGCCGAGCACAAGCAAACGATTGTTGAGTTCAAGACGGCTCGCGAGCCGCTGTTCCAGTTCCAGCTGAGAACTTCCAGCCGCAACTTCAGCCGCGCAGCGAACGTGCAAGTGCTGGAATCAAGTGGCAAGTCCGACCGTTGGCGCACCATCGGCAGTGGCCAGATCCACCGCGTCGAATTTGGTGACATCAAGGAAGAACGGCTAACCCTGCAGTTCCCTGAAACTCGCAGTGAGAGCTACCGGATCATCATTGAAAACCAGGACAACCCCGCTCTGACAATCACCGGAGCAAACGCCACAGGCAACGACTACGAAATCATTTTTCTGGCTGAAACCGCAAAGACCTTTGCGCTGAACTACGGCTCAAAGGAGATCGTGCCCGCTCCGGTCTATGACACCGCCGCGATTCGAACTGTGCTCAGCAAGAACATCGAGCCCATCACAACCACCGCCGGTGCCGCTATCGAAGGCGAAGTGAAGGCAGCGCCAGTTAGACCCAAGGATTTCCTGAACAACCCGTTGCTGCTGGGTGGCGTGATTGTGTTGCTAGTCTGCCTGCTGGCTTGGGCTCTGTTTCGAGCCGGCCAACGCATCGACCAAATCCCGCCGTCTTAGAGTTTATTTACGGCGGGGAGGCAGTCTGGAGGTCGACCATCCGGTCTGACAGGCGGACAAGATTGTCCGCCCTACTTGTCGCTCCAATTTGGACGGTCCGCCAAAGCTAAGGACCAGTGGACGGCGCGGTGGCGGGCGCCACCGATTGAGATAGCTTGCCGCCGCCTGTGGGAACAGTGATGTCGACAGTATGGTCCTTCTTGGGGAAGTCGACGTTCATGAAGTACGGCATAAAGAGAGGCTTGCCATCAGGGAGCTTCTCGCCTTCGACCACGGCCGGCACGCCGTCTAAGCCGACGACGCGAACAACATGCGGACCGCCGACAACGCCCTTCTCAACACCCGTTTTGAACTTTCCATCGGCAATTGGGGCACCACCACCAGGCCCCTTGTTGCCCAGTTCGACGTCTGGCGAAAAATAGACGAAACCGCTGATAACCGGCTTGCCTTCGTAGGTCACGGTACCGGAAACATCATATCGCTGAGGGCCAGAGCTACCTCCGCAACCGGAGATCGAAGCCGCGAGAGCAAGACCGAACATCCAGCGAGCAGACAAGTTCACAGGACTCATTCTGGCACACCTCCATTTGGGAATCCGTCTTCGCGACGTCCCAACTGTTGATAGGAGGCGAGGTTAATGTTCTCACTGATGAACCGGGTCGAACCATCCGCCATGCCAAAGTGTGCTCCACCGACGTGAAAACTGCTGAAGCCACGCGTCGAATGCAGACCACGGCCGGAGTACAGATTAATCGGCTCCTGGGCTCCAGCAATGTTACGCGCCAAGGCACAGCTATCTTGCTTCGCGCTCGCGCCCCAGGCGGCATCGGTGTAACGCGATTCGCCTAGCAAGAACACGTTGCTCACGCCGTCGGTGATATCGCGGATCTTGGTCTTCGACCCGGAGTAGAGAATGCCGGTCACATAGAAATTTCGTTCCCCAGCGGGGCTGCAGCCGCTGCTGGTGCAGTCGGGCGCGGTGCCTCCACCGGAGACGCCGAAGTAGCAGTTGTAGAGCGGATTCTGGCTGATGTCTTTGTCGGACGGACATTGAAACGCAGCTACGGGCCTGATCAGGTTGAGGTTGGGCACCGCCATCTGGTTGCTGGCGTCTTGCCACGGAACATCGAAGTTCAACGTGTTGTAGAGGGAATCCATTTCCAACTGTGGCAAGATCAGGGCCAGAAACGGCGCGTACTGCAGCGATCCACCCGTGCCAGAAGCCGTACACCAGGTTGTCGAGGTGGATACGCCGCCACGATTGGAGATATAGCCCGGTGGGTAGCAACCGTGAGTCGATTCGTAGTTCTGGATCGCGAGCCCGATTTGCTTGAGGTTGTTCTTGCAAGCCGAACGCCGCGCAGATTCACGCGCTTGTTGCACAGCAGGCAGCAGGAGCGCCACCAGCACTGCGATAATTGCGATGACGACAAGCAACTCGATGAGCGTAAAGGCTCGTCGAGAACGTGCGTGGAAAGCCATGGCACCGACCTTTTTGAGCTAGATGTGCAATTGCGGTAAACTGGATGGCCAATTCAGTCCATAAACTCACACAAACTTAAGTTTGAATGAATAGAACCTTCTCTTTCGTGGTTGAGGCAGGTGCGCATGTTGTCAGTTTCCGAGGCGATCCAACAGGTCAAAGATGCAGTAGTTGGCGTAACCGCGCAAACACGTGATCTCCACGATTGCTGGGGCTTGACGCTTGCCTCATCGATCGTCGGGGAAATGGATTCTCCGCCGTTCGACAAGGCGTTGATGGACGGCTATGCGATTCGCTCGGTGGACTTGAATGGTGGCATTCGCGAGTTTGAGGTTATCGAAGAAGTCACCGCCGGTGCCGTCCCGCAGAAGACCGTTGCCGCAGGGCAGGCGACGCGCATCATGACCGGGGCACCGATTCCGGCCGGCGTCGATGCGGTCATCAAAGTTGAGGACACCGAACTGCTTCCGAACGGCGCCAACGGACAGCGAGTTCACATCCGGGCCACCGCTGCTCGACCGGAACAGAACGTCCTGCGGCGTGGAGCCACGTTTCGAGCTGGCTCTCAGATTCTGCCCGCAGGTCGCATGCTGCGGGCTCAGGAACTGGCTGCTCTCGCGGAGATGGGAGCCAGCCGCATCGCGGTGTCTCGACTTCCGGAAGTGGCCGTTCTGGCAACTGGCGATGAACTGGTTGGCATCGCAGAACCACTTGGACCGGGGCAGATCCGGAATTCCAATGAGACAATGCTGGTAGCTCAGATCCGCGAAGCTGGCGCGATTCCCCGTCCGCTGGGCATCGCTCGCGATGATCGCCAGCACCTGCGTGAACGCATTCTGCGCGGGCTGGAATCAGACTTCTTGCTGCTGTCAGGCGGCGTGTCGGCAGGCGTGCTGGATCTGGTGCCCTCGGAACTGGCCCATGCGGGCGTTGAAAAGGTGTTTCATCAGGTCAACGTGAAACCGGGAAAGCCGCTCTGGTTTGGCGTTTTGAGGCGAGCGGAACGCCCGTGTCTCGTGTTCGGATTGCCCGGAAATCCCGTCAGCAGTATGGTCTGCTTTGAGCTTTTTGTCCGTACGGCCCTGCGGCGATTCATAGGCGTTGAGCCTGCGGAACCGACGCGGACGAAAGCGAGGCTGCTGCATGCACATCGGCACAAGGACGACCGCGAGACTTTCTTTCCCGCAGCCTTGGATGTGAGCGGTGGCGAACAGACCGTGCGGTTGATGAACTGGCACGGTTCATCGGACCTGCAATCGACAGTGGATGCCAATGGAATGGCCGTGTTTCCCGCACTGCCACGTGATTATTCAGAACACGAGACCATCGACGTAATACGTTGGGGCAAATAGCGATTCGCACGCAGCGTGCAAACTCCAAGGACGGAGCTTATGGCCATCGAGTTAATGACAAACCAACCTGCATCTCCCGTTGTCGACTCTCCCGTGCATCCCAAAGTGCGTCATCACGAGCCCACGGTTCTGGAGATCGTTGAGAAGGCTCGTTCCGCCCCGTTGAAGACTCGCGGCGCCTGGGCCATGTCTTTCGCTTCGGCGCTCCTGCTCTGGGCTTGCTTCACGCCGTTGGACTGGGGTTGGCTGGGCTGGCTGGCGATTACGCCGCTGTGCCTGCTGATTCGGGCCGAGCGTCCCACGCGAGCCATGTACCGCATTCTGTACGCGGCGGGTCTGGTCTGGTCGCTCGCGACATTCCAGTGGATGCGCTACGGCGACATCGCGATGTACCCGGCGTGGTTCGCGCTTTCGATCTATATCGGATTCTACTTCCCGGTGTTCGTCGGGCTGTCGCGCGCGGCGGTGCATCGCATGGGCGTGCCCCTGCTGGTTGCCGTGCCGGTCGTGTGGACGGGCCTGGAGCATGCTCGCTCGCGACTGTTGACGGGTTTTTCGTGGTACATGCTCGGTCACAGCCAGTACTCGTGGCCTGAGATCATCCAGATCAGTGATCTGGTCGGCGCGTATGGCGTCGCGTTCCTGCTGGCGATGAGTTCCGCTTGCCTCGCGGGACTGGTGCCCGAAGCATGGCTCGACAAGCTGGGCCTGCTGCCGGTTGCTCAAGTTCCGCCTGAATTCCAGCATCTGCCGAAGGAAGGCATCGCAGCACCATCACAAACGCCTAGCCGCATGCAGACTTGGGCTCCCGTGTTGATCACCGTCAGTTGCGTGGCCTTGGCGTTTGGCTACGGAGTTGTGCGGCGTCAGCAGGCGGACTTCAAAACTGGTCCGCGCGTGGCGCTCATTCAGGGCAATTTCAACACATCGCTGAAGCATGATCCGCAGGAAGCCCCCAACATCTATCGCATGCACGACGCGCTCACCGGCCTGGCCGTGCAGAAGCAGCCCGACATTGTGGTCTGGCCCGAAACGATGTTCCGTTATCCGCTGATGATGAAGGATGAGGCCCTGACCGATGCCGAACTGATTTCGATCGCTCCGTCGATCCCGAATCTCAACTCCGCCAGGTGGATAGAGTCGTGGAAAGACAACTCGGTGCGCGGCGTGCTGACGGAAATGAGTCAGCGAGCGAACGCGGCGGTGTTCGTGGGACTGCAGTCGTGGGTGGCTCAGCGCGAGAAACTGGTGTCCTACAATTCGGCGGTCTTCCTCACACCGCAAGGCGGACTCGAAGGCCGCTATGACAAACGCCACCGCGTGATCTTCGGCGAATACATCCCTTTGAAGGAAACCTTCCCGTTCCTGTCCTTTCTCGCGCCCATGCCGGAAGACTTCGGTATCGCGGCGGGTGAATCCGCCAAGCTGTACCGCTACAAGGACTGGAACCTCGCCCCGATCATCTGCTTTGAAGACACCGTTCCGCACCTGGTCCGCGATGTGAAGTGCAACGCTCAGCCTGGTGTGGACGTCTTCGTCAACCTGACCAACGACGGCTGGTTCCAGAACTCCAGTGAGATCGAGCAGCATCTCATCACGTCGATGTTCCGCGCGGTGGAATGCCGCACGCCGCTGGTGCGGGCGGTCAACACGGGCATTTCGGCAGTCATTGATGGCGACGGCGTAATCGTCGAACCGGTCGCCTTCATTGACGGCGATGCGCAGTCCCCGAAAGAGGCTCGCACGACGATGCGGGACGTGAAGACCGGCCGGCTGCACAAGTCGCTGAACGCGGCCATAGTCGCCGACGTGCCGCTCGACAACCGGACGAGCTTCTACGCCCGGACTGGCGACTGGTTCTCGGGAAGCTGCTGCTTCGCGACTGTCGCCTTTGGCTGCTTGGGCCTCTTCCGCCGCCGCAAAGAATAGAAATGAATTTGTCAGAATGTGACCAATTCTGACGGGCGGTGCTGCGCCGCCCGGCCGTCGGAAAACCGCCTGTAGATTTCCACAGAAGTTTTGTGGAATGCGAGCTGCCGTTTGCGGTACTCCCTTCGTCGGGTGATCAGCTTATCTGCTGGTCTCGTCAACAGATCTGACGAAGGAGTTCATCGTGCGTCTGACTTTCACATGCCTGGCTGCTGCAGTCGTCGCTGCTCTGGCTGCGGCTCAATTGACGGTTGCTCAAGATCCACCGCGCGGTGAGCGAGCCCCCGAACGCGAACGTGGCGGCGATCAACGTCCGGCCGGTGAAGGTCGCGGCGAACGTCCTCGAGAAGGGGATCGTGACGGCCAGCGTCCTGCTCCTGAACGAGGTGCAGACCGAGGCCCGGGCGGCGACCGTGGTGTTCCGCGCGTTGAAGGTGGTGATCGCGGTGGCGACCGAGGCCCGGCTCCGGGTGGTGATCGTCGTCCAGATCAACGCGGACCCGGTGGCGACCGTCCCGGAGAACGAGCCCCCGGTGGCGATCGAGGTCCAGGAGACAGAGGTCCGTTCGGTGGTCCCGGCCCAGGTGGCCCGGGCGATCGAGGTCCAGGCGGCTTCATGCGAATGTTCCCGCTGATGGCGGCTCTGGATGCCGACGGCGATGGCGTGATCTCAACCCGTGAACTGGACAACGCAGCGGCCGCCCTGAAAACGCTCGACAAGAACAACGACGGCAAGCTGACCGAAGAGGAACTGCGGCCGAACTTTGGTGGTCCCGGAGGCTTCGGTGGGCCCGGCGGAATGAACGGACGCGGCCCGTTCTTCGGTGGTCCGACCGTTGAATCCATGGTCGGCCGACTCATGGAGATGGACAAGAACGGTGACGGCAAGCTGTCGAAGGACGAACTTGGTGAGCGGATGCAGAACATTCTGGAACGTGCTGACACGGACCGGGATGGCTTCGCGAGCAAGAGCGAAATCGAAGCGATGTCTCGTCGCGATATGCAGAACCGCGAGCGAGACTTCAACGGCCGCGGCCAGTTCGATGGTCGCCGTCCGGAAGGTGAGCCGCGCCGCCCCGAGGAGGGTCGACGGCCTGAGGGTGAACCTCGCCGCCCGGAAGGCGAACGAGGACCGCGCGAAGGCGATGGCATCGAAGCCGCGCGTCGGGGTTTTGATGAACTCGACAAGAATCAGAACGGCGTGCTGTCGATGGACGAACTGCCGGCTCGTCTGAAGGACAATGTCTCTCAGATCGACACCAACAAGAATGGTGTGATCGAGTTGCCGGAATTCGCGGCGGCTCTGCGAGGACTCGGTCGCGGTGGCGATCGGCCTCGGGAGGGCGACCGTCCGCAAGGTGATCGACCGCGCGAGGGTGCCCGTCCCGAAGGCGACCGTCCGCAGCCGGATCGGCCTCAGGGCGACCGACCTCAACCCGATCGTCCGCGCGAAGGTAACCGCGGCGGCGATCCTCGCTAACCGTGTCGGACGCGTCCCGCGCCCGACCTGATCTGCGGAATCTGCTCACAACACATTCGCTTCCTTCCCCCCGCGCTGCGGGGAGAGGGGCTGGGGGTGAGGGGTGATTGCACCTCCTGCCTCCTGATTTCACTCAGCTCAGAGCGGCTATGCCGCCAGAGGCTCAGGAGAACGCCCATCCTGAAGGCCTATCAAACACAACCGGGGTGTCTCGGGAAATTGTTACCGAAAGGTAACGCCGCCCCTCTCCCCGCACGCGGGGCGAGGGGGAGCATTCCAACACGCAGAATTGTTGCGAACTCAGGCTGGATGAGTTCCTGATGCTGTCATCTCGTTGAATCGAATCAACTCGAATCAGAATCCCTTCTTTCTTCAGGAGTGTCGTATGCGTCTCACCCTTCGTGGTCTGACGGCACTGTTGGCAACAGCGGCGATTTCCACCGCTGCGATTGCTCAAGATGCCGCGACCAAAGCGCGCGAAACGGATCAGATTGAGATCGTTCCCAATGCAGTTCCGCGACGGGAAGCAAAACCGCTCTCTCGTGACGAAGCTCGCGACATTGCCAGCGAGCTGGTCGCTCAAGCCGACCGGCCCGAGCGCGCTCCTGAACGTAAAGAGCCACCACGCGGCGAGCCGGAACGTCGTCGCGACGAACCTGCCGCTCGTGAAGCCGGACCTGACCGTAAACCAATTGCTGATCGACCACGCGAAGCTGGTCCTGATCGACCACGTGAAGCTGGTCCCGATCGGCCACGTGAGGCTGGTCCTGATCGGCCACGCGAAGGTGGGCCGCGACCAGAGGCCGGACGCGACCGAGCCGAACCGCCACGCGGTGAGCCAGGCCGTCGACCCGAAGGTGATCGTCCTCGCGAAGCTGGACCAGACCGTCGTCCAGACGGCGACCGACCACGCGAAGGCGGTCCGCGACCAGAAGCGGGACGAGATCGAGTTGGTCCGCCCCCGGGTGGTCCTGATCGCCGTCCAGATGGCGATCGTCCTCGTGAAGGCGGCCCACGACCAGAGGCTGGCCGTGATCGGGTAGGCCCACCTCCTGGTGGACCAGATCGTCGCCCTGATGGTGACCGTCCTCGCGAGGGCGATCCTCGCGGCCGTGAACCCGAACGAGCCCGCGATGCCGGTCCTCGACCAGGTGCAGACGCCGGACGTGATCGCATGGGACCGCCATCCGGTGGACCAGACCGTGGTCGCGATGCGGGACCTCGACCAGGTGGAGACCGCGGTCGTGAGGCACATGGTCCCGAGCACCGTAATCCCGAAGGTCGTCGCGAAGTAGGTCCGCCACCACATCGTCCGGAACACGGACGCGACGCTGGACCTCGACATGATGGAGATCGCGGCCGCGCTGAATTCCGTCCGCCGATGCACCGTCCTGATCATCGCGACATGGGACGCAGTCATGGTCCCGCTTTTGGACGTCCACAGTTCGATCGTTTCAAAGGACCTCCACATCGTGACTTCGCACGGCACAGCGATCACAAAGGACCTCCGCATCGCAACTTCGTGCGTCACTCGGATCACTTCCGTCGCGACCATCGCGGGCCGGCACCTCGACATCATGACTTCCGTGCCACGTCCCATCGGCGTGACACGCACCACAGCTTCCGTCCGCCGGTTCATCGAGATGACCATCGCCGCGACGACCATCGTCGACCAGATCCTCGCGATCACGGACCACGGCACGGCGATCGTCGCTAAGCCAGCTTGATCAAGTTGCGTGGGTATCGCCTCGATCTGGCAACGCAACGAGGCTCAGGGCGAATTAAATCGGGATCGCCTTGAGTTCTCCGTTGAACGTGCCTGACCGACGGACGAATACCCACGCAACTTTTTAATGATTAATGCTCCCCTCGCCCCGCTGGCGGGGAGAGGGGCTGGGGGTGAGGGGCAATCGCCTCTTTCGCCTTCGATCCCGACCAAGCTCATCCGTCGCCCGTTTCCTGCGTGACGAGCGGTCGTTTTTTCCGGCCCAGATCACAACGCAGCCCGACAACAAGAGCCACGCTCCGCTCTGCCCCACAACACATTTCAGCAAATCTCAGCAGCTTCGATCTGCAGACTGCTTGCCAAGGACTGTTCATGAGCAGCTTTACCAATCGAGTTGGCGTCGTCCTCACCGCACTGGTTGTTAGCTGTGTGGGTTGGCAGGCCGCTCAGGAGATTCAGGCGACCAACGCGAAGCTGCACGCTCAAGACACTCGACCTGCCGGACCACCAGGCGGCGCGCCGCAAGGCGGAGCACCCTTCGGTCCGCCGCGTATGGCCGACTTCGATCCTGTCTTTCGAGCACTCGACACCAACAAAGATGGCGAGATCTCCAGTGAAGAGATCGCCGCCGCCGCGAAGTCCCTGCAGGGATTGGACAAGAACAAAGACGGTCAACTGACAGCGGACGAGTTCACTCCCAGCTTCGGTGGTATGGGTGGTCCCGGCTTCGGACCTCCGATGCAGCAGGAGATGAAGCTGCTCGCCAAGTTTGATGACGACAAAGACGGCATCCTGAACAAGGCCGAGCGTGCCAAAGCTCGCGAAGATATCAAGAACCGTCCGGCTGGCGGCTTCGGTCCGGGTGGTCGTCCCGGCGGTGGTGGTTTCCCCGGCGGCCCCGGTGGTGGACCAGGTTTCGGCGGACCCGGCGGTCGCGGGGAAGAAACCAAGCCCGGTCCCAAGGTGACTCCTGCCGACGTCAAGAACTTCCCGGAGGCGGACCTCTATGAACCTACCGTGCTGCGGACCCTCTTCATCGAGTTTGAAAACTCCGATTGGGAATCTGAACTGGAAGCGTTTCACAACTCGGACGTGGAAGTGCCTGCGACGCTGACAGTCGATGGTAAAAAGTATCCGAATGTCGGCCTTCACTTCCGTGGCATGTCGTCGTACGGCATGGTCCGCGCCGGTCAGAAGCGATCGCTCAATCTGTCACTGGACGTGGTTGATTCGAAGCAACGCCTGCTCGGCTACAAGACACTGAACCTGCTGAATGCTCATGAGGATTCTTCATTCCTGAGCACCGTGCTCTATTCGCATATCGCCCGCAAATACATGCCGGCGCCGAAGGCGAACTTCGTGAAGGTCGTTATCAACGGTGAAAGCTGGGGCGTGTACGCCAACGTGCAGCAGTTCAACAAAGAGTTTCTGGCAGAGAATTATAAGTCCACAAAAGGTACGCGTTGGAAAGTCAGAGGCAGCCCGGCGGGTGGTGGCGGTCTGGACTACATCAGCGACAACATTGCCGACTACGAACGCCGCTATGAGATGAAGTCCGGCGACAGCGACAAGGCTTGGAAGGCGCTGATCAGCCTGTGCAAGACGCTGAAGGACACGCCGACGGAAGAACTCGAAGCAGCCCTCACGCCGATTCTGGATATCGACGGCCTGCTGTGGTTCCTGGCACTCGACGTGAGTCTCATCAACAACGATGGTTACTGGGTGCGAGCCAGTGACTACAGCATCTTCCGCGACGAGAAGGGCGTGTTTCACATCCTGCCGCACGACATGAACGAAGCTCTGCACGGGATGATGGGTGGACCCGGAATGGGCGGGCCTGGTATGGGTGGTCCCGGCGGTGGACGAGGTGGCTTCGGACCGGGCGGTTTCGGCGGCGGCGGCTTTGGTCCTGGCGGAGGCGGGTTTGGTCCTCCGGAAGGTGGTGCTCGAACTGCTCCGGCCGAACTGGATCCGCTGGTCGGACTTGAAGACTCTCGCAAGCCACTGCGCAGCCGAATCCTGTCAGTTCCAGCCTGGCGAGCTCTCTACCTGCAGCACGTCCGCCAGATCGCTGAAGAGTCTCTAGACTGGAAGACTCTAGGCCCGGTGGTCGCTCAGTACCGCTCGCTGATCGAACCAGAGATCGCCATCGACACGCGCAAGCTGTCGTCCTTGGCCGCGTTCCAACGAGCCACCGCCGACAACCCATCAGCCGAAGACCGCCCTCAAGGCCGCCCAACCCTCGCCCTCCGCGAATTCGCCGACCAGCGCCGAGCCTACCTGCTGAAGGCCACCGCTCCGAAGGAGCCAGTGAGTGACACCGCTAAGTGAGACCGCTCGTGCGTAATTGTCGTAGGGTGGCGTCGAGCGTAGCGAGACCCACCAATCGGCCGTGAACCGATGTTTGTTGCGATGATCGTTGGTGGGTCGCCCTCCGGTTGACCCACCCTACAACGCTGCGAAGATCTGCCGTCCGCCGGTTGTCGCCCGCTTCCCTTGAGTAGCCCGCGCATCATCGCAGACTGCGATGCAACTTCCTTTGGCTGCACCCTCGACCGAGCAATCGAGGCACCAGCTCTGGCTGCACGGATAACAGAGTTAAGCAGCGCGCCGGGATAACAAGTTATCCCAGCACCTGAATATATCATCCCTAATGGTTGACAAATTGCTTACGCAGAAACACTTTGCGTCGAGTGAATTTAGGGCAGTAACGCGACGCTTGGCCGAGTTAGCCAGCGCGCCGCCCAATTCACAGTTAGGCGGAAAGGCCCCGCCTTCAATTCTCCACACATCTCGAATGGTCCCCGTCAGCATGAACACGCAGATACGAGAGATTATCGCCGACATCACAGCTCGGTCGCTATCAGTCAATTGGCCGATGCCTGTTTCCATCTTCCGCTGAAGTTCACGGAGCGATGGCTCTGTCAAAAGAATCCGCCGCTCGCCACTCGGTATCTGAAGGTTCCACATGAATAGTCTTTCTTATCTTCAACTCGTCACGCTTCATGAATCGCTGCTCTTTGCCATTACACGCAATTCCGGAATCGGCTTTCCCAACCGCGATCAAGGCCACCCATTTGTTTCTTCACCAGCAGAGTCAGGCAAGGCGTACCCGAACACATCTCACTCGCCTGATAGATGCGAAATGTTTTACCTTCTCAACGAAGTGATCGCCGCCATTAACGCGGCTTCTAACTCTGAGCCGATGCCGCTAATGGGGTGGCAGGACTTCAATGCAATGGCACTGAAAGCCAGCAATGAGCATCGCCGCTTCTGAATCCCGCCTAACAAGTTGGTCAACTGGAACCGCCGTCCAGCCGTGTTGTTGATTAGTGGGCCTTGGCGGCGGCCCAGTTACCGTCCGCGTTGTGCCTCAAAGTTTCTGCGGGCTTCGTATGCCAGAATACACCCACACGCTAATTCCTGATCGCGTCGACTTCTCACCCGACCCGAAGCAAGTCGGTGCGTTCCTGATTTCTCTGCTAACGCTGGGCGCCGCGCCCTTGAAGCCGACCGTTACCGCGTCAAAGCTGTCTGGCGAAGTCCGAACGTTCAAGAATCCCTTCACGGGAAAAACAGATTCCTTCCCGATGCGCAAGGCGGAAACGCTCAAAGACGTGGCTGCGGTTCCGGGCGCATTGAAAGGGCTCGACGATTACAACGTCACCCTCGCCGGGAAGGGACCGCCCACGCTTCCCGCCTTCGTCTTTGACTTCAAGGGTAAATACGACTTCCTGGTTCATTGCTGTCGTCGCGCCGAAGTGGTGTCAACCTCGGACTGGCACGACGAAGTTGCGATCAAGCGTAAAGTGGAATTCTTCGGGCGGCCATGCAGCGCGAAAGATCGGCTGGGCATATATCACAATCCTAATACCCTGGAATTCATTGAGGTGCCGAAGGCAGGTTGCGCGCGGTTTTGGATCGAGTTTGAGTATGGCAAGATGCTCTTTCCTCGAATCGAGGACCGCCTCGATTTGATCGAGCCGAAGATTGTAGCGGCGGCAGAGAAGGAGTTCGCCGTCAAGTTTGTCCAAGGCTGTCACTGGTGCGCGTGAGGCACAACAAGGCGGTCAACCCGAGCGGCGGATCGGGCGGGTATTGAAATCAACGGTTCTTGGCCGCCGCCGGGTTACCTTGGTCGTTGGGCCTCAGAACACAGAACCGCAATGAACCGCAAGCCGCTCGCGTCACCGATGCGTTGTCCCTGTTCGATCCATTGTCCCATGAATGCTTGCGACTGATTGCGTCGTGAAACGCTCGCACCTCAAATGTCCGACCTTGTGGACCGAAGGAACATTTATGCCATCTCCGAAGTTTGATGATCGCGGTATCGATGCAAAGACGTATGCACCATTCACGCTGATGAATTGTCTTGCTACTGAATGGGAAGATGTCCGGCTGTCATTCAGCGATTGGGCGTGGTTCCAACAAAAATACAAGACAGACACGATCGACGATTACTACATGAATGGGTACGGCATCGAAGGCTTGGTGAAGGCTGCTTTGTTTGCAGCCAAAATCGACCCAGAAGATGAAGAGATCGACTACAACTCTGAAGGCGATGCCTGCAACATCCATTTCAAAACACTTGCGTTTGCTGTTCGCGCGGCCGAATTGTCTGTGGCTATGGTCAAGGACAAGAAAACGATCACCGCCGCAATCGAAATTGCTCGTGAACAAGGGTTCGAAGACTCATAAGCGGCTGACTGTCATCCGGCGAACTGAAAGTGGTTCGGCATCGGAGTGGTCAATGAGCCGCAATCGAGGCCCAACAAGCCGGTCAACGCGAGCGGCGGCTCGCGCAGGGTGGCACCGGTTGCCCGTACTCGGGCTACCGGGGTGGCGAGGCCACAAGACGTTATACTTTGAACATCCTGTCGCTCTGCGACCCCGGTAGGCCGAGTACGGCCAGCCGGGGCATCCACGAAACACGACTTATCGAGTAACACACACCAGTCCTCAATGTGATACTCAGGGCACTTCATCCCGCCAAGTCTGAACTCGCTACAACACCGAGTGATGAGCCACATCGCGAGCGATTGTGTCTTCGTGCTTTCTCCTCCGTGCCTGGTGACCCAGCGACTCGAAATGTCCGTTCTCGGGATTGAACGCAAACACTTCGCCGCTTTCAAACTTATACACCCAACCGTGTAAGCGCAGGCTGCCGCGAGCAACGCCGGCCGCGACGCTGGGGTGCGTCTGCAAGTTTTCGATCTGCACGAGAACATGCTCTTGAATCGCGATGTTCAACCGACGTTCCGGGTCGGTGACGTCGGCATAGTTCTCCGACATAATCCGCTGCGTCGTTTCAGCGTGAGTCAGCCACTTGCGAATGGCGGTCAGCTTCTGAACCGACTCTGGATTGAGCAGAGCTGCCACCGCTCCGCAGTGCGAATGCCCACAGACGATGATTTCCTGCACCTTGAGGACTGAAACCGCATACTCGACCGTGGCTGCTTCACCGCCGTAGATCGCTCCCGCCGCAGGCACCATCGCTCCCGCATTTCGCAGAATGAACAACTCTCCCGGTGCCGTCTGAGTCACCAGATTCGGGTTGATACGTGAGTCAGCGCAGGTGATGAACAAAGCCGACGGGCTTTGCCCATCAGTCAGGTCGTGGAACAGTTCCTCCTGGTCCGGAAAAACCTGCTTTTGAAACCGATGAAGACCTTGAATGAGGCTTTGCATGTAGCTGGTTCCCTCGTAAAGGAAGTTCTGAGGTGGTTGGTAAGTTGGATACGTCGATCGGCGTGGCCGACAACGCATGAACGTTGCCCTCGATCATGTCGCAGAGTCGATCCAACGGCAGATCGCTGAGGTTCTGGCGGCAGAAAGAATTCTGCAGCTCGACGCCCAATGCATCCAGGGCCAACGGGGGATAGGCTACAAACATCGTCAGCGTGGGAGCGAGACCGTCGCTTTTCGGCCGATGTATGAGCGCAAACAGCAGCGTCGCTGGCCAGTTGATCCGTGTGGAAGTCGTCGGCAAACTCGCCCGAGCGTTCGCATCGGAACCGAGAATTGGAGACCTGCTCCCATGAAATCAGAACTTCAACAGGAAGCCCTGTCGGTGCTATCCGAGATTTGGTCGTTGTCACCGGATGCTCGACTGGGACAAATCTTCGATCTCCTCGGCTTCATGGGCGACATCCAGGTTGGGCATGGGTTGGGCTACATCGAAGACGATGAACTCCTTGCGGTCATGTATCGCCACCGCGCGGAACTTCTCGCCCGAATCCAAGGCACGCCAGATCAGCAACTGCCGCCAACAAGCGCCGCCGTGTCAGTTTCCGGGAGTTCCACAATCGCAGAATCCGCGACAGCTTCTGTGAAGGCATAGCAACGCACATGCAAAACGAATGATCGCCCAGCGAAGGTGAATGTAAATCAAACAGGCGGCGTCTGATGGTCCGTGCGGCTTACGTCGAGCGGCATGAATTCAGCGGTATAGTTGCGGGCCGTCCGAAACGAGACTCAGTTCAATCCCACCACCAAATGGAATCGTCCGCTGGCACGACTGACTTGTCGCGGGTGGCTTCGATGTCGCTGGCGCGGGTGGTTTCTTTGGGGACTGATCTCAGGGTTTGGAACGGCTTTAGTTCGACTCCGCCGATCAGGGCCAGCATCAGTTGGCCGGAGCGTTTCCAGTTGCCGATGGAGGCGACTCGTTTGGGAACGCGAGTGGTCGCGACGGGTGCGCGTTCGGCGTCCAGGAACAGGTCCATCGACCAGTTTGTTTTCTCGGCCAGACGTTCGGAACGAATCAGCGCGCCGAGGATCGCCAGATCGACGACGTTCTGCAACTCGGCAAAGACGGGCGATGCGGCGGCCAGCTTCTCGTAGTTGTCTGTGATCTGCTGAGCGAACTTTTGTGATGACGTCTTCGCTGCCGCCGAGCGTTGGCCGGATGCGGCGATGAACTCGTCCTGCGAGAGCAATTGAACTCGCTGACCGACCAAGCGGAAGACACTGCGATCGGTGTTGGTCTGCAACGCATCGTACTGAGGTGTGAACCACCAGCGCTGATACAACGTCTCGCCGGGACGTTGTAGATCGAGCGCGCTCTTGATGCCGGGTACTCGCGCCTGGTCCGCTCCCACGGCCATCAGCTTCAGGCGATAGTCGGCTTCGACCAGTACCTGAGCCAGATGCGTATCAGCGGGCACGCCCTGCACGGTCACAAGCTGCTGGCCCACAATGCGGGTGAGTTCCTGATAACGTTGCCCGATCGCGGCCACCGTGGCGGCTCCATTGTTCTGCTTGGACGCCGCCACCATTTGAGCCAGTTTTTCGGGCTCGGGATCAATCGAGCACCCAATCTGCCGGTCATCGCGCGTGCTGCGCAGTGCGACGAGCAGATCATCCAGCCGCAGCGGCGGTCGCCCATTCGTCACACCCACGACGCGACCCACAGAATTCGCCGCGAAACCTTCCGCTGGCCCGGCAATCACCAGATCGCCGGTCTGCGGATAGATAAAGACGTAATCTATGCGTTGCAGTCCGGCGAGAAAGTTGGCCTCGCTGGGCACGTGACGGTTCTCTTCCGCAAACTTGCGGCAGAACTTTTCGAGGCGCGGCAACGACACCTTACGCAACGGCGATGACCGATTGAGGTCCTTGCTCAAGGTCTGCTTGGCAACCGCTTCCAGTCGCTTCAATGATAGCTTGTCGGTGCTCTCGACGGTGGTGATGGCGGACATCAGGCCGCTGGCGTCAATGGCGATGCCGCCTTGCCCGTTGCCACCCTGGCCATTTCCTCCCTGATTGTTGCCGCCTTGATTCCCGCCCTGGTTGCCTCCACCAGCAATCTGAGCAGGCAGTTCGGCCACGATGACCAGCGACCAGAGGCAACACAGCGCACAGCTCACGAGATACCGACGAGCAAACATGACGACTCCCTTTCGCGGCGGCGGCGGCGCGCTGCGATTTCTCCACTCACTTCGCTATCTCTTGGCAGAGGCAGCCTTGATCGCGGCAACAGCCTTGTCCGTGCGATAGTCGAGGATGCGCCGACCCCATTCCACGGTTTTCTCCTGCGGCGCCAGATCAACTCCGTTAATGCGGAACTTGCCCGCCTTGATGCGTTGCTCAGTGCGGATGGTCTTCGGATCGATCGACAGCAGTTGAGCACTCATGCCGAAATCATCATGCAGGCCTTCCGGCTCCTGACGAATGCCTTGCGACTCCAGCCAGCCACTGATGTTCCCGTAGTTGTAGAACTCAGGGACATAAATGACCTGCGGCTGACCGCCCCATTTCTTGTTGAGATTCTCAGCGACGGCCTTCATGCCCGGCTGATTGCCGCCGCTGTCACCCAGCAGAATGATCCGCTTGAAGCCGGTCGTCTTAAAGCTGGCGCAGATGTCGGTCAGCATGGCTTGAAAGGTCTCTTCGCGCAGGCTGATTGAACCGGGGTACTTCATGTGCAGGGACGGCGGATCAATGTCACCTTCGGGTACATAGGCCACGATCGGCGCGACGAGCGTCTTGCCGAGCTTGTTCGCAATGAGCTGCGTAGCTCCCTTGAGCACGTAGTTGTGCTTGCCCGTCACGATGTAGGGACCGTTCTGCTCAATGCCGCCGGTGGCGATAATGACGGTGTCGGTCCCGGTCGCCATCACGTCGCGAACTTCCATCCACGTGAGGTCTTCGAGAAAGACTGTCTCCACCGCATCAATCGGTCGAGGAGTTTTGGGATCGGGAGCGACAGGATCGGGAATCGCAGTCAGAGCCAGAGGCAACAGCAACGCAGGAATTGAGAGAGCGCGCCACAGCATGATTCACTCCTGAGTGAGATTGTCGAACTTCGCGAGCAATGGTTGCTCGCGGATCTACAGCCGGTGTCCCCATCGCGAGGACGGCAGGCAGAGTAGCTCAAGCGGCTCAAACATGGAGTAGTCCGGCTTGAGGGGACTGTGCAGCGATGGGCCCCCACCCCCCCCCCCCCGCCCCCCGCGCGGGGCGCGGGGTGCGCCCGCCTGTAGGAGCGCAGTGTGGGGGGGGTTAGGGTAAACCCGGCCTCGTAGTAACCCCATGCTTCGAACCGCGGGCCACGGCGTTATGATGGAAGCCGATTGAAATTCCGTCCTTCCGCTGTGTGATTCTTATGTCATCTATGACCGTTACCGCTCAACCTGAGTCCCGTTCCGAAGCTCTCGCCGCCCACAATGATGTCGCGGTCTTCCAGCTTGCTCAGCGCACGCAGCTTGAAATGAGCGGGCCTGATCGGCACACCTTTCTGCACAACTTCTGCACCAATGACATCAAGGGACTGCCGATAGGCCGAGGCTGCGAAGCGTTTCTGTGCAACGTGAAGGGACGCATCCTCGGACACATCTTCGTCTTTGCCGGGCCTGAGTCCTTGTGGATCGAAACTACTCCGGGCCATGTAACGACGCTCGTTCCGCACCTTGAGCGATATCACCTGCTGGAGACGTTCACGCTAACTGATCGCTCGACAGAGTTCGGTGAGCTATTCGTCATGGGTCCGAACTCTCCAGCAGCGCTGGGGGCGATCGGTATCAACGTCGGTGAACTGCGAAACTGGGATTGTGTGACACGAATCGCAGAGGAAAGCGTGCCCGTCCCTGTCTCCGTCAAACGCGTTGATTGGTTCGGCGCGACCGGATTCCTACTCTCGGCGAGCAACGAGGGATGCTCACAGTTGCAGGCGAAGCTAGTCGCGAATGGAGCCAGTTCCGGCAGCGTCGCGGCGTTTGCAGACCTGCGGATCGAAGCTGGCTTCCCGTACTACGGAGTTGACTTGTCCGATGAAAACCTGGCTCAAGAGGCCATGCGGACCAATCAGGCGATCAGCTTCATTAAAGGCTGCTATCTCGGCCAGGAGCCCATCGCACGTCTGAACGCGATGGGGCATGTCAATAAGCAACTGTGTCGCGTGCGTTTCGAGTGTGATGTCGTCCCCGCCGCTCCTCAGCGACTGGTGAATCCAGCCGATCCAAGCAAGGAGATTGGGCTGATTACTTCCATTGGCTGGTCGGTGCAGGACAACTTGCCAGCAGGTTTGGGGATCGTTCGCTCGGCGTTCGCTCAACCGGGTACGCGCTTGCAAACTGCGGGTGATGCGCCAGTCATGGCCCGCGTCGTATAGTGCGGGATGCACAATCCCGGCCTGAGTACATGACCAGGAAGAGGGGTAGCGATCGCCCCTCACCCCCAGCCCCTCTCCCCGCGAGCGGGGCGAGGGGAGCGACGATAGATTTAGGTGGGTGGGGCACCATGAATTCAGGATTCAAGCGATGCATGTGAGAGTGCTTACTCCGCAGGTTGCGCGTTCCGCGGACCTCGGCGGCGCCGGAGTAACTCCCACGGCTCATCCAAGCCGAGCAGTTTTGCGCACAGGAGATAAGTGCCAACTCCTACGACGATCGAGAGCATCAAATGAATCAACTGCCCGAGGAATCCATCGGGGAGTTGCGCCTGTGCCAATCCCCATTTGGTCGCCAGACATCCCAATGCCATCGCGATGCTGGCCACCACCGTCTGGCCAAGTCCGAGACTCAGACGCGGCCAGTCGATGCCTTGAGTCTTGCGCTGCAACGCGGCCGCCGTCAGCAGACACTGAAAGATCGAACAAATTGACGTCGAGAGTGCCAGGCCGGGGCCACCCAGCGGCCAGATAAGAGTCATGTTCGCGACCAGGTTGATGCCGACACTCCACAGACCGATGCGGAGCGGAGTCATTCGATCGCCCAGCGCATAGAAGGCTCGCTGCACGATCAGCAATCCGCACGCCGACCAGATGCCGAAGGCATACATCGCGACCACGTTTGACGTCTTCAACACATCGCTCTCAGCAAACTCACCGTGCCTGAACAGCACATACACCAGCGGCTCAGCGACCAGCCACATGCCTACGCTGGCGGGAACGGCAATCGCGGCCACCAGGCGCAAGCCGTGCGTCAGGTCATCGCGAAACAGATCCATCTGCCGGCGTTCAGCATGCAAAGTTAGCACCGGGAAGATCACGGTTCCTAATGCTGTGCCAAAGACGCCGATCGGGAACTGCAGGAGTCGTTGACCGTAGTAGAGATCGACCACAGTTCCCGCAGTCAGGGGATAATACGACAGCCACCCCTCCACCCCATCCTTCGGCGCCGTGAACGCCCACGCAAACAAGGAATCGCTGAGGGTGTTCAGCTGCATGATAGAAAGGCCCACCAGCACGGGCAGCATGGTCCGCGTGACCTCAAACACGCGATCTTTGCTCGCGGACCAGTTGAGATCGAAACGAAAGCCCAGCCGTCGCAACGTCGGCACCGACATCGCCAACTGCACACAGCCTTCCGCGACGATGGTCGCTGAGATGAGACGGATGCGAGTTTCCGCTTCGAGTGACGTCTGCCCGAGTCCCCAGGTGATGGCGATCCAAACCGCATTGAAGAAGACCGGGAATTGCGCGGGACCAAAGAACTCGCCCAGCCCGTGCATCACTGCGCAGGCTTGAGCCAGCACGCAGATCAACATCAGAAACGGCGTCAGAATCGCCATCAACTGCAGCAGCAAATGACCTTCGTAATTGAAGCTGCCAAAGTAGAGCAGCAGCAGGATGACGGCTTCTGCAGCGAGCACGACGGCCAGCAAACTCACGGCCGTCGCGAAGATGACCGCGCTTGCCGTACGAAAGGCGGTCTCGCGGCCGTTGTGCTCCAGATCGCGTAAGAAAACTGGCAGGAACGCGGTCGACAGAGCACCTTCGCCGAACAACTGCCGTGCGAGATTGGGAATGCGAAACGCCACAGCGAACTGATCGAGAATCGAGCCGCGTCCAAACTGAGCCCCCATCACGCTGTCGCGAATGAATCCCAAGATGCGGCTGAGGAGCGTCATCAGTCCGATCATGCGGACTCGGCCTACGACTCCTCGGCGCGGACTCGACGGTTCGGACATGACGCGGTTTCTCTCCGTAGAAACGTAGCCTGCGATGCAACCTGCGTCTTCGATCCTCAGAAGAATCCGGTTGCTCAGCCGAACTGTAGTTTCAGCAGACGTTCTTTGACATCCGTCATTGGCAGTGAGTCCGTTTCGATGCGTTTGGACGAACACACGAACACAGGACCGTCGGAAGCTTCGCGACCGGCGTCGGGCAAGCGACCGTGACTCCCTTTGACGATCGTCGCATCTAGGCCGATCACGTCCATGTAGTAGCGGAAGCCCATCAGCTTCTGAGCCAGCCGCCGGGCAACTCGCAGCTTCGGAAATTTTAGTTGAGGATCGACGAAGAGTTCGACGGGGTCGTAGCCCGGCTTGCGATGAATATCGACAGTACGCGCGTAATCCGGAGCCAGCGCATCATCGAGCCAGAAATAGTACGTGAACCACGAATGCCGGTCGCTGACGACAACAAGTTCGCCCGAGCGTTCATGATCGATGCCGAAGGCCGCTTGCTGAGCCCGATCCAGCACATGCTCAACGCCATTCATGCGACGCAGTAACTCGGCCACCGGTTGAACATCTCCCGGACGCTGAATGTAGACATGAGCCAACTGATGATCGGACATCGCGAACGCGCGGGACGCTCCGAAATCCAGCGTCTCCCAACCACCGATCTCGCGCCGCGCTGTCAGATAGCCATGCTCCCTGAGAACACGATTGATGTGGATGGGCCGGTCCACATCGGTGATAGCGTACTCGGAGAGGATTACGACATCCGCACCCTGCTGCTGGGCGGCAGCAATGATCTTGCCAGCCTCAGCATCGACGGCGCGGATGTCTTCACGGATGCGCGGATCACTCGGCCCGATTCGCTGCAGGTTGTAGTCCAGGTGCGGCAGGTAGACCAAAGTCAGAGACGGCTTCTGACGTTGAAACACCTGCACCGAGGCGTCGGCAATCCAGCGACTGCTTTCGATGTTGGCGGTCGGCCCCCAGAACTTGAACAACGGGAACACCCCGAGCTGATTCTGTAGTTCATCCTTGAGTTCCGGCGGCTGACTATACGAATCAAACAGCTTGCGACCGTCGGCGGGATAGCTCGGACGCGGCGTGACCGACCAGTTCACGTCGGCGTACATGTTGAACCACCAGAACATCTTCGCGACCGAATAATTCGGATCACGTTGCCGGGCGGCGTCATAGATTCGTTCGCCCTGCACCAGGCGGTTCGACTGTCGCCAGAGCCACACTTCTGAAAGATCCCGAAAGTACCAGCCGTTGGCGACGATGCCGTGCTCGCGCGGCAACGTTCCCGTCAGCAATGTCGCCTGAGCCGAACACGTGACCGCCGGCAGCACGGTGCCCATCGGACATGCAAAGCCCTGACTGGCCACTCGATTGATGTGCGGCGTGTCCGGGCCCAGCATCTCATACGTCAGGCCTACCACATTGATGACAACCAGCGGTCGGTGCATAAGGTGAATCGTTCGAGGGTGAATTGCGGAAGAATGGAGTTGAACAGAAGGTCGCGAAGGGGGCAGTGATGCCGTGCAATCCCGCGTCTGCAGGAACTGGACGATCTTAACGGGATCGACGGTTCATGGTCACAGTGGCCAGTCAACGGGCCAAACTTCTCCGGCACAGGCTCGCAGGATATCTCGGAAGAACTGGCTGGGGTCAGCCGAGTCATTGATGATCCAGAAGCGCCGATCACGCCACTCGGAAAGCTGCTCAACTGAGAAGGCTCTGGAATCGATAACGCCGAGTCCGCTCTGCAGGCTGATGTCCGCGACTCGATCGACGAACTGCAAAGCCACTTCGGGGAACTCGGCCGCGATGCTTTGAATCTCAGGTTGACGGCTGGTGGCACCGCAATATCTCACAGGCAGCGGACGCGCTGTGGTCCGGCTTAGCAAGGCCGAGACAGATTCCTGTAGATCGGGATGCTGACGATCTGGCTGCAGATCGCAGACGGGAGCCAACACGAATCGTCGCAGCCAGGCCTGAGGATGAGGAACCGTCAGTCGAGGTAATCGCAGAACCTCGTCGCCGTAAAAGATCAGATCCAGATCGAGCGTTCGCGGTCCCCAATGCAGTTCACGGGTGCGCCCGAGGCTCGATTCGATCGTCTGCAACCAGCCGAGTAACAACAAAGGTTCGAGTTCCGTTTCGAAGACAACCGCGGCATTCCAGAAGATATCTCCGGCCACCGCTCCGACAGGCGTTGACCGATAGAGGCGACTGAGCGTGACATCGCCCTGAGCGACTTCCGATTCCAATAACGCGGCAGCTTGGCGGAACGTTTGCGGGACATCCCCCAGATTTCCGCCAAGTGCAACAACAACTTGAGGCATACGAATACGATCTTTTGAGTTGATTGAAGCGTTTGGCTGGCGCGTTTGCGAACGGTGCTCCGCCCGCAAAGTTTGCCCGGTGAGTTCAGTTTGGCGAATTCCTACAATGCGAGTCAGCAGCAGACGTTCGCTGATTGATGGCTTCGTCGATAGCGGGCAGTTGTTTCCGTTCTTCGGGACTCGGCGACTTGCCGGGTGCACGTTTCAGGCGCAGGATTCAGAGCGGCATCAACAGGTTTCATCAGGCTTAGCCCTACTCATATTGCAGAGGTCATCGTGATTCCATTCGCACGTCGGAGTTTAGTGGTTCTGGGTATCTTCGGGTTGGGCTACGTGCTGGGTGCCGGTCAGAGCACGATGACGACCGCAAACGCTCAAGTCGGTGCCGCCGGTCCCGGGCAGGAAGCCGTGAAGGCGATCACCGAGGCAAACACCGCACTGCAAGCCGCGAAGAACTCGCTCACGGCCGAGACTCGTTACAATCTGGCGACCAAGTCGTTGAATGTCGGGGCCATTATGTCCGGCGGAGTCGACGCCTTGGCCGATCTGGAGTCGGGACGCGGTGTCGATCCGGAAACCTTCGCGGCTCTCTACGCCGATGACGCAACGGACGAAGTGGCGGCTGAGATCAGCAAGGACGAGCAAGGACGGCTGACCTACAAAGGCAAAGTCGTGCGGATGTATTCCGTGTCGAAGCTGAAGCAGTGGTATCAGGAGCGGCTGCGCTACACTGGCGACGAGAAGAAAAAGTAACGATGCAGCAGATTGAGCTTCGCGGAGTTCGCGTCCATAACCTCAAGAACATCGACGTCGATATTCC
>CAYLTY010000018.1:0-64209 GCA_964386705.1 uncultured Planctomycetaceae bacterium
CTCGAAGCGGCTCGGCAGGAGCCACGCCCTCCCGAAGCGTGTTGCAGCGTCGTTCAGTTATTTTCTGCGATCCGAATAATAAGATGATACCAGAAATAACGTGATATCTGTGCCAGAAAGTATTCAAGAGAATTAGCGCACTTGGATGACAAAAAAACTCCAGCCCGATTTGATCGGGCTGGAGCTGAATTCACATCTAACAACTTACACGAGCAAACGCATCGAACTTAGTAGTTTTCGAGTCCACTGACGATCTGGCCGTAGCGTTGGCCGTTCGGGCTGATAAGCCGTGCGTAGACATGTATATCGACCCCGTCCGAAATCTGCTTGGCAGAGCCGTCCGCGAAGCCGTAGATGCACGAGCCCAAGTGGTTTGAACTCGGACGCGGAGCAGTTCCCTGGCTGGAAATAAAGTTCGCTTGCGGCTGCGAAATGAGGCTTCCTGCCAATGGAGTGCTAATAACGGTCAAAACCTTGGTGGAACCGGTGGTCGGAGGTCCAATGTCTGTGCCGAGATCCGCACGCAGCCCAAACGCGATGTCACCGAAGCCTCCTGCCTGGTGCCAATTCTGCGCTTGCAGATTCTCAGCAAACAGCAGGGTGTTAGATTGACCGTCGCCTGCCGCAATATAGTCCAGAGTCATCCGGAAATTGTCGGTAAACGTGTCCGTAGTTTGGCCGTTCGTAGTCGCTCCTGAAGGACGCCAGAACACGCCGGTGGCGTTGGCAATCTGCGCGTCTCTGGCGTCTACCGCTCCACCAGAAACGTTGTAATCATATGTCCCGGACCACTGGACCCAACCTGCGGAGTTGTTCGCCCATGAGGTTCCGCCTGCCGGAAACCCTGTTGTTGGCCAGAGGGTATCGTCCACATAGCCGCCATTGGCAACATAGCTGAGGCCGCCATTAGCTCCGAAGTTAATACTGTCGACAGGACATTGCAGAGCCTTCAGTGAGGGAGGTGTTGTATTCACTCCCCACGAGCTCACAATTTCACGTTGGACAGCGGCATTATCCAATTCAGGAAGGAGCGCCACGATCCAGCTGCGATTGACACCATTGTAGGACTCGTACAACTGAGGGACGCGTCCATTGTTCTTCCCCGCGGAGTTGATCAGAGCGAGGGTGATCTGCTTCATGTTGTTCTGGCATTCGATACGGCGAGCGGCCGCTCGAGCGTTCTGCACGGCGGGAAGAATCAGTGCTGCCAGTGTGGCGATGATCGAAATCACCACCAGCAACTCAATCAGCGTGAAACCACCACGCCCGGCCCGTTGGGGCTTTCGGTTTGTTTTCATCGTAACACTCCTGCGAAAAAAGATGTGATTAAGAACAATTCCCAACGGATCAGAAGTTTCGACAGCTCGCAGACGCCGCGAGGCACTGTGCCCAGCCGCTGGACGGCGGCTCCCGCTCGGGACTGTTCTCTGACGTGCTGATCGACGAACGATTTCTTCAGAAGAAACACAAAGGAGAGGTCAGGCAGCTTTGGCAGCTGCGACGACAGGTTAAACCCGTTGCCCATTCCGCATGCATTCCTCCTTTCGACTGATTATGACCACCCGTCAGCCAAGTTGCAGAGTGAAATCATTAAAATCTCGCACAAATCCAGACCTTCACGGCACTTCCGACGTATCGGCGTGGCATTCTGAATCATTTGCCGCTGCTTTTTCGCTGCTGCAAATCGCAACACCTTCGCTTAGTTGATGGTCAGGCGGTACTTCACGATGTTCCGCCAGTTGAACGTGGCCGTATTCGCGTTGTACGCCTCCTCGGCGTTGGACCGGTCGAGGATGAAGAAGCCGCGGTGCGTGTCGTCGGTCGCATTCCCATTGTGATTGAGGTCGTAGCGACCACCAATCCGCTGATTGCCCGACGGATCTTCGTAGACCTCATGGAACCGTACGGTCATGTAGACGACGAACACGTTGCTGCGAGTCGTCGCATTGCCCATGATTTTTGAGAGCAGGCGGCTCTTCACGTACGGGTCGTTTACGCTGCCAATATCGAACATCCGATCTTGCCGCCCATCTGCCACATCGGCGCTTTCCGCACCTGTGTTCCACTTTGCGGCGTCTGCTAACTGTCCGCGTAAAATGGAATGCTCAACGCTGCTGCCAGTTGGCAGGCCGTTGGAATCATAGGACAGATCGCGGAACGGCCGACTGCCACCCGTGCGAGCACCATCCTCAGTTCTGATCGCTGGCGCAGCCGGCGTTCCAGGCAGAGGGATTTGTGTGATCGGATCCACGCCATCTCGCGCAGCCAGGAAGTCCGCCCAGACGTCGCGGCGTCCGCTTGCTCCAGCCTTTCCTACGTTGGGATTGGGTGAGTAGAAGTAAATCGGATTTGTGACACCTGCGGGCAGATAGGATTCCAGGCCATAGCGAGCGGGTGACGCCGCCGTGTCCGGCGCCAAAATATGTTCCGGGCAATCCAGCAATCCGCCCAAGACTTCTGGATCCCGAATGGTATTCAGATTGATCTTGCCTGGAGTCCGAGTCAGCAGGAATGCATCACCCAATTGTCGATGGGCCTTCGAAGGAACTTCGAGAAAGCTCAACAGCCGGTGCCACTGATTTCCATAAACTGAGCCGGTATCCACGTTGGGTATAATCGGAGTTGAAGGATTCACGAATCGCTGACGCGCCAACCACGATTGATTGTCGAGATTCTGATTCTTCAGGATGCGAGTCAGCCATTTCGAGCAACCGACAGCGGGGATAGTAAGGGCACTGGTATCTGGTGGACCACTAGCCGTTGTTGGACCAGCCGGAATGTGGAACAGTTCCACAGTCGACGCGAAATCTCGATCGAAGTGAAGCTGCTGAATTGTGTACTCAGGCGCACCCGACCCATTCAGCGGAGTATTCGAATTCGCTGGCTGCAAGCTGGTACCTGTTTGATTCAGTGAATTCATGCGGGTGCTTGCTGCGCCGCCGTAATAAGCCTCTGCTTCGGCATCCAGTGGCTGCTCGCGCTCCCAGCTCTTCTTCGATTGCAGTATTGTCGGAATCGTGGTGTTATCGTCCGAGGGGTTGATACCAAGCGATTGTCGGCGCGCCCGCATGAAGTCGACGACGATCCACGGATTTTCCGTGACGGAAAGTTGTGGCTGATCGGGATTCAATCTTCGCTCCAGGACGAGTTGGACGTCAGTAGGAACGAGCGGAGCCGTTGTGCGATCCAGGAATGAGCCAGCCGTGGTTCCTGCTTCGAGGTCGTGTTTGGAGAACGTATTGTCAACTACCAGGTCCAGATCACAGCGGCTGCCGAGCTGCCCGGTCGTGGGGGGGCTGTTTGTTGTGTACGTTGATGATCCGACGGCGTTAGGAGCGATCAGCTCAAAAGTAGAGGCTGTCGTGTCAACATCAACATAGAGATCGACAGGCTGTCCCAGACCCAGGTACGCATCGCCGGTTGCAATGTTGTATTGAGCTCCGGCAGCGATACTGCCTGCATTGGCCTTGAAGTAAAGGCAATTCTCAGTGGGTTGAACAGTCACTGAGACGGGGCCTTCAGGGATCTTGGTCTCGTCAATCGCAGCGCTGTCTGTTCGCCGAATTCGCCATGCTGCGGTACTGCGGCTTGTGCTGACGCCAGTCTTTCCGAGCGGGACGGGAGTTGGCTGCAGATTGCGCAATTCCATAAACAGGAAGTTGTGATCGTTCACCATTTCATCAAATGGCGTGTGTGAGTTATCTGCGGCCAGTTTATCCTGCCACATCCATAGCGTCTCTGAGAGTGCCAGTTCCTGTCGTTCCACACCAACAACAACTGCTCGATCGGTTTCTGAGCCGTTGGCGAAATACGCATCGTCATCGAGATTCCATCCATTACTGAGATTGATGTCATACTCGAATATTGTCATCACGTTATCACGATCCAGGGCATCAACGACGTTGACCGCGAATTGCGCCATTTCGCGTAACAGTGCTCGCTGCTCGCCACTGGCGTAAGCTGTTGCGGCAGTCGGGTTGACTGGGTTAGCAGGAGTTCCGAGTTCACCGCGGCAGAAGGTGGCCAGCATCACATAAATATCACGCGCCATGGCCTGACGGTCGCGACGAGCCCAGTACTCCCGTGCTTCATCGGTTGTCGGCGGGAAGGCTGGCTGGGCTTGCGGGACCAGATTCGTCAACGTCGTCGTTGGATGTGGAGTCAGCGGACGATATTCCAGTGGGAACGTGACCGGATTGGGGGTCGTCCCGGGTGATCTCTGGACGTCCAATAATTGATTCAGACCGAGGCGGAACTGCATGGCGAACTGGTTTGTGTTCCCGTTTTCGACTGCCAGGATGCGGCGCAATTGTGGACGGAATGGATCCAAGGCCGAGTATGCAACGATGCCCCCGAATGTCGGCGGAAACTCGAATTTGCCGTCGTTATCGGTGTCGTGATTGAATTCCCACGTTCGCACTGCGTTGCTCAATGCCAGGCCGAACTGCTTACGGTCCCAAGACTCGGTGGTAAAACGCTTGCGAATCTGAGCCGCGAGAGAATTATAGCCGGGATTCATATTCGCGGGCGCCAAGTCGCGAAGTCGGGACTTGATACCGGTGCTGGTAAAATCCGTCTCGGACATCGCGATGCCCGCGAAGTCTTCATAGCTGAACGGTTCGTCGTACGGACGACGCAAGAAACGATGCTCCAGCGTCATTTCGGTCATATCATCAAACAGAGGCAACTGTGTATTGCCAGCGGCTTGCGGAGCATACGCTCCAGCTTGGAACTGAACCCCAGCGATCGCATTGGGCATCAGCAGCGAGTAGTTGCCGGGAACTCCCTGATTGTCCAGAGAACGCCAGTCGGAATCGCCCGCCAGTTGGTAGTTAGTATAGCGAATCCAGCGCGTTGGGTTGTTCGGTGGGCCAACCGTATCAAGCTGGCGATAATTTGCAGGATCAGCGGCATTGCCGGTGTTGTAGTACCAGAAGCGCCCCGCTCCACCATACGACAACGGATGGCGAGACCTTAAGGTTTGTCCCAACGCCATATTGTTGATCGTCGCCGCTTGGCTGAGGTCGTACTGACCGCCTTCATTGCGGTCGCGGTTGTCGTCTTGGTTCCAGATGCCTGGAAAGGGAAAGGCGTTGGAGTTAGTCAGAGTGTTAAACGTAATCATCGAGTTTCCGGCAGTGTTTGCTGCCCGGAATACGTTGTAAATCCGGTCCGGATCGCCCAGTCGCCCTGCCGTGATCTTTGGGTTGCCTCCCGACACCTCACCGCGTCCCTTATTGAGCATCCAGAAGTCCATATTGGCGAGGTCCAGCCAGTTGCTTGGATTGCCGCCAAAGTAGTTGGAATAAATACCCAAACCAGCTGCTGAAACATCGGCAGGCTGAGCGCTCAAGCCCCAGATGGGATTCACTTCGTAGCTGGAGAGCCCATGCAGGGACAATGAGATCGCTGGGCGATTCGCGGGACCGATAAAGGGATACCCGTTTGCTCCGACCTGACCGTGGGAATTACCGGCGAGGTTTCCGTGAGCGTTCAGATTCAGCAGGCCGTCGGCATCAAGGATGGTGATACCAAACATCGGAAGATACAGCTTGCCATTTGATGAGTCTTCCTGGACCGGAAAATCCAGATCCAGCAGGATGGCTTCGTAAATCCCGTCGAGATCGCAGTCCTCATCAAAGTCATAGTTTGTGGCTCGCAGCGGAGTCAGCCCGTGCGTCTTGGTGGTGATATCCCACGCTCCTTGTCGAGGAGCTTCGTTACTGGTCAGCGTTCCGTCCCGGTCGTTGTCAACACGGAAGAAGAACCCGCCGCTTGTCAGCAGGCCACTCTCTGGCCCGTCCAGCGCGCCGTTCCCGTTCGTATCTTCACCGGGATCCAAAGTGCCGTTCCCATTGATGTCTTCTCCATCCTGGTTGAGATAGCGCGAGACAGCAGGCAGGCTGAGCGTGTTCGTCGACACATACTTATGGCCCGGGTGAGCCCGCAATACTCTGCCCGCCACTCCCGCATCGCGGTACCAATTGCTGTAGCTTCGCAGTAACTCGGGACGGTGATAGGACGGCTTCACGACACGAATCGACACGGGATTCGTGTCGATAACGCCGTTCCCGTTCAGATCTTCGCTATCGAGGAACCCATTCCCGTTAGTGTCCTCACCCGAATCGAGTCTGCCATTATTGTTGGTGTCTTCGTTGTCGAGCACCCCATTTCCATTGACATCTCGCTCCTGGGCCAGCGTGTGTCCCACGTAAGCGAGAAAGACGTTGTTGATGTCCGGGTAGGTATAGTCAACGTCAGGCTGCGGGAAGGTAAGCTGCGAGGTGACGTTCTGGCGGTTGTGTGCGACCGGGGAGTCGTTGATATCCAGCAGGTGACTGTTGTCGGGGCTACCGGTGTCGGCGTTACCGTCGGAATTCTGGTCAACATGAAAATTAGTAGTATTGCCGCTGGGATCGGGGAGCAAGCTCACTCCGCGACCTGTGTGGGGGTGGGAATCGTTGCCGAACTGATTGGAAAGGATTGCGTGACGTCCGCCATAGAGTGCGCTGTTGTAGAGCGTGGGTGATGGCCCGGAAATCGCCTGTTGCAACGCCCAGTCAAAATAGACTTCTGGTCCCAGATCAGCTTCTTCGAGACGTTTCGAGGCTTCGAGGAAGTTCTCAGCGTTCTCTTTTTCCTGCGATGCGAACGTGAAGAACATGACTCCCAGAAGAGAGAGCATTCCCATGAGCGCAATAATGACAACCAGCGTTGATCCTTGGCGATCATTGACGCTGATCTGTTGAGTGCGCCGTGCTGACGATTTCGTTTTCATAATGGTCTACCTCCCAGTAATGAGATGTTCTGGGGGCCCGCGTTAATAAGAAATGACTACTGATCTCGAAGCGAATGGACGATTGTGACTTGTCGCAGCTTGTTAGACCCGCGATGCAGAAACCGCAACGTGATACGAATCGAACGAACCGGCTTAACATTAGGGACAGCTTCCCACAGTTCCATCTGCGGATCAGCATCATGACCAAAGATATGCCCGGGAATGGCGCTCCATGCGGGCTGATTCGAAATAGGGCGCGAACTGACATTAGTAGTAGTACCGCGGCGGCAGATGTAGTAATAAACTCGTCCAGAAGGCGCCACTGGAACTTTGATGCCAATCGGTGGCTGATCCAGTTTTTGGTCGGCCGGAAGAAACCCGTTGGTTCCGTCTTCACCAGTATCCAATTGGAAATTATAATTCACGTCTTCGGTAGGGGGGAAAACAATACTCCCAGGGGTATAGGCCGTTGTTGGATTCCAGACCAACGAGCTGTTAGTTGCTGGATCATACTTCAGCGATCGATACGGCGGGAGATCTTGAGGCATGTCGTTGTTGATGGTGTCGCTATCAGCGATGGAGCTGTCTCCGTTACCATCTTGGTCGTACCAGGGATGCCATGTGTCAAAGATTCGTGCTCCACTAGCCACTTGCCCGGTTGGATTGAAAGTGTTGTTTAGGCAATTACTGCTGGCGTAATCGGCGCCTGAGCCCAGTGTAATAAATCCGCCAGCCCCTCCATTTGCTGCATCGTCCCACAATTCGATTCCAAAATGATGAACGTTAGTTAAAAGAATATCTTCGCCTGCACGGCTACCGCTTTCGAAGCCATCCGGAATACCGTCTTGCGGCGCCGTGTCGTTAAGCACCGTTGCCAAGTTGCTGGGGTTAGTCAGCGGCGCGACCCCAAATGGGTACTGGAAGTCTGGATCCGACGTTTCCTGATGTGTGAATCGTCCGAGAAAGATGTTGTTGGACGCTCCGAAATACTCACGAGGGAGCCCAGACGTTGATAATCCTGTTGTCGAGTCAAATCCGAAGCGGAACCGTGAGCGGCCTAAAGGAAATGGCGCGTCTCGAAGCTTGTTGTCGAGGTCGCTTCTGGACGAATCTGCCCCTAGGAAGGTTGTTATGCTGCCTGCCCAGTGGGCAGAGAAATCAAAATCTGTGTGGAAATTGCCTGTGTATAAAGGAGTCTGTGGCATCGGAGGATTAGCGTCAAAATACTGCCTGCCGTCTGATCGCTGAGGCTGTATGCCCGGTATGATTGTGCTGGATGATCCCGATATGGAAAGTGGCTCTCTGAGCAGAAGCACGCGTCGATAGAGGTTCCCGTTACGCACGAAGTATGCAACTTGAGCGATTGTTGAAGATGCAGAGCCGTTAGGAGTAATTTCGCCGTCATCAGCGTCGGGCTGATTCGGGTTAGTCCTTAGGTCGCCAAATCCCGCGGCTCTTCCGTAATAGGGTGAGTCATCAAGCGAATCTGTTATGATGCTTGAGCGGACTGTAAATTGCAGGACATCGTCCACACCGCTGTTGGCGCTGTTGACGTTGACGTAGAAGTATCCTTCTCGATTATCAAATGGCACGCCGGGTTGTTCGTGGTTTTCACGAGGGTAGAACGGCACCAGATTGCGAAAGGTTCTTTTCTGTAAATCGCCGCGCAAGATGGTCACTGCGGTGCGAACTTGCTGGTCGTTTTCCGCCAGAGCCCGTTGCAGGGTCATGGAGCCCGATGCGAGCTGAAATATCTCAGCAAAAATGGCCATCATCATGACCACCAGCGAGGCTGCAACCAGCATTTCGATCAGCGTAAAGCCGGCGCGCCGCTTCGCTGCCGGAAGGCCGTATTGGTGAAGTGTGGAAGAGTGCATGATACAAGCCTGTGGCTGTAATACGTTATAAGAGGCAGGATCGGTGGTGCCTGGCTATGTCGCTGGCAGTTTGAGTTCCAGCGGGAAGACCGAGATCACTCCACGTGGAATGATGATGCCGCCTTCGTCCAGCGTGTTGTTATTATTAACGTCTTCGCCACTTTCTAATGTGCCGTTGAGGTTGAGGTCTTCGGTGTTGTCCCGTCGCACGGATTCCTCGAGGATGAAATCCATCTGCGTGGCGGTTTCGTTGGGAATCGATGAAATGCGATACCACAGACAGTTCCGAGTATCAAAAATGTAGACGCCGCGTTTTGCAGTCTTGGGCGGGCTACCGGACGGGAATGTGATGGATACTCGATTGTTCTCGGCGCCTGTGCCTGGCGCCAATCTGACCAGTTTGCCGCTGTAAACCTGCTCGTCCTGATTGCCGTCAAGCGTGCCGTCGGCATTCGCATCCGCGGCAGCCATGAGTCGTTTGATAAAGACGACGATATCGATTTTTGCCGGTCCCGAGGCGCGACGGCGAACGGTCAGCATCCACGTGTAGAACTCTTCGCTGGAAAGGACCTGAACGCGACCGATATCGGTAAACGTAGTGGGCAGCGGTTGTGTCCACGTCAAAACGTGCGGAGCAGGTTGTGAGACCGTGGCTAACGCGCGGACCTCGCTGACATCTCCCGCAGGATCAAACAGCACGACTGTGTACGGCACCTGTGCGGAGGGAGTGACGGCGCTCAGGTCCATGTTGGTGTCGACTGTCACGCTGGTAGATGTTGCCGTTCCAGCCACTGCCCGCCCATCGCCTTGATCTGAAAACGAGTCCGGCAGACTGACGATGGATCGAGCGATGGCTTCGGTCAGGGCAGTCTCGCTGAATCCCGGATATCGTCTCGGTAATGGTGCCGTCACGGTGCCAGGCGGGTTGTAACCAAACCTCCAGACCGGGCCGGTCTGAGCGGTCGCGCCAATTCCTGCCACCTTCAAGGCCGCAAAGCCCAGGGGGTCAACGAGATAGTTCTCCCCGAGATGTTCTCGAGCTGATGTCTGATTTGGATCCGGGTCGAAAACGAAATTTGTCTGACTGTCGATGAAGGCCTCGGCGTCGTAACGCAACACCGTGGCATTCGTCATGTGAGTGGCTTCAATCACTCGCAAGCTGGAGATCGGAAAGAGCGTGATCAGTGACACCACTCCGATACTCATGATCATCAAGGACATCAGCACTTCTGTCAGAGACGTGCCGCTCCGCGGGGGCGCCATATGTAAAGAATGTTTGAGGTGCGTTCTCATTGCGTGAGTCCCTTCCCTTGCTTCGCGAAGAGGTAAGGGTCATCCGCGAACTTGTTACCATTGCTGTCCACAGCATTAAGCGGATAGGACGCCACTTTGCCAGTTTGCGTAAACACAGAGACAACTGCTCTGTCTCCAACAGCAGGCATAGTAATGCTGCTGTTTTCACCTACCACAACCTGATTTGAGTTCCAGGAAACGTTAGACCACGCAGGCGTTCGCCATGGCAAGGCCACGCCCCCTGGCGGAACGCTGACTGTGGATACGCCACCGGTAACGCTCGAGCCATTGACCGTTATTGCAAAAATGTCATCGCGCTGGGTTATGCAGAAATGTATTAGACCTTTTGCTGCCGCAGTGCCTGTCACAGTGCCGCGAGGAGAAAAAAGGACATCCATTTGACTGCTGTAAGGCGTCTGCCACTGGACATCAATCGGCGGATTTCCCAGTTTTGTGGGTCGCCAGTAATCAGGTACATCTGATGCGTCGAGATCGATCGCTACCCCGGCTGGCAACAAAACGGGCTCGGCGTCCGCGAGAACTCGAGGGGGCAACTCAAGGATGTAAGAATTGATTCCCGTTCCTTCAAACGCGATGACGTCAGTTTCGGCGGACGTCCCTGGATCGCGATATGGTCGAATTAGTTCCAGCACGTTCGGCCTGCCTGGATTCTGCCCGAGGCGATGAGTGCTCACATTATACCACGTGCCATTTCGGTCCCCGGGGATTTTGATCCTCGCCGTTCGCTGGTCTAGAACGCCATTACCATTCAGGTCTTCTCCGGGATCAGCAATGCCATTTCCGTTGGAGTCGATCTCATAAACTGGCAAGTATCCACGTTGAAGCAGGTTATACCAGCGAGTATCCGGTGATCCCTTTATCATGTAGACTTCTTTGTCTGGATCGTTGTTGTTGTCTCGATCGTTGCCTTGTGCCGGCGTGTCGAGTACGTCGTACGGGGGTGCGAAGTCGCTGCGCATGAGGGTAATTGTCCCTTTTGACCACGGTTCGGTGCTAGCGATGTAGATCATGCTGGCTGATTTCCGACCGCTTAAGGGATCGTCTTCGACTAAGAATCGGACGCCCCGTGGGCTACCTGCATGGATAGCGCGATTTCTGGCCCCTTCAAGCATGGACTGGAGTTGGCGAGCACCAGAACGCACGCGTTCCGTCTGAAAAGTGAAGTCAACAGCCAGCAACGTCATTGTTGCCAGCACCAGCACCAGCCCGACTACGATTAACAGCTCGACGAGTGTGAAGGCAGTTCGGTGGAAGGGCCGGTTGCTATGACGCGTTGTGTTCATATTAGCGCCCTCCCGCTCTACGATTGCGGTTCGTAATGTTGTCGTAGGCGGCGTCGAATGCTGCTGGCAAAATCGCCCACGACGGAGTTGGTTGGGCGGGAGGAAATGTCGGTGGTGCTACCATCTCAGGGCAGGCCAGGTGTCCGAACAAGTCCATCGTGCCGTTGCTATTCAAGTCCTCCCCCGCATCGAGTAATCCGTTGCCATTCAAGTCTTCAGTTGGAAATGGCTCCAAAATGCCGAGTAGTCCGTCCGCGCCTGCGGAAACAACTAAAGGCTTGTGATAAACATCGAAGGTCGGAAAATTCCATACGGGATGGCGCGCCAATTCTGTCGCGACAAGATTGTTCGCGGTAATCGCTGGATTTGCAGGAATGGCCGGCGGAGAGCCAACGCTGGCTTGTCTCAGGTCGTCTAGCAAGGCCCCGTAAGGATCATCAGGGTCTTGGTTTAACTGGTCGTAATTGACCATGACTGGTTGATTAACCTGGGCTGGCGCTCGGGGTAATCCGAGTATAAAAAGCCCCGCGAAGCGACGCCATTCGGGGTCTATGTAGAGATCGTCAGTCGGTCCAGATGCTGTCACAATTCCTATTTCAAGAAAGTCATCTGCATACGAATCCAGCGTACCATTTAAATTGATGTCCTCCTCGCCATCGATAACGTTGTTCCCATTTACGTCTTCTGGATTGTCATCGCCGGGGTTTCCAGGAACACCGTTCGGCCCCAGAGTCCCGTAAGGCTTTATCAGACGCGTTGGTGAGCGGTAAAATCGCAGGGGGCGTCCCCAACCGTCTATAAACTCCATCAAGCCGTCGCCATCTGTGTCTCGCAGTTCAGAGGACTTGAAGTCATCTCCAACTGGCGAAACTCCGAAGATGTGCATTTTGGTGAGTGCGTAATAAAGTAACTCAGAGCTTTCGGTCACTGGCTGGTGTTTGGTGATATTGACGCCATCTAGGAGTCCATTTCCGTTCGCGTCTTCACCGGTATCCAGCACGCCGTTTCCATTGGCGTCCTCTCCCCAGAATTGGCGATCATCTTTCATGCGCTGCAGGGGTGTAGGTTCAGAAAATGGCATGCCTTCATTGAAGAACTGCGGGAACAGGATGCGGTTAAATGCTTTGCGAGCAAGCATTTCTGTCCCCTCAGGGGTGAATCCGGGCATTTTCAAGAACTCATTGGGACCTTGAGTGCCGTTGCCGTCTGCATCGAACCAGAAGCCCGCTTGAATTCTGGTCTGCATGTTGTTCACGAACGTCCTGAAGTCTGGTCGGCGATAAACTCGTTCCAGCGCTTTAATGCGATCATTAATTAGACCATCAATCTTCTGGATGGTTGCAAGGGTCTGTGCTTCACGGGCGTTTTCGATGTAATTCGACACCGTGACCCCAAGTGTGGCGATCAGAAAAGACGCGATGCCAATTACGATCAGGAGTTCTACCAGCGTGAAGCCGTATAATACTGGTCGGCCCTGGCGATTAATTCGGATGGAATTCTTCATGGCGCTTCTCCCGTGTTGCCAGACGCTTAACGTACCAGCAGTCCCGGGTGGAAATTGGTAATGTTGTCGTGATCATCGTCGCTGGTCAGCCCGCTGCCATCCTGAGTGTTGAAGGTGCCGCCGTCTCCGTATTGGAAGTCGAATCCAGGGGAGATCAATTGGTAAGTAGATTTGTTATGCGCGGTGCTCTGGGATGGGCCGGCTGGAAGGTTGAAGTTGGCACCTGGTTGATAATAGGCCCGCTTCATTCGCTGCTGATTCGTTGCGGTGCCCCAGTTGTCGGCGTTGATCCACTTGGTTGCATCTGACGGATCGGCCTTCACGCGGAAACCATTACCGAAGTAGAGGTACGGATTCGTTTGCCCCTGAATCGGGTCGCGATACTCGAAGATCCCGTCGCCGTCGTTGTCACCGAGTCGGATGGTTTTGAACTCGAAGAAGGGGCCTTCGCGATTACCACCCGTTACAAACGGGTTCTGCGGATTCTTGGAGAAACCAACCAGGGCGCCGCTGGTCGTGTCTCTTAATCCGCCCAGAAAGAAGGCGAGACAGTCTGCGCCGTCCAGCTCGATAGGCTGAGGTGCATTCACGCCGTCTCCGTTGATGTCAACGTTCTGCGAGAAATTATACTGTGGCCAGATCTGGCGGATGATGGCGCGGCTGCGTTGCGTTTCACTCGTCGAAGTCCACAACGCTCCCGTTTCACAGAAGACCATCGATCCGGGAACGTCAACGCCGAACCGCTGCTTGAATGCGGTCAGTCCGGTGTTGATTTTGTCCATATCGGTTTTGACTTCCTGGATACGCGCGGTGAGCCGAACGTTCTGGATCGCAGGCAATAACAGGCCGATCAGAATCGCGACGATCACGATGGAGATCATGATCTCAATGAGGGTAAAGCCGCCTCGTGCGCGATTGGCCAACGCTTTTTTATCCAACCGTAACATCACTTGCCTCCCGAGCGTGATGACTACTTTTCTGCAAACGCTTCCGCACGACTAAGACAAGTCGTTGAGGAGTTTGATCAGTGGCATGAACAACGCGATAACGATGAAGCCGACGACCAGCCCCAGGACCACAACCAGCATCGGTTCCAGCAGCTTGATCAGGCCGTCAACCAGGACGGTGACTTCTTCGTCGTAGACGTCAGCGACTTTGTACATCATGACGTCGAGGGCACCGGTTTCTTCGCCCACGTCGACCATGTTGACCACGAGGTCGTCGACGATGCGGGCTTCCTTGAGCGGCACCGCGATCGATTCACCTTCGCGAATCGCCGCATAAATGTTGTCAAAAGCCCGTTTGAAAACAGCGTTACCTGATGTGTCACGCGCAATTGTCAGGGCTTCCAGAATAGGTACGCCTGATGCGATCAGTGTGCCTAAGGTACGCATAATGCGAGCTGTAGTTGATTTCGATAATATTTTACCCATCAAGGGTATCTTGAGAGCGGCGTAATCGAGGATGTACTCGCCTGTTTTGTTCTTACGAACAATCTTCAGGAAGATGATGATACCGATCGGAATGACCGGCGCCATAAACCAGTATGAGGCCACCATGTCGCTGGTTTTGATCAACAGTTCGGTAATCTTGGGCAGCTCTGTACCGAAACCCTCAAAGATGGCTTTGAACTTCGGAATGATCCACACCATGATGAAGCCGACGATCAACGTTGCCACCGTCACCACGGCGACGGGGTAAATCATCGCGCCTTGAACCTTGCGTTTCAGGCTTTGAGCTCGTTCTTTGAATTCGGCGAGTCGCTGCAGAATGATTTCCAGGGCACCGCCAGCCTCACCGGCCCGCACCATGTTCACGTACAGGTCATCGAATGCCCTGGGCTGCTTGGACATCGCTTCCGAAAGAGTCGATCCGGATTCGACGTCTTCAATAACTCCCACCAGTGAACTCTTCAGAGGGCCGGGTTTTGCCTGGCCCTCGAGAATCTTGAGGCTGCGCAAAATCGGCAAGCCGGCGTCCTGCAGCACTGAGAGTTGCCGAGTGAACGAGCACAAGTGTGCGGCTTTCACGCGACCAAACGAAAAGCCGCGCTTCTTCCGTGCCGGTCCCGGTGCTTTTTTCTCGGCGGTCTTCTTACCTTTCTTGCCCTTCTTCTGTTCGGCAATCTTGGTAACGAAGAAGCCTTTCTGGCGTATCGCCTGTTGGGCTTCGGCCTCGGACGCAGCTTCGACGGTGTCCTTGATTTCCGTGCCAGCATTATCCATGGCTTCATATTGATAGACTGGCATGCGAATTCTCCATCAGTCGGTAAGTGAATTAGCAGTTGTATCCGAGGACTAACTCAGTCGACGTCTTCCATAACTGTTTCGCGAACAACTTCGTCGATTGTGGTGACGCCGTCGAAAATCTGTTTCAAGCCCGATTCTCTCAGGGTCGTCATGCCCTGGCTGCGAGCCAGGTTGCGAAGTTCGTCAGTAGATGCGTTGGACGAGATCATGTCGCGAATGTCGTCTGTCACGCCCATTAATTCGTACAGGCCGCAGCGGCCTTTGTATCCACCATTATTGCAGCGGGCACAGCCTCGTCCGTAATAGAAGCGGTATTTTCTCGCCTGCTGAATCGGCAGCTGCAATTCCATCAGCAATTCATCGCTGGGTTCAAACTCCGTGCGGCAGTCCGAGCAAATGCGTCGTACCAATCGCTGGGCCAGGATGGCTTCAACAGTGGCTGTGATCATGAAGGGCGGAACGCCCATATCTCGCAAACGAGTAATTGTGGCCGGAGCATCGTTCGTGTGCAGCGTGCTGAATACCAGGTGTCCGGTTAGCGCGCTTTGAATTGCAATTTCTGCGGTTTCGAAGTCGCGAATCTCACCCACCAGAATCACGTCTGGATCGTGTCGCAAAATTGCGCGTAACACGTTCGCAAAGGTAACTCCAATGTCATTATTAACAGGCACCTGCACGAGCCCGCTAATGTCATATTCAACGGGGTCCTCGGTAGTAATGATCTTCGTTTCGATGTCGTTAAGTTCATTCAGTGCCGAGTACAGTGTCGTGGTCTTGCCGCTTCCCGTTGGTCCTGTCACCAGCACGATCCCGTTCGGCGTCTGTAGGAACTGCCGGAACCGCGTCAGCGTGGTTGTATCCATGCCGATCTTGTTGAGGTCCAGCTGTACCACCGTGCGATCAAGCACTCGCATAACGACTGATTCACCGAACATCGTCGGCAGGACGCTGACGCGCAGGTCGACGGGGTTACCACCGACGCTGAGTTCAATGCGTCCGTCCTGCGGCAGACGACGCTCAGCGATATCAAGGTTGGCCATGACTTTGACACGGCTGACAATTGCGTTTGCCAGATGTCGTGGCGGCGGCACCATTTCATACAGGACGCCGTCGGCCTTAACTCGAATCTTGAACTCTTCTTCAAACGGTTCCAGGTGAATGTCGCTGGCCTTATCTTTAATGGCCAGCAGCAGCACCATATTTAAAAGTTTGCGGATAGGCGTTGAGTTCGCGAGCTCGTCTTCAGAACCGATGTCATACGCTTTACTGCGCTTGCCGGAGCCATCGAATTCCGCCTCCATCTGCGAAATGACGTCCTCGATGCTTTCTTCCTTGGAAGCCGAATAATACTTCTCAATCGCTTTCTGAATGTCAGTGTGCGATGCGACCGCACCACGAACGTCGTAGCCCAGGAAGTTGCGCAAATCGTCGAGAGCCCCAAGATTCTGAGGCTCAGACATGGCGACCGTAAGCACGTCGTTTCGCAGCGAGACCGGCATGATCTTGTAGAGTTCCGCCATCGTCTGCGGAACCAGTTCCAGAACCTTTGGCGGGATGGTTGTTTCCGCCAGATTCACGACGGGCATGCCACACTGCTCGGCGAGCGCCTCGGTAATCTGCGCCGGGGTCACGAGACCCATCTGGAGAGCAACCTCTCCAAACAGCGTCCCCGACGTCTGCTTCTGTTGCTCAACGACGTCCCAGACCTGGTCTTCGGTCAGGTAGCCGAGATCAACTAATATAGCGCCGAATTTGCGCGTAGCCATCAGCCCCTCTCAGAACGAAAGTGGATTGCAGACTATTCCCAGGTCTCTTCCTGGTCCTCGTCGTCGGATTCTTCGAGAATGCCTTTCTTGGCGGCCTCAATTTTGGCTCGAAGCTCCGCTGGTTGATTCGATTTCTGAATCACGTCAGCTTCTTCACAGATGCCTCGATGCCAGAGATCGAACAACGCGTCATCGAGTAACTGCATACCGTACTTGCGGCCGGTCTGAATGGCCGAGTTGATACGGAATGTTTTGCCTTCGCGAATCAGATTGGCGATAGCGGGTGTTACCACCAGTAATTCATAAGCAGCCACCACTCCCTTGGGTTTGCGTGGCAGCAACGCCTGACTCAACGTGCCCAAAATGCCAGTCGAAAGCTGGGTGCGAATCTGGGCCTGCTGGGTCGTAGGAAAGACGTCGATAATACGGTCAACGGTACCTTGAGCTCCCGTGGTGTGCAGCGTTCCGAAAACGACGTGACCTGTTTCGGCAGCGGTAATGGCTGATTCAATTGTTTCCAGGTCGCGCATTTCACCGACGAGGATCACGTCCGGGTCTTGCCGCAAAGCACGTCGGAGAGCTTCAGAGAAGGATGGGCAGTCGGTGCCAATCTCCCGCTGATTCATCGTGCATTTTATATGGGTGTGATAATACTCAATAGGATCTTCGAGCGTGATGATGTGGTGAGCCATGTTGTGGTTCATCCAGTTGATCATGCTCGCCAGGCTGGTTGTCTTGCCGCTTCCCGTTGGCCCAGTCACCAGGAACAGCCCGCGTGGACGCTGAATGAGTTCCAGGCAGACAGGTGGCAGTCCAATCTGTTCCGGTGCCAGGAATTCATTCGGAATGCGTCGCAGAACCAGTGAGACGCGTCCCTTCTGCTTGAAGACCGAGACTCGAAATCGAGCTTTGGTACCGAACGCAAAACCGAAGTCGGAAGATCCGGTCTCCTGCAGTTCCTGCTGATTCCTTTCTGGCGTGATACTTTTCATCAGCGCCACGGTGTCTTCCGGTTCGAGACCGCGCGTCTCAAGCCGCACCATGTGTCCACCCACCCGAACGACCGGAGGTTGCCCAACGACGATATGGAGATCGCTGACGCGCTCCTTAACGACCGTTTCCAACAACTTATCAATCTGGAAGGCGGACATTGATGAGTCTCAGTTTTGCTGGGAGACCTACGGGCGGTCTCGCGGACACAGAATCTTTTCGAAAAACTTTCTGGCTTCCACTTGGCAGGCAGAAAACGGGGACGTGGTAATTCGCAGTGCTCAATTCACTGCACGCACCAGCTGCGACTGATGAGCCGCATGCGGGGCATCCTTGCCTTCTGTTGCAAAATGCGACGGCCGGGGTCACGCGAAACCGTGACCTCGACTAATGTCCACCTTTCTCAAGAGAGTAGACCTCCGATAGGTGAGTCAGTCCCTTGAGCGCTTTGTCGAGGCAGTCGTCAACGAGTGTTTTCATGCCAAACAGTCGTGCCTGGCGGCGGATGTTCTGCGAAGGCTCGCGATTAAAGGTCAATTCGCGAATTGCGGAGTTCATGACCATCAGTTCGAAGACGGCCACTCGTCCCCGGAAACCGGTTTGGTGGCAGTTGGAGCATCCCTTGCCACGCATGAATGTGCTGTTGGCGGCGACTTCGGGAGAAATATCAAAGTGTTGCAATTCGCCCGACGCAGGTCGGTATGGCTCGCCACACTTCAGGCAGACGCGGCGCGCGAGGCGTTGCGCCATCACTGCCATAACGCTGGATGCCACGAGGAATGGCTGTACGTGCATATCAATCATGCGAGTGATTGCTCCGGGCGCATCGTTCGTGTGCAGCGTGCTGAAAACTAGGTGGCCAGTTAGGCTGGCCTGAATTGCCATTTCCGCGGTCTCTAAGTCTCGGATTTCGCCGACCAAGATGACATTCGGTGCCTGCCGCAGCATGGCACGGATGACGGAAGCGAACGTCAGCCCGATCGCGGTCTTTACCTCGACCTGATTGATTCCTTGGAGGATGTATTCGACGGGATCCTCGGCGGTGATGATCTTCCGATCCGGACGGTTGAGTTCGCCGAGCGCGCTATAGAGAGTGGTCGTCTTGCCGCTGCCGGTGGGACCGGTCACAAGGAAGATGCCGTTGGGGCGGCGGATGACGTTGTTGAAGATACGGTAGTTCTCTTCCGAGAAGCCGAGGTTGCGGATGCCCACCTTGATGCTATCGCGATCAAGGATACGCATGACCACAGCCTGGCCATGTGATGTGGGCATCATGCTTACGCGGAGGTCGATCTCTTTGGTGCCGACGCGGGTCTTGATGCGTCCGTCCTGGCAGCGGCGCTTCTCCGAAATGTCCATGCTGGCCATAATCTTGATACGGGAGATCATGGCGCTGAGCAGGCGTTTTGGAGGGCTATCCCTCTCGGTGAGCTTGCCGTCGATCCGGTACCGAATTCGTATGCGATCCTCGAACGGCTCGATGTGAATGTCGCTAGCCCGCATGTTGAGGGCTTCGGCGATGATCAGATTGACCAACCGGATGATTGGTGCGCTGTTGTCGTCCTCCACGCCGGAAGCCTTGACCGTCGTATTGATTTCGGTTTGAGTGAAGTCGATCGCTGTTTCGGTGAACTCGGCAATCATCGAATCGACGGATTCCCCTCCGCCGTGCCCGTAGTAGCGGTTGATGGCCGAGAGGATCGAATCCACCGAGGCGACCTCGGCTTTGACATCTTTATTCAGGATGAAGCGCAGCTTATCCAAGACCGTGAAGTTCATCGGGTCGTTGATCGCCACGATGAGGGAGTCGCCTTCGAAGCGCAGCGGGAGCACCTGATTTTCACGGGCGACGGACTCGGGAACCAATGCAATCACGTCGCTGGGGACTTCGACCGTGCTCAGGTCGATCATGTCCTGCCCGTAGGCGGAGCTCTGTGAGGTCGTGATGTCAGACTCGTCAACGTACCCCAAGCGGACCAAAGCGTCTTCAACGCGGATGCGGAGACGATCGGCCATGTCCTCTGCTTCCGTCAGCTGATCTTCGCCAATCAAGCCCTTCGAAAGCAGTTGTTTACAGATCTCGCTTGCCATGAATCAGCCTTCTGATGCGTTGGGCCGCGGCGAGTGATTCACTTTGGCCGATGTGTTTCGTGCTGGAAGGAGAAGTGTGAGAAGTGGCTCCGATTTGTTACTGGGTATTGTTGACGGTGCCTATAAGGCGCGAGCAAGGAGTCTTCTGACGGGAATTCGTTGATTAAGAGTGAACTCTGGCAACTCACAAGTGATTTGATGCCGAAATGGCGCTAAGTGCGTGAGTGAAGTGTGATGGCCCGTATATCAAGACTGACGTAGCTATTTGGCGCGCTTCTTGGTGACAGCGGTCTTGGGCGATTCCTTTTCTTTTTCTTTGGTCTCTTTCGTTTCCTTGGCTGCAGCTGCTGCCTTCTTGGTGGATGTCGCTTTGTGGTCGGCGGCTTCGCCACGCTTGCTGGCGGGCTCGGCTTCAGCCTTGGTGCCGCTGGCACGACGTCCCGCTTTACCTGAAAGCAGGTCATCCAGATGCGTTTCGGCGGCGCTGATCTCCGACGCGTGATGTGAAAGATCGAGCTTCGCGATGAATTTGCTCTTGGGGCTCACCGCTGCGCACTTGAAAAGATAGGCGAACTCCAGCCCGTCGGCCTTCCGAATGAGCGACTTCAAGGCTTCGGCGCTATCCTCAACACTGGTTTCTGGTGGCAACAGGCCGAGCCAGATTGCCAGGCGGCACATCTTCGTGTCCTGGGCGATCACGTGGTTGCCCAGCGAATTCTGCAGCAGCCAATTGCGCACGAAGGGAGTGAGGTGTTTGATCTTGGTCAGCTGCTTATGAATCAGTTCCTGGCTCTTCTTTTTGATACCATCAAAGTCGTAAGAGTACTGATGATCAAAAATGTAATAGAGCAGGTGGCGAATTCGCATGGCGCGCCATTCACCGTTCTCAATTCCCGTGAAGACCGATTCCAGCTCGCTGATCGTGGTGACGCGGATTTCGTTCCAGTCGTGATAGCTGGACACCAGCTTGGAATAGGCGGCGTCAGCTTCTTCGTAGCTGACGTCTTCCAGGCAAATGGCATAGATCAGGCTCTCCAGAACCGGGAGGGACTCGCGCTTTGGCAGTCCGCCGAATTCCTTCTTCAACCGTTTGGTCAGCTTGCCAACGATCGTCTGCTTGTCGGCCAGAGAACTTTTATTTGCAACCATGATCTATGTTTCTGCGAGCTTCACACTTATATGAGTATTATTTACAGGTTGTCCGGGCGGGTATTGTCTGCGACTTGTAACTCGCTTTCGGCGGACTCCTGATCGTTGTCTGTCTCGGTTTCAGGCTCCTTAGCCGCTCGTTCCGCCTGACGTCGTTTCAGTTCGTTCTCAGCCGCGATCAACTGGAGGGCTCGTTCCGCCTGATGAGCCGGTGAATCCAGCGAATCCAGCACGAAATTCAGCACTGGAGTGTGCTTAGTCTGCAGGTTCTCTGCAATTCTCGCCTGCAGAGCACCGCGTGCTGATTCCAGCCCGACTATGGCCAGCGCTCGCTTCTTCTCGTCACCTTCGATGGCGACTGCCACCTTGGCGCGCGACAGATCAGGCGAGACCTCAACGTTCAAGACCGTGACCCGCTGAATACGGGGGTCACGCAGATGGCGCAAGAGGGCCTGGGAAATGGTTTGCCGGATCGATTCCGCAACCCTGAGTTGGCGACGAGAGAACATGACCACACCATCCGACGAGCTAGAGGACAAGGAGATTAATCGAGTGTTCGCTTGACGGAATCGATACGGAATGACTCAAGCAGATCGCCCTCTTTCACGTCGTTAAAGCCATCCAGCCGAATGCCGCACTCCATGCCTTCTCGAACTTCCTTGGCGTCGTCTTTACCTCGTCTCAGTGATGCGATCGGGTAGTCATTCATAACTTTCTGGTCACGAATTACGTGAATCCGATGCGAGCGTTCGATAGTACCGCTCAGCACGCGGCAGCCAGCAATCGTTCCCACCTTACTGATCGCAAATGCCTGCAACACAATGGCGCGGCCCGTTGAGACCTTGACTTCTTCAGGTTGCAACAGCCCCTCAAGAGTGCGCTTAATCTGATCGGTAACTTCATAGATGATATCGTACCGTCGAATTTCGACGGCCTCGCGCTCGGCCAACTGGACGGCGCGATCTTCGGCGATCACGTTAAATGCAATAATAATTGCGTCGGAGGCACTCGCGAGGTACACGTCGCTTTCGTTGACGCCACCAACCGCTTCGTGCAGCACGCGAACGCGCACTTCCGGGTGTTCCAGTTTTCCGATTTCGTGTCGAAGAGCTTCGATCGAGCCGGGTGTATCCGCCTTGAGAATCAGGTTGAGATCCTGAACGGCACCAAGCTTCGCGGCGTTAAGGATGTCGTCGAGCGTACGTGGCTTGTTGCGTCCGGCGAGGAATTGACTACGGCCCTCGGCCAAGCGTTCTTCCGCGACGGTCCTCGCAAGATCAATGTCGTCAAGCACATAGAAGCGATCGCCAGCGCCCGGAACGTCGCCCAAACCGGTGACTTTGACGGGCATCGAGGGCGGTGCTTCCTGGATCTCTTCGCCGCGATCGTTGTAGATCGAGCGGATACGACCGTAGGTCGAGCCGCACAGAATGACGTCGCCAACCTTCAGCGTACCCTTCTGAACGATCAACCACGCGATGGCTCCGCGGCCTTCGTCGCGGAAACCTTCGAGGCAGATACCGACAGCGTCCCTGGTGGGGTCTGCCTTCAATTCGTTGATTTCAGCGGTGATCAGAATGGTTTCGAGCAGCTCGTCGATACCCAATCCGCTGAGGCCTGAAGTCCGCACGACATCGACATCGCCGCCCCATTCGTGCGGTTGAACGCCGTGAGTTGAGAGGTCGGTGAGGACCTTGGTCTCTTTGATGTCCGGCAGGTCGCTCTTATTCATCGCGACGATCATGGCCGCGTTAGCAGCCTTGGCGTGGCTGATACATTCCACGGTCTGAGGCATCACGCTGTCGTTCGCCGCGACGACGAGCACCACAATGTCGGTGACGTTGGCGCCGCGGGCTCGCATTTCGCCGAACGCCGCGTGGCCAGGGGTGTCCACGAAGGTAATCGGCTGGCCGTTGTGCATAACTTGATACGCACGAATATGTTGAGTGATACCGCCAGCTTCGCCGCCAGCCACGTCTGTGGACCGGATCTTGTCGAGCAGAGTGGTCTTGCCGTGGTCGACGTGGCCCAGAATCGTGACGATCGGTGGTCGCGGCTTGAGCTTCTCCGGGTCCGATTCCTGGTTGAAGATCTCTTCCAGTTCCTCGTCGACGGACTTTGGCTTTTCGACGTTCAGATCGACGCCCAGTTCCGAGCAGATTTCCCAAGCGAGATCGTCGTCAATCACTTCGTTGATCGTGACCATCTGGCCGCGCTTGAAGAGCGAGCCGATGATGGCTTTCGCGGGACGCCCGATCGCTTCGGAGAGACGGCGCACGGTGATGGGGGATTCGACAGACGCGACCGTCTTCAGTTCGACGACGGTACGGGATCGACGTCGGCCACCGCTAATGCCGCGAGGAGATCGGCGGCGATACGTATCTTCGGTATCCTCGTCGCTTTTCACGTTGCTCTGACCACGGCGATCCTTACGGGCCGGCTTGCGAGCCCCTTCGGACTCTTCGCCTGCCTGTTTAACGCGTGATGCGGGGTCGGCGAGTGGTAGGGCAACGTCCTTTTTCTTGGCCGTAACTCCCTTACCCTTCTTGTCTTCCGCCTCCTTGTGCAATCGCTTGCCGAGAGGTGACTGCTGCGCTCCCCATTGTTCGGGAGTCAGGCGAATTTCAGGCTTCTGAGCCTTCTGCTCATCACCAGCCGGTCTGGCCGGTTCCTTTGGTTTGAAGGTGGGCATCGCGGCTAGCATGGGCATGGTCGCTCGCGACCGCTGGGGCCCGGGCCCAGGCCCGCCGCTTCTCATGCCACGATTGCTTTCGCTGCCGCTGCCACGCGGCCGCATTTCTCTCATCTGGCCCGTATTCGACGACAGTGGCGCTGCGGCTTCTTCACGCCGCGGTGCTGAAGCTGCCAGCTTGTCTTCGGCGGCAACCGGTTTTGAAGGCTCATCGACGCGAGTCTCGGGAGCGGCCTCTGCTGCGGCGGGAACTTCAGCTACAAGCTCTTGCGGCGCTTCGACGACTGGAGCGATCTCAATGGGCTGCTCGACAGCGACCGATTCCTGCTGCTCGCTCGGAGCTTCCGCAGCGAGCGGCTGCTCGTTGGGCTGAGTCTGAGTTTCCGCAACCTCTATCGGTGAAGCAGTTTCGGACTGAGCACGGGGCTTCTCGCGAGCCTGCACATCGCGCAGGTTTCGCATGCGCCCGCCGGAGTCACGGTTTGACTCGCGAGCGGGACTCGCGGACTCAGGCGGCGGAATGGTGGGCTTGGTGGGTTCATTCGACCGTTGGGCGATGAAGTCCAGGACCAGCTGCTTCTCTTCGGGAGAAATCGCCGCCAGCGCAGAGCTCTTCACTGGAACGCCGGCATCGTTGCAGTACTTGATCAGTACCTTGCTATCCATGCCGAGTTCTTTAGCCAGCGAAAAGATGCGAATTTTGTTCGGAACTTCTCCCATTGATCCCCAATCGTACAGTCTAAAATGACGCTAATACCGTCAGCGTAATCGGTAATTCAGTATAGTATAAAGAGTCTAAGAGTTGCTGTTTGCTTCTGGTGCCGCAGTTTCGTCTGGCCCCGGCTCCACTGCAGGCAGTTCCGTAGCAGGTGGTTCCGCTACAGGTGGTTCCACATCAGTCGCGGTCGGCTTTGGTCGCGTATCGGCTTCTGGTGGAGGAGTGCTCGTTCGCGAGTTTCGCCCACCGCCACCACCTGGGTTCTTCCCGCGGTTCTGCTCGGCTTCGAGTTCCTGCTTCTCCGCCTCTTGGTCTGCAAAATCAATGATTGCAGTGCACTCATCCTGAGTCAGGCCACTCATCTCCGCCAGATCGTCGGGCTCGATGACTGACAAATCGTAGAAAGTAAAGAAGCCCTGCGAGACCAGGCCCTCAGATAATTCATCTGTGATACCCGGAATGGCAGCAAATGCTGCGACCGATTTTTCCAGTTGCTGATCGAGTTCTGACTGAGTCATGACCTCGATGTCCCAACCCACTAGTCGCGACGCAAGTCGGACGTTCTGTCCACGCTTGCCGATGGCCAGCGACAACTGATCGTCGCGAACGAGGACGATCACCCGCCCGAGCATCGGACAGAGGATAACGTCTTCTACTTCAGCAGGTTGCATCGCGTTAGGGACGAGCACCTGGAGCGAATCGTTCCAGCGGACGATATCAATACGCTCGCCGGCCAGTTCGTCCACGATGTTCTTGATACGTGCGCCACGGACACCCACGCAAGCACCGACCGGATCGATCTTATTATCCAGACACGAAACCGCGACTTTGGATCGGTAGCCGGCTTCGCGAGACAGTGAGCGGATTTCAATCACTCGTTCAGAGATTTCTGGAATCTCGGACTCAAACAACCGCAGTACGAATTCTGGATGCGTTCTGGAAAGTACGACCCGGACACGACTTCCGGCTTTTCGAACTTCGAGAACAACCGCTCGTGTGCGATCGTTTGTGCGGAGCGATTCGCCGGGAATTTGTTCGCTGCGAGGCAGTACTGCTTCCAGTTTACCGAGAGCTACGATCGCTGCTCCACCTTCGAAACGGGCGATCGTGCCGGAAACCAGTTGGCCCTTGAGTTCTTCGTATTCCTGGAAGAGTGTGTCTCGCTCAGCTTCGCGGATCTTCTGAATCATCACCTGCTTGGCAGTCTGAGCCGCCACACGCCCCAGAATGTCACCGATAACTTCAGCGGAAAGCGGTGCACCATCACTGGTTACGGTGACATCGCCATGCTTGCGATCAATGGACGCCTTGAGTTCAAAGCCTTCTCCGTAGTGCTTACGAGCGGCCGAAAGGATCGCCTGTTCGATGCCCTCGAACACGATCTCTTTGTCAATGTTCTTGTCGCGATGAATCGCGTCCACAACGCGAAGCACTTCGCTGCCGTTCATGAGCGTCCTTCCCAGGGCGACTATTCGCGGTTGTCCCTTGCCGCAAAAATCCGTCCACACAATAAAAAAAGTGGGACCAGATCCCACTTTCACGTCGGGCCAAACCAGCCCAGGCCAAGGAACGGGGTCTTGCGACCACCGTTGGGCCAAGAATGCTGAAAGTTACAAGTCCAAAATTTGAAAGTCAAGAAACGGCGAGCCTCGATAAGAGCCATCAAGAGAAGACGCACGAAGCCGTTTTGCAGAATCTCAGGGGTGTTCGCTTTGGTTCTCCGCGAGTGGCGGGCAGAATGCGGGAACATCGATCGAATCGCTGGACCGCTTCTCATTCCCCCGGAGACACCATGCTCGTTCGACTTCTTGCGCTTGTTGTGGCCATGCTTATATGCTGGCCGTTCAGCATCAAAGCGGCTGATGAGTTCACGCTCAGCCACTGGCACACCACTCGACTCTCCGATGTGTTCTTCTCGGAAGGCGCGGGAGTTGGCGACTTCAACAAGGACGGCAAGACGGACATCATGGCTGGGCCGTTCTGGTATGAAGGGCCGGAATTCAAAAAGTCGCATGCGTACTATCCGCCGAAGCCGTTCGATCCCAAGGGGTACTCGGACAATTTCTTCGCCTATTCTCAGGACTTCAGCGGCGACGGCTGGGACGACATCCTGATCATCGGATTCCCCGGCGTGGATGCGTCGTGGTTTGAGAATCCCGCTGGCAAGGAGGGCATGTGGGTTCGCCATAAGATTCTGGAGCCGGTCGACAACGAATCGCCGACTTACGTTGACATCACGGGCGATGGCCAGCGCGAAATCGTGTGCAGTTCGAATGGCTACTTCGGCTTTGCAGGTCCCGATCCGAAAGATGCTCGGCAGCCGTGGAAGTTTCGCCGCATCTCGCCCGAGGGGGCAGGTGGCAAGTTCACTCACGGGCTCGGGGTGGGCGATGTCAACGGAGACGGCAAGCCTGATCTGCTGGAGAAGAACGGCTGGTGGGAGCAACCGGCTGCGATTGATGGCGACCCTGTGTGGAAGAAGCACGCCTTCCAGTTCGCCGGGCCGGGCGGAGCTCAGATGTATGCCTACGACTTCGATGGCGATGGCGACAACGATGTGCTCACGTCGCTGGCAGCACACGGTCACGGGCTGACTTGGTACGAAAACCGCCGAAACGATCCGACCGTCGACACGAAGGACGGCGAGATTGCGTTCAAGAAGCACGACATCATGGGCGCCACGCCCGACAAGAACCGCTACGGGCTCGTGTTCTCACAGTTGCACGCGATTGATCTGGCCGACATCGACGGCGACGGAATCAAAGACATCGTCACAGGCAAGAGATACTGGGCTCACGGACCGAATGGCGATCCCGATCCGGGTGCTCCACCAGTCATCTATTGGTTCCGCACGACGCGGCTGAAAGACAAGACTGTCGACTTCGTGCCGCATCTGATTCACGACGATTCCGGCGTTGGTGTTGAGGTCAAGATTGTTGATGTCAGCAATGACGGTGTGCCGGACGTTGTCGTCGGCAACAAGAAGGGGGCGTTCTTCCACATTCAGCACCGCATGAAGGTGACCAAGGCGGAATGGGAAGCCGCGCAGCCGATGCCGCGCGATCATGCCGCGAAAGCCGCTGGGAATGGCCTGCCGCCGAATGAAGGGCTGCTCCCCCAAGAGGCCGCAAAGGCGATGACCGTGCCTGAAGGCTTCAAGGTGCAACTAGCTGCCGGTGAGCCGCTCGTCCATCAACCGGTCGCATTCGCCTTCGACGAACGTGGACGTATCTGGTTTGCGGAAGCTCACACCTATCCTGAACGAGCCCCCGAAGGCGAAGGCAAGGACAAGATTGTCATCCTTGAGGACAAGGACCTCGACGGCACGTTCGAAACCCGCAAGGTGTTTGTTGAGGGTTTGAATCTCGTCAGCGGTCTGGAAGTCGGTTTCGGCGGTGTGTGGGTTGGTGCCGCGCCGTACCTCATGTTCATTCCGGATCGCAACAAGGACGACATCCCGGACGGCGTTCCGATGAAGGCTGAACCAACGCCTGGTCTTCAATTCCCGAAAGATGTGCCGCCAGGTGCGACCGTTCTATTGGATGGTCTCGGCTGGCAGGACACTCACGAGACCATCAACGGTTTCATCTGGGGCCCGGACGGCTGGCTCTACGGCTGTCACGGTGTCTTTACGCATTCGAAAGTCGGCAAGCCGGGGACAGCGGACAAGGACCGAGTTCCGATGAACGCTGCCGTCTGGCGGTATCATCCGATTCGGCATCAGTTCGAGATCTTCGCTCACGGGGCGAGCAATCAGTGGGGCGTGGACTTCAATGAGCATGGGCAAGCCTTCATCACCGCCTGCGTGATTCCGCACCTCTATCACGTGATTCAAGGCGGACGCTATCAGCGTCAGGCCGGACAGCACTTCAATCCCTACACGTTCGATGACATCAAGACGATCGCTGATCACGCTCACTACGCAGGCAACCTGGCCGATCATGCCTGGTGGGGCCGCAACGAAGCGGTCGCTCACAACGACACGCATTCGGCGGGCGGCGGACATGCTCATGCCGGTGCGATGATCTATCTCGGAGACAACTGGCCGGCGCGATATCGCAACACGCTGTTCATGGCCAACATTCACGGTAACCGCGTCAACAACGACGTTCTGAAGCCGCGCGGTTCGGGCTATGTCGGCTCACATGGCAACGATCTGCTGTTCGCCAACGATCGGTGGTTTCGAGCCATCAACTTGAAGACCGGACCCGATGGCGCGGTCTACGTCATCGACTGGTACGACAAGAACGCCTGCCATCGTCGCCAGCCGGAAATCTGGGATCGCACGAACGGCCGCATCTATCGAGTGACCTACGGCGACCGGAAGCCGGAACGAGTCGATCTGTCGAAGTTGAACAACGACGAGCTGGCGGCGCTGCATAGTCACCGCAACGAGTGGCAAGTGCGCATGGCTCGGAAGGTACTGCAGGAGCGATCCGCAACTCCGTCGTCTGGAGTCGCGGGCGTGCCGCTGAATGAACGTCTTGAGACGCTCGCTCAATCAACTGATGTCGCTCAGCAACTGCGCGCGTTGTGGACGCTGCATGCCGTAGGGGCCTTGAAGCCAGAGCATCTCGCCAAACTACTGTCTGCAACCGGTCCGAATTCAGAACACCTCCGCGTCTGGGCACTGAAGCTTGATGCCGAGGATAGACAACTCAGCGCGGCTGTTGCTGCCGGGGCCGAGGTACTGGCAGCAAAAGACTCTTCGCCTATCGTTCGCCTGGCGATTGCATCGGCTCTGCAACGCACGAATTCGGCAAACAAAGCGAAGATCGCAGCCTCGCTCTTGGCTCACGCCGAAGACGCTGACGATCACAATCTGCCCATCATGTATTGGTACGCGGTTGAGCCATTGGTTGGTGCCGACCCCACAGGAGCGATGCAACTCGCGCGGGCATCGAAGATCCCGCTCGTCACGAAGTTCATCTATCGCCGCGCCGCTTCTGAAGACGGTTCACTGGGCGCACTGCTTGCGGAACTCGGAACGGTCAAAGACGAAGCGACACAACGGCTCATGTTGGATGAGATCGTGGCCGTCGTGAAGAACCGAGGTCAGCTTGCGATGCCTGAAGGCTGGCCGGGAATCTACGAAAAGCTTGCGAAACATGAGGCTGCGGATGTCAGGCAGAAGGCTCAATTCATCACCGTGAAGTTTGGTGATAAGTCCATCTTCCCCGCTCTGCGCGGCATTGTGGGTGACTCAAAGGCGGATGTGGATTCGCGGCTGCAAGCCTTGGACGCCCTCGTGACCGGCAAGGACACTGAGCTTCCCAAGCTGCTGCAAGGCTTGCTAGCCGATGCTGCGGTCCGACGCCCAGTCCTGCGAGCGCTGGCTCAGGTTCAGGATGCTGCGACGGCGCCGGCCATTCTGGCGAGCTACAAGGCCTTCAACGACGACGAGAAGCAGGACGCGATCACGACACTGGCTGCTCGTCCCCAGACAGCACTGGCACTGCTGGAGTCCATCGAGAGTAAAAAAATTCCGCGCACGGACCTGTCGGCGTTCACTGTCGGCCAGATGTTGCGGCTCAAGAACGATGATCTCACCAAACGGCTGACTGAAGTCTGGGGCGCGATTCGTTCCACGGCCGACGACAAGCAGAAGCTGATCACCGAGTTCAAGCCGAAGTTCCGGGCCTCGCTGCTGGGTGCGGCTGACTTGTCTAATGGACGAGCGGTCTACACGAAGACCTGCGCCAAGTGCCACAAGCTCTTCGGTGACGGTGGCAAGATCGGTCCCGAAATCACGGGCTCGAACCGCGCGAACATCGATTACATCCTGGAGAATATTCTGGATCCAAGTGCCGTCATTGGTCGTGACTATCAGATGACGTTGTTGGAGCTAAAAGACGGCCGGGTGATCTCGGGCCTCATCAAGGAAGAGAATGATTCGGCCCTCGTCGTGCAGACCGTCAACGAAGTGGTGACGGTCCCGAAGTCCGACATCGAGACTCGTGCCGTGCAACCGATCTCGATGATGCCCGAAGGGCAATTGCAGCAACTGAAGCCGGATGATCAGCGCGACCTGATTGCATACCTCGCCAGTCCCTCGCAGGTGCCGATGCCGGGTGAAGGCCCCGTGATGAACTCGAAAACGAAACGTATCTCCGGTGCGCTCGAAGGCGAGTCCCTCAAGATCCTCAGCAAGACCGGCGGAGCCGCAGGTGCTCAGGGTATGGGCGGTTTCACCAATGCCCGCAATCAATGGAGCGGCGAGCAACTCTGGTGGACCGGCGGCAAACCCGGCGACAAGCTGGTCTTCGAACTGCCCGTCAAAGATGACGGCGACTACGAGGTCTTTATCGGAGTGACGAAAGCCCGCGACTACGGCATCGTCCAACTCTCCATCGACGACAAATCCGCCGGAGCCCCCTTCGATGGCTTCAACGTCCCCGAAGTCATCCACTCCGGCCCCATCACCCTCGGCACCCACTCCCTGAAAGCCGGCTATCACAAGCTCACCGTCGAAGTCAAAGGCACGAATCCCAAAGCCGTCCCGGCCCACATGTTCGGCCTCGACTATGTCTACTTGGCGAAGAAAGCGGCTGAAGTGAACTCAAAGTAATCCCCTTTCTTTGACGAGTCAGGCGGAGGGGGAGATTACATGAGTGTGTCCGCTTGGAATCTGAGCACTGCGATTGGATCTATCAAGTCGAATGATGTTAAGGGTCTCATTGCAGCGCTCCCCCAGATCGAAAACATTAATGCACGAGTCTATCGCGACGAGTCGCTCCTGCATGTGGCGGCGAGGTTTGGCAATCCTCGTGTGGTGACGTTGTTGTTGGAGCAGCATGCGGACATTGAGTCGCTGAACGTTGATGGCGAGTCATCTCTTATTGTAGCGGTGGCGAATGGACATGCCGAAGTTGTCGGGTTGTTGCTTCAAGCGGGTGCTCGGATGTCGTACTCGTTTCAGCGTGAGCAAAGCGAGTTCGAACCTAGCCTGATCGTCCGCCGCCGCGAGGAATTGAGACAACGACTTAAATCCGAGGACGAGCGAGCGAAGCTGACAAAGACGCTCGGCGATCTACTTCCATTACTGGATCGACCTGACGAGGAGTTTCTTCGTGCCCAGACAGTCGAAGTGCATGCGATGGATTGCTGCAACGACTTCGCGGTTCTCAAAGTGTTAGTTGAAGAGTTTCTCGGAAATCCCAACCACTGCGGATCTGACGGCTATTGGCCGCTGTGGCGATTCGTTGAAGCTAACAACCTGGATGCTGTTCGTTGGCTGCTGTCGCACGGCGCTCATGTTGACCAATGTTCGACTGGCGCCACGGCTTTATTTGCCGCCTTGCAAAACGATCGTTTGGAAATGATCGGCTTGCTGCTCGAAGCAGGAGCCAATGCAAACCAGCGCGACTGCGATGACTGTGTGCCCCTGGGGAGTTGTAGAAGCGTTGCGGCAGTTCAACTGATGCTCGAACACGGTGCCGATCCATCACTGCGCGATCAGTGTGATTGTCCCTGCTGGCAATTCATTGAGCATGCTGCGACTCGGCAGATGCTCGAAACAATCGCTTCGTCTGTTCGGGCATTGCCGTGACGCTCTTGATATTCTCTCACTCGTTTCCAAATAGAACTTGGGAACGAGTGAGTTTTTCCTCTGGCAAGCGTCGGGGATGTTGCATGGAAACGGGCAAGCTTCGAACGTATTGGATTGTGGTCATCGGCTTGTTGGGCGGTCTTTGCGCGGACGCGGCCGATGACAAGTTTCAGGATGAGCGCGCCAAGATGGTGCATGAGGCTCTCGTGCGGGAGGGCATCACCAACAAGCGGGTGATCGAATCGATGGGGCAGGTGCCGCGGCATGAGTTTGTGCCGGGGCCGCAGCAGAAGCAGGCCTATGTCGATGTCGCTCTGCCGATCGGTTACCAGCAGACGATCTCGCCGCCGTTTGTGGTGGGCTACATGACTGAGACGCTGGACCCACAACCCGGTGACAAGGTGCTCGAGATCGGCACGGGCAGCGGTTATCAGGCGGCGGTGCTGTCCGGGTTGGTCAAAGAAGTTTACTCGATCGAGATCGTGGGCCCGCTGGGGCGTGAGGCTGAGAAGCGGCTCAAGAAACTGAAATACGACAACGTCTTCTGCAAAGTCGGAGACGGCTATCTCGGTTGGCCCGAGCGTGCGCCGTTCGACAAGATCATCGTCACATGCTCGCCGGAGAAGGTTCCTCAGCCGCTCGTCGATCAACTGCGTGAGGGCGGCCGTCTGCTCATCCCATTGGGAGAACGCTACCAGCAGGTGTTCTATCTCTATGAGAAGCAGGGCGGACAACTGAAGCAGACGAAGCTGATTCCGACCCTGTTCGTGCCGATGACCGGGAAGTCCGAAGACCTGCGCGAGGTGAAGCCCGACCCGGCGAACCCGAAGATCCTCAACGGCAGCTTCGAGAAGGACGAGAACAAGGACGACCGCGCCGATAACTGGCATCACCAGCGGCAGATGGAACGCATCAAGGACGATTCCCGCGATGGCGATTATGTCGCTGAGTTCCAGAACGAGGAGCCGGGGCGGATTGCTCAGGTGCTGCAGGGACTGGCGATCGATGGTCGCAAGGTGGCGTCGGTCAACGTGTCGTTGGATCTGAAGATCGAGGCGGTGCAGGCGGGGCCGACGGTTCAGGATCGACCTTCGCTGATTATCCACTTCTATGATTCGGTTCGTCGTCCTATGGGCGACGCGATGCTCGGGCCTTATTTGCGTCGGCAGGACTGGGAACGCGTCGGTCGCAAGATCGAGATTCCGAAGGACGCCCGCGAGGCCATCGTGCGCATCGGGCTGAACGGGGCGACGGGCAAGATGTGGGTGGACAACGTCAAACTGACGTTTGTGCCGCGCGCTCCTTAGCGAGAATGGTTGTCGCCGTCGTAAGATGGGTCGCCTGCGGGTGCTCAGACCGAGTGCCCGCTCCCTCACAGGAAGACAAATGCTTGGATGGCGCCTGCTGGTTTCCGCGGTTCTGATACCGCTGCTGATCGGAATCTTCATGCTGGACCAGCAGGCGGGGAAATCCGCTCCGTACCTGCTGGGACTCTGCCTGCTGTTGGCGGTGCGAGCGAACTATGAACTCGTGACGTTGCTGCGGACACGATCGTTCGAACCTGGCTACCTGCTGACCACGCTCTGCAGTTGCGCGATCGTCTACGCGGGTTGGTTCAGTCACGGAGAGCACGGGCTGGAATCGGCCATGCTGGCCTTTGCTTTGTCGGTCCTGCTGCTGTTTCTGAAGGCGTGCGTGCTGTATCGCCAGCCCGGCAAGAATATGGAAACCCTGAGCGCCGAGCTGCTGTGCATCACGTATGTCGGTGTTTTGACAGCAGTTACGATGCAGCTCCGATGGATGAACGGAGCTGCTGCGGGTTACTTCGCTCTGGCCTCCGTGGTCATCGGTCCGAAGAGCGGCGACATCGGCGGCTACACACTGGGACGCCTCTTTGGCCGCAAGAAGATGGTGCCGCTGCTCAGTCCAGGAAAGACCTGGATGGGCGGATTCGGAGCAATCCTCGGAGCCTGCGGCGGATGCTGGCTCTGGCTGAACTACGGGCCGCGCCTGTTCGACTCGGGAGCCCAATGGTCCGCGCTGCCGACGTGGTGGATCCTGCTGTTTGGCGTCTCGATGGGGTTGGTGGGGCTGATCGGCGACCTGGCGGAATCACTCATCAAGCGGGACGTGGGAGCCAAGGATGCGGCCGCGTTGATGCCTGGCTTCGGGGGACTGCTGGACCTCCTGGACAGCATTCTGTACTCAGGACCAGTTGCATTGCTGCTCTGGAAGCTGCTGTAAGTTTGACTCCGTCCCGCCCGGTGAGCTTTGGCAAGACGGCCCATGTTCCGAAAGTGCGCCTCGGATCAGCGGGATTTTCCGCCTGAAACGCCGCCGCGACGGTTCAAAAGTGGCTCCCAAACTGTCAAACGCGATCACGGCATTGAGATTGATGACAATCTGTCCCAGAATTCGCGCTGACTCAAGTTCTGCGTTGCGAATACGTTACCTGCTCTCACGTGAGTAACCACTATTTCCGGCTTATCCGTTTGGCTCTGACTTAGGTGGTAGAACCGCTGGCGACGGCGTTCGAACCATCCTCGGACTAACGGTCACAGGCTACCGGAATCGCGGAACTTAAACGTGCGGGTTCTGATCTCATTCGGGTTCGGTTCTCACTGATTCCGATGAGATTGAGATTGGTGCCGGTAGGGTAGGGCGGCGAAGTTGTTTCGTGCGCGCAACCTCTAACGGCGATTGATGAGTCGGATTTTTGTTTGATCGAGTTTGTTCGCTGTGTCAGTTGTTCAAATTGAACGGCTCGCCAGCAGTCCACGCCAAACCTTTTCTCGGCCTGACGTTACGCCGTTGGTTGTCAGACGAGATACATGACCACTTCCAAGACGGGGTCGATCCTTATGTTCTTCACGCCCTGGTTGAGTTCGCTGCGGACAAAGATGCGTCGCAATAAAGCGCGAGTCCGTCGCCAATCCCAGCAGTCGCTCGTTAGACAACAGGCGCTGAACCGGGAAATTCAGTTCTTGGAAACTCGAACAGTTCCTGCCGTGATGCTCACCGGCACGGTCACCACTACGATTACTGTGCAGGATCTGCTGGGGACATCAGACACTGTCAACATCTCCCAGATTGGCACGACGCTTGACGTGACTCTGGCGACTGGATTCTTCGACCCCGGATCCACGACCGGCGGTATCTCGTATCTGGACAATTTCGGGGTACCAACACTGCCTCAGTTGTCCAGGCACGCAGTCGTCGCCAACGCCACCGCTATGGCAAGCCTATTCCAACTCAGCGTGCAGATGGGTGATGGCAATGACAATGTGACGGTATCGGCAACGTCGGGCACCCCCCTGCGCTTGTCGGGCATCAACATCAATGGCGGACTGGGCTCTGATAATATTGATATCGGTGCTTCAGGTCTGTTTCTGACGGCTGTCCCGTTTGCGCCTTTGCAGATCTTCAACGTTGAAGCGATCACGCAGCTGAATCCGACGAGTGCTTCTGGAGCAATCAGCGTTTCCGGGACGACGAACCTGAGTTCTGCGGGTCCCGTAAATATCAGTAATCCGTTCAATACATTTAACGGTAACGTGGGGATCTCGGCTCCGGCCGACGATGTGTTCCTCGGCGCTCAGACCGATGTGACTTTGCAGTCTCTGACTGCCGCCAATGCGACCATCGATACGAGCCAGGGAAATGGTGACATCGCTCAGACGCCCTTCGGTTCCGTGACAGTTTTTGGACTGACGACGATCAATGCTGGCACCGGTACAGTCGACTTGGCCAACCTCGCGAACGACTTCAACCGGATCTCGGTGGATGCTTTCGACGTAGATTTGCAGGATCAGAGTGCTATTGAGTTCGTCGGAGCGGGTGCCGCTGGTAGTCAGGTAGCCAACGATTTGTTAGTCGCTGCCGATGGAGTGTTCGTTCACGCTGATATTACCGTCGGGCGCGACCTGGTGATTGATGCCAGCGCCGGGGTGGGCAACATTGAGGACTTCCTCATCACAGCCGTGGGATATGGATTCCTGGCCGTTGGTCGCAGTACGACTCTGACGGTTCAGACGACTGATGATATCAGTCTCGGTCTGAGTCATAATCTCAACGGGCCGGGTGGTGTCCTTACGATCGTTCAGGTGAATAATGTTCTAATTAACAATATCGATGATCTGAATGTCAGTGTTCAGTCTGTGCTTGGTAATGCGACCATTACTGCGAGTGGAGATATAACGGATTCCGGAGGAGTCATCGTCGCTGGGGCAACCAACCTTGTTGCGACGGGTAATGTGATTCTGAATGACGCGAACAATGACTTCGCGTCCTTGTCGCTGTCCGCAGGACTTGCCGCCACCATCGTTGATGTCGACGATCTGATACTGTCAGGCGTATCTGCGAATGGGGCGGTCGATATTTCGGCGTCCGGGCTTTTGAGCGTGGCGGCTGATGTGACCGGTTCAACGATCCATCTGTCAGCCCTTGAGGGCGTCGCTTCGTCTTCGACCGACAATCTTTCCATAAGCAACGCCAAGGTTCAGTCGTCGAGTGGTGACATTACTTTCGATGTTGCAGACGATTTCCTGATCAACTCATCGGCACTGATTTCCGCCGGTTCCGGCGGGAAGAAGCTGATTATTAATCTGGATAATAAGTCAGACAATGATACGTTTGGCAGTGTTTCATCGCTCGTTGGAAACTACTTGACCTCGCGAATCGACATCATCGGCGGGGCGCAGGCGGATTATATTGATACGTCGAAGCTGCCATCCAATGCTGTCTCAATTCTCGGTGCGGCTGGTAATGACACGCTTCTTGGAACGGACGTCGGAGATACGCTGATCGGCGGTTCTGAGGACGATTCGATTGTCGCCAGCGGTGGCGCTGACTATCTGGACGGCGGGACCGGGGCGGACACGATTCTCGCTGGTAACGGTAGCGACACCGTTTTCGCCGGCGCGGGTACTGACACGCTGAATATCTACTATGAATCTGGTACGATCACAGCCGATGCCGGAACTGAAGACGATATCATCAATATTACCGATTCCGGAACCGGCGCGCCTGGTGGTATTACTGTGACCGGAAACGATGGAAATGACCTGATCAATGCTGTTCCGCTCCGGGCGATCAATAGCCCGGTGGCTCCGACGCTGGTCATTGATGGCGGAAATCCAACTGCGGCTCCCGGTGACATTCTGCTGGTGAATCTGACCGATCCGCTCATTGGTCCCACGATTACAACGGGCCCGAACGGCAGCGGCGACGGTGGTATTAATGTTGTGAGTTCCAAGTACGGCGACATCAGCTTCACCAGCATTGAAGAACTGCTGTCGAACGCGAATGCCAACAGGACTTATAGTGCGGATAATCACACTGTCGGGCATGTGAATGATGGTGCGGCTGACGTCTTCAGCTTCAGCGTCAGCTCCGGCATTGTGGACGTATTCATTGATAGCAAGCGAGTTGATCGAGTGCCCCTGGTGGGGCTGCAGTCCGTGACGTTCAATGGTTCCAGTGACGATGACACGCTGATTCTTGATCAGAGCAAGCAGTCCTTGGCCGTGAATGTCAACTTAAACGCCAATGCTCTGGGAGCGACCGCCGGTTCCGATCGACTTCAACTGCTGGGCGGTGTTGCGACAGATATTACATACCGTCCCACGGGGGCTGGTCTTTCGGATGGAGCAATTGATTTCGCCGCTGCCAAGGTGAATCTTGCTGCCGTGGAACAGGTGCAGATTGAAGGCTTCGCTCGAGGTTCCGTTGTGCCCAGCGCGAGCCAGAACACCTACACCTTGCAGGCTGGTACGACAACCGACGCCATGTCGGCCACTGTGAATTCATTCGATCTCGTTTCTTCTACGCCTGGGTCTCGCGTCAGCTTTGTTACTGTTCCGGACGTGACCATCGACGTGGGTGCCAGTGACGGGGCGACTCCGAATGATGCCGTTACCTTCGCAAATAATGCTTTGAGGAGTGAAGCTACGCTCGGCACGCTGCTGGTGCGCACTGGGCCCGGTAGTGATACTGTCACTTTCCAGGACGCCGACTTCCGCCTGCTAGGCACGGGATCGGGTATAACGATTGATGGTGGCGTCGCCACGGATACGTTGCGCGCCATTGCGACGGCGGACGTAGAAGAAGTTGCGGTTGGGTTTACCCTGGGGGCGACATCCGATAGTGCTGGGTTCATTCGCAGCAGTGCGGCTTCAACCGTTACGACTGTCGCGCTGATTGGCTTCTCTGGTGAAGCTGCGGAATTGACTGGCAACGCCACCAATAATTCATTCGATCTGGGTGGTTGGAATCGTCTCGGTACCGCGATCATTGACGGTCTGGGCGGTTCGGACTCACTGACGGGTCTTGATGTTTCTGGCACCAAAAACTTGTGGAATATCACAGGGAGCAACCAGGGCGACGTCGGTGGTTTCGACTTCTTCAACGTTGAGAATCTCAATGGTGGCGCAGTCGCGAGCGATGAGTTCCAGTTCAGCGTCAATGGTAAGATTGACGGTCAGATCTTCGCGAGCGGCGGCACAGACACTCTGAATTTCAGTGCATACAATACTCCGGTTACATTCACGCTGATTGCGAATGATCCGACCGGCTATCAGGGGTTCTCTCCTGCAGTGACAAATGGCTTCGCCGGTGTCGACTCTTTGACTGGTGGTGCCAGCACGGATGACAGCGTAACCGGTCTGAACGTCGCGTCGACCTGGGACATCGACGGTACAAACACCGTTCAGGATAATACCTTCGGCCGAGTGTTAGGGTTCTCAAATATTGAGCGGCTGGATGGTGGATCAAACAATGATACGTTCCTGGTCTCCGGCGTGCAGGCGAATCAGATTCGGGCGAACGCGGGTAACGATACGCTGAGATTCCAGACGACGTTCTCCCAGTTGATTGGCTTGTTTGAAGCTGGGCTGGGTAACGACACTCTCGACTTCCGCAACTTCGCCACTGCTCGGTCTGTGGTGCTGACATCAAATGCTACCGACGGGTATGCGGGTACCGAATCGTCCATCACGCAGACCTTCAGCGGTGTTGATACTGTTTTCGGCGGATCATCGAATTCTGATACTCTGACCACTCTGAACGTGGCATCGCAGTGGGTGATTAACGGCAGAAATCGCGGAACTTATATTGACTCCAGCACTGTTCGCACTCTGACATTCGGCGACGCGACAGATGCTGCTGGTGTTCGAGGGTTCGAAAATCTTACTGCCGGTTCCGACTTCGACACATTTACCTTCACCAATACGGGTTCCATCGGTGGAAACCTGAATGGTGGCGGTAACTTTGACTCACTGATCGGTGACGGTTCACGTCCCGACGAAACGTTTACGATTGATGCGGTAAATGGCGGAACGTTCCAGGCAACGGCCGGAAACATAATTGGTGGCCGCTTCAGCAATATTGAAACGCTGGTCGGCTCCGCTGGAGAAGATACGTTTATCTTCACCAACACGGGGTCGCTGCAGGGCCCAATCGATGGTGTCGGCGGCAATGATACTTTAGTCGGCGATAATGATGGCAACGCTTTCCATGTGACCGTGCAAGATGGCGGAACATTAGCAGGCAAGGTTAATACTCTTGCTCTGAGTGCGCTTGACTTCACCAACATTGAAACGCTTGCTGGTGGTTCCGGCGCAGATACGTTCCTGGTGGACGCGGTTGTGGTTGGAAACCTCGTAGGAAATTCCGGAAACGACACGTTCACGTTTAATACCATCGGAGCCGTCTTTGGAAGTATCTTCGGCGGTACCGGCACGGATACGATCATTGGCGATGATGATGGTAACTTGTTCAATATCACCGGAGATGCAAGTAGCGGCAGTCAGGTGGCGGCGGTCGGTCGCGGAAGCCTCGCGACGAAGACGACCTTGTTCACTGATATCGAGAACTTGACCGGCGGCGCAGCGGACGACTCGTTCAACTTCACTGCGTTTGGCAGCCTTGCTGGTAATATTGCCGGTTTGGGTGACGGTCCTGGTGGGGATATCATCAGCGGTGACGATGATGGGAACTTCTTCAATGTCACCAGCGCCAATACTGGGTCGTTGCTGGGCAAGACAACGTCGTTCACGGGTGTCGAGAATCTGTTCGGCGGCCAAGGGGACGACACGTTTGCTCTGAACGCAAATCTGGGTACGTCGGCGGATGGCGGAGTCACCTGGTTGGGTGGCAACATCAGCAGTTTCGTGGGACGAGATACGCTGCTGGTTGGTCCTTCAGCAACTGTTGGTGGCAACGTCAGCACCGGCGAACTGACTGATACCATTGATGTGCGAGGTCGAATTGTTGGTACGGTTGATGCCGGTGTTGATGATGACGTTTTCATCCTGCAGAACGGGGCTGTTTTCAACAACCAGTTGACCGGAAGCAGCGGTAACGACAGCTTCTCGATCGAAGGAACTGTCACGCTTAACAATGAGCTTCGTGGCGGTGCGGGCAACGATACGTTCACGTTCCTGACGGCTGGTAAGCTGAACCAGCAGGTCAATGGTGAAGCTGATAGCGATACGATCGTCGGCGACGACGACGGCAATCTGTTCACGGTGTCAGCCACTAATGCAGGAACGCTGGCCGCTCACGGGCTGGTGAGTAATCTCGACTTCATTAATGTCGAGAATCTGACGGGCGGCGCATTGGATGATACGTTCAATATCAATGCGAACCTCGACGGCAACATCACGTCGCTGGCTGGTGTAGACGTGGTCTCCGTTGGAGTAGGACGCACCGTTGGTGGTAACATCACCACCGGTGACGGCGCTGATACGGTCAATGTCGCTCACAATGCTCAGGTGATTGGGACGATTTCCACAGGCAATGACAACGACGCGATTAACGTTGATTTCCAGTCGGGCCTTGGCGCAGTGACTCGAACCCTGGTTATTGATGGTGGGGCAGGCACGGACATCCTGAACTTGACCGGCAACGATTCGGCAGGAACCACGACCTACTCGGTTGGTCCAGCTGCTTCGGCTGCGACTCTATCTTATAGCGGCGGAATGCTGACGCAGCCGACGACGTTGTCTAATGTCGAGTCGGTTAACGACCAGATGGTGACGGCAAACCTGATCGTGAACAGTTCGACGGGTCCTGAGACTATCAACGTGATTGACTCGACCACGGCGGGATTCACGGAAGTGAACTTCAATGGCGCGTTCCGCCCCTACGTCTTCCAGGGGAAAACGACCCTGACCGTCAATGGCAACGACGGCAATGACACGATCAATCTGAATAATCCGAATCGCGCTGTTGGTCTGACGACTATTAATGCGAACGGAAATGCCGGAAATGATACGCTCAATCTGCGAGTCGCCTTCAGTGGCGCCTTGACTGGCGGCGACGGCAACGACTCCTTCGTCTACACGAACGGCGTTGTGCTGACGGGGACGATCAGTGGCGACGCTGGCACTGACACGATCAACGCGTCTGCTTTCACTTCCGGCATCTTGACGACGATCACCGGCACCACTGTCGACGGGTTTACTGGTACCTCAACGAATCTGCTCAGCGGTGGATTCGCTGGTTTCGCTGGTATTGATTCGCTCCGGGCTGGATCGGGAATTGATACTCTTAATAACACGACCTTGAACGCAGACTGGGAAATCGATGGCACGAATCGACTGATCGATCAAGCGACAACGTTGCCGTTCGCGTTCCAGGCATTTGAGAATCTGAATGGTGGTTCCAACATCGACTTGTTCACGGTTACTGGCAATCAAGCGGTAACTGTGACCGGCGGGGCCGGGGCTGACTCTCTGATCTTCGCGGACGGTGGTGTGTTGTCTGGCCCATTTGATGGCGGAACGGGCATTGATACCCTGTCGTTTGCCGGTTACACGACCAGCCGCGCCGTAACTCTGACCAGCAATGGTGTCGACGGCTTTGCGGGAACGACACTCGCGGTGAATGGCAACTTTACCAACGTGGATTCAATTCTCGGCGGGGCGTCAACTGGCGATTCGCTCACGGGTCTGGGTGTCAGCTCCAAGTGGGAACTGGACGGTGGCAACCGCTACATCGATCAGTCCAACAGTCGTTCAATTGCATTCTCTGCTGTTGAGAATCTGATCGGTGCTGGAGGCAGTGACCTGTTTGAAGTCACGGGCACGCAGGCTAACAACATCACTGGCGGTGCCGGCGATGACGAAATTCGATTCCTGGATGGGGCGGCTCTGACTGTCGGCAGCACGATTGATGGTGGCGCTGACAGTGATGTCGTCAACTTCTCAGCCTATACAACTGCGGTGACCGCGTTCGCCAGTTTGTATAGCAATGTGGAAGAGATTCTGGGTGGTATGTCCGCTGGCGACGTGATCGCCGGTGGCTCCGGGATTGATACATTTACAGTGACTGACGCGAATCAGGGAGCTATCAACGGGGTTGCCTATCGGAGCTTTGAGAATATCAACGCGTTCGGCGGCAACGACCTGATCAGCTTCGTTGGTACGGGTACGCTGACCGGTTCTGTAACCGGTGGGTCGGGAACCGACACGCTCAACCTTGCCGGGCTTCCAGGCACGCTGACGGTTAACATTACCGGCATTGGTGGTACGGACGGCGTTTTGGGGACCCAGGCCGCGATGTCCGGGTTCAACAATATTGACGCAATCGTGGGCAAAGGTGCCGATACCGTTGTTGGTGCGCCAACGGTTGCGACCTGGACTGTCGGCGCGTCGGATAGTTACTCGACGGGCGGCCGGACAGCGGCTCTCAGCGGATTTACGACGCTGGTTGGTGGTGGAGCTGTTGATACCTTCAATATTAATGCAAATGCATCGAGAACGATCCAGGGTCAGGCTGGTGATGACGTCGTGGCTATCGCCGCGGGTGTTGCCTTGTCGGGTACGCCGGACGGCGGCGCCGATAATGACACTTTCCGACTGGGCACTGGAGCCACCGTCACCGGTGTCAATGGTGGTACTGGAACGGATACCTTGAGCTTCTCGACATCGACGGCAGCGGTAACGGTCAATATTGGTGGTGCTGGTACCACCGACGGATACACCGGAACAACGGCTGCTGTGATTAATGGTTTTGATAACGTTGATGTGGTTGCCGGCAGTCAAGCCGCGACCGACGTCTTGAATGGTCGCAACGCGATTTCCAACTGGGTGCTGAGTGCAAGCAGCACTTACACCGATCCCGGGCTTGCTCGAACGCTGGGCTTCTCGTCGTTTGAAACCCTCAACGGCGGAAATCAGGTTGATACCTTCACAATCAACAGTGCTCAGACCGCTTCGCTCAACGGCAATGCTGGTGACGACGCCTTTACGTTTGGGGCTGATGCCGGGCGTCTGACAGGAGCGATTGCTGGCGGCACTGGCACTAACAGTCTGAGCTTCAGCGGATTTACGACTACTGCTGCGAACGTGACGCTGACGTCGAATAACGGCAATGGCTACAGCGGCACGGCAGGATCACTGATCACTGGTGGGTTCTCGTCGATCAGGACTCTGGTCGGTGGTGCTGGGCTGGCTGATACTCTGACCGGTCAGAACGTGAACGCGTCGTGGCTGGTCGACGTCGCGAACACCTACACGGATAATACGACGACTCGTATCCTGGGGTTCTCGGGTTATGAGAATCTGACTGGCGGCAGCAATCCTGATACGTTCCTGGTGAATGCGGCCTTGGCTGGGTCCATCAGTGGTCAGGACGGCAATGACGTCGTTGACGTCGCCTCACTGGGCACTGGGTCGGTTGGCGGGAACATTTCCACCGGCAACGGTATTGATGAGATCTTCCTGCATGGCAATGCAGGATTCGGTGGCACGTTGGATGCTGGGGCTGATACGGATCTGATTCAGATTGAGTATCTCGGTGCTGCGAACCGAACGTTCTCTCTGAATGCGGGTGCCGGTAACGACACCTTCCGGCTGCTGGGCGGTGAGCCGGCGCCGGCGGCAACATCCAGCATCTCGTATCAGGTCGGGCCGACGAGCACGCAGGGAACGGTGGTCGCGTCGATTGATAACGGGACTAAGTTCACGCAGACAATTTCCTTCGATGGTTTCACGGCGAACAGTGCCAGCGAGATCATTGAAAGTCGCATGACGGTAGATCGGTTCGACGTGTCGGGGTCAACCAGTGCGGACACGATTAACGTGATCGATGGTCAGGCCAATTATACACGCGTGACGTTCAACAATGCATTTACCGCGATCGAACTGCAGAACACGGCCAAGCTGCAGGTCCTGGGTCAAGGGAATGCAGATATCATCACCTTGAATAACCCCAACAAGGGCGCGGGATTAACCGTGACCAACGTTGATGGTGGCACCGGTGATGACACCATCAATGTGCTGGTCAGCAACAAGGGTGATCTGGTTGGTAACACTGGCGACGACAAGTTCGTGATCTCGAACGGTGTTACGCTGACTAGCGAATCGGTGATGACGGTTGCGGTTAACGGCGGCAGTCCGACCGTGGCCGGTGGCGACGGTGTCGATACCCTGGACTTGCAGGCGAGCACGTCGTCTTTGAATGCGGCTTTGACCGGAACATCGTCCGGTGGCTTTGATGGAACTATTAATCTGGTTGTGCCGGCTTTCACGTTCGGATTCACCCGCATTGACTCGCTGGTTGGATCTCTGCAGATCGATGCACTGGCGGGTCTGGCGGCGGATGCGACCTGGCAGTTGGACGGTACAAATACCTATATCGAAGACACGACGAATCGTTCGCTGGCCTTCAGTTCGTTCGAGACGTTCATCGGAAACGGCAGCAAAGACAAGTTCCAGATCAGTGGTGCCCAGACAGGTACCATTGATGGCAATTCTGGTGACGACACCTTCCAGTTCATGACGGACGACGCCACCTTCAACGGAACAATTGAAGGTAATCTTGGCAATGACACTCTCGACTTCAGCAGCCTGAGTTCAGCGTCGGCGCTGGTGTCGCTCACGTTGCTGGGATTTGTGGATGGCTTTGATGGGACAGTGCCGCAGATTGTGAACGGTGGCGGCGGGGCTGGCTTCTCAAATATCAATATCGCGATTGGTTCCAACGGCGCGGGCGATAAGCTCACTGGTCGCGATGCTGTGTCGGCCTGGGCGATTGGGCCGACCAAGATCTATCAGGACTCCGGTTCCAGTCGGCAGTTCACATTCAGCGGTTTCGACAGTCTGGCTGGCGGTTCTGTCGGCGACACGTTCAACATTACTGGAACGCAGTCGGTCAACATCTCCGCAGGTGCGGGCGATGACTTCGTGGTGCTCGCGGATGGTGCAGCACTGACAGGCCAGATTGATGGTGGTGATCCCACAACGGCCCCCGGCGACACGATCGACTTCTCGGCTTATACGACAGCCATTGAGATCAGCCTCTCCAATTATACGAATTTCGAAAGCGTGATTTCCGGTACGCCGAATGACACGCTGCTCGGCAGCAGTGGTGACGACGTCTTCACCGTCAGCGGTGCCGGGTCTGGTACCTTCAACGGGATTGCGTTTACTGGCTTCAGCTCACTGGACGGCTTGGAAGGCAACGATAGCTTCACCTTCACGAGCAATGCTGGCACTCTGACGGGCACCATTGAAGGTGGCGAAGACAGCGACACGGTGAGCTTCAGCGGAGTGACTTCCAACGTTGCCCTGAGCCTGATTTCAATTGGCGGTGTGGACGGGTTTAATGCTGATGATGCAGGGGCTCTGGCCACGGGCTTTAATGATATCAACTCCTTCGTCGGCAGCGCGGCTGCGGGCGATAGCCTGACTGGTATCAATGTGGATGCCAGCTGGGCAGTTGGGCCGACAAGCGGCTATCAGGCTAGTGGAGTTCTGCTGGGCTTCTCCGCATTCGAGAATCTGATTGGCCAGAACGGTATCGACACATTCTCGCTGTTTAACACGAACAGCTTGAACATCACGGGTGGTGGCGGCGCTGATAGCGTCAGCCTGGCGAGCCTGGCTTCTTTGACAGGTAACGTGTCTTTGGGATCAGGCAACGACCGCGTAGTGCTCGCTGATCAGGCTACGATTACCGGCACTGTGGATGCTGGTGCAGACGTTGACACGCTCGATCTGTCGGGGACAGTCAGCGCGCAGACGATCCAACTCACCGCGGCCAACGTGATGAACGGCGGTTTCAACGCGCTGCTCACTGCCACTGGAGGCGGTATCAGCGGGGGTATTGCCAGCCTTGATACGCTGATTGGTGGATCGGGTGACGATGTTCTCACGGGAATTGCCGCTACCGCAGCCTGGACAATCAACACGACGAACAGCACTTATGTTGCCAGTGCTCAAACCCTGACGTTCTCCGGTATTGATAATGCGGTTGGCGGTTCAGGCAGTGATTCGTTCCAGGTCGCCGGGCCGGTTACGATCGACCTGGCTGGCGGTGATGGTGCGGACACGTTCAATATTCAGAGCAACGTGACGGTCACCGGGACGCTGGATGGTGGCGCGGGTGACGATACGTTCAAGTTCTCGACCGTCATCGCCATCGACAAGGTGACATTCGTCGGTGGTGCAGACAATGATACTCTTGACTTTAGCTCTGGTATCACGCCGGTGGCGTTGAAGTTGACTGCTGTGACAACAGTTGAAACCGTGATTGGTACTGGTTCCTCTGACACTCTGGTGGGCACGTCCGGCAAGGACAGCTTCACGATCTCGGTTGCTAACAATCGCGGTACGGCAGGTTCATTGAACTTCCAATCGTTTGAGAATCTTGACGGTGGAGCCGACGACGACACCTTCAGCTTCAGCGATGGTTTTGGGGTGACCGGTATCATCACGGGTGGCGGCGGTATTGATACTCTCAATTACTCTGCGTACACGAGCGGCGTGACAGTGAATCTGTCAAGTGGGTCTTCGACGAACGTTACCGGTGGCGTTGTTGGTATTGAGAATGTCACGGGCGGTGTGTCAAACGACAAGTTGACGGGCAGCGCTTTGGCTAACGTGCTGGTTGGCGGTGACGGAAACGACACGCTGGCAGACGGTGCGGGTGACGACTCGCTGGACGGTGGAATTGGCGATGACACCTATGTCTTAACACCGGGAAGTGCCGACGTCGTGACAGATGCGAGCGGTACGGACGGCCTGGACTTCTCGTCATCCGCAGGGCCGATCTCGATTAATCTGGATTTCAATGGCGCCCAGCAAGTTCTTGGGTCGCATACCCTGAATCTGAGTGGCTCTACGTTCGAGTCGTTCGTGGGGTCGGCAGCCAACGATACCGTGACGGGTAAGGACATTGGTGTTAATCGTACAGTCAATGGTAATGGTGGAAACGACAAGTTTATCACCGCGGACAACTCGTTGAACAGCTGGAATATCACGGGTGCGAACGAGACAAAACTGCTGAATACATCTCTGGTGTCGATCGAGAACCTGGTTGGCGGCAGTGATGACGATAACTTTATCTTCGATAACGGTGCGAGCATCTCCGGTACCATCGACGGTGGCGGCGAAGCGAACGATGATGAAGTTACGTATGCTAAGTACATGACTGCGGTCACGATTGACCTTGCAAGGCTGACGAACATCGAGTCCGTGGTTGGTGGTTCGACTGGCTCCGACACGATTCAAGGCGCGAATTCGAATACCAGTTTTGACATCACTGGTTCCAATGCCGGCAAGATTGGCACTGTGAACTTTGCCGGCGTCGAGAATCTGACGGGCGGCACCGCGAACGATACGTTCACGTTTACTTCTACCGGCTCGCTGAGTGGATCGGTCGGTGCCGACGGTGGTACGGGCTCTGATTCGCTGGTGCTCGCCGAACTGGATGATGACATCGTCTTGAACGCTGCCGGCACTGTGGGCTTCGGCGGTTTTGTGGACAATATCAACACCAAGTTTGCAAACATCAGCTCGATCAGTGCTGGGACGGGCGATGATACTCTAACCGGTACGGACAGTATCTCGACCTGGGGAGTTGATGGCACGAATGATTATCAAAGCAGCTCGAAGACGCTGAACTTCTCCGGTGTTGAGAATCTCGTTGGCGGATCCGGGGCGGATACCTTTGCCATCAGCGGTGCTCAAACCGTTGAGATCAGTGGTGGGAACGGTGATGACACGATCTCGTTTGCTACCGGGGCTTCACTGACTGGTCTGGCGGATGGTGGTGTTGGTAGCGGCGACCGCCTGATCTTCAATGGCAGCACGGGTGAGTCGATCGCATTGATCGGTGCTAGTGCAAGTGGTTTCAGCGGTGCTTCGACGAGTGTGCCCACTTTCACGAACATCGACTCGATTCAAGGCAGTTCAGAGATCGATACGTTGCAGGGTGTGGGCGGCGATGCGACCTGGACGCTGAATTCGACGACTGGCAACAATTATCAGGATGTCGGGGGTAAGCTACTCTTCAGCAACATCGATTCGTTGACGGGCGGTGCAGGACTTGATGAGTTCCAAGTGACTGGCGTGCATGGCGTGAGTCTCTCCGGTAGCGGTTCGAACGATGTCGTGCGATTCCTCACGAATGGCTCCGCGTTGTCTGGAAAGATTGATGGCGGAACGGGCTCTGATGACCATCTGGATTATTCCGCTCTCACATCGTCGGTCTCGGTGAATATCGAGAACCTCAGCAATGTGGAAAGGGTGATTGGCGGTGGCTCTGCGTCTGACACCTTGCTGGGCAAGTCCGCCGCTCCGGGATCGACCTTCCAGGTGACGGCAGCTAACGCCGGTAGTGTTGATGGTATTGGCTTCACGAACTTCGAGACGCTGTCCGGTGGTTCGGGGGCGGACGTGTTCGACTTTGAGAACGGTGGCTCCGTGAGTGCCGTAGTTGGTGGTGGCGGCACCGATACGATCGATTTGAGAAGTGTTTCGACCGTTCGCAGTGTGAGCCTCAACAGTGCTGCATCGAACGGTTTCACGGGTACCGAAGCGGTCGCCGGTACGTTCACGGGTGTCGATGTGATTCTTGGCACCTCGTTAGTTGGTGACACGTTGAGTGGTATCAATGCTGATAGCACGTGGGATGTAACCGCTGCTGATCCGCGCTCTGTGACAGTTTCCGGACGAGTGTTGTCGTTCCAAGGCTTCGACACCCTGATTGGTAATGGCAGTCAAGACACGTTCAATCTGAGCGGTCCAATTGTCGGTTTGACGATGAACGGTGCTGGCGGCGATGACAACTTCGTGTTCGCGGCCGGCGCCAGTCTCACGGGTAACCTGCTGGGGGCCGGCGGTGTGGATACGGTCAACCTGGCCGCTATCGCTGCAGCCCAAACGATTGACGTGAGCGGATTGGGTAGTACCAATGGGTTCGACCTCGAGATCGACGTCGTTACTGGTGCAGTTACCAATATTGACAACATCATCGGTACCACGTCCTCGGACACGCTGAACGGCCTGGACGCAAGTGGTACGTTCTCGCTGGGGGCGACCCATTCTTACGTGTCGGGCGGTCGGACGCTGACCAGTTCCAGTATTGAAACTCACGTTGGTGGCACAGGTGTAGATACATTCAATATTCAGGCGAACCAGCTTGCTGCGGGTGTTGCATTCAGTGCAGTAGGCAGTGGTGGAGCAGACACCTTTAACGTGACTTTCGCGGCTGGCACGTCACTGGGTACCAACACGGCGTTGGCGCTGACTGGAAACGCTCAGAACAGCGGGCTGCGAGATATTGTGAATATCAATGCCAACGTTGCTGGCGACGGTGTGCGAACGGTCGGGCTGGATTACAGCTCCACCGCCGCAGGTAGTGTTGCGATTACCGGCTTCGGCGGGGCGTCGTTCACTACGGGTAGCATCGAGTCAATCAATGTCAACGGCGACTCAGCCAATAACGACCTGCTTACCGTGACAGGTACGACCGCGGCCGACGAATTCACTGTAACGCCAGCCGCGAATGCCGTGACGGTCCTCTTGAACGGTAATGGCCAAGGCGTTGCCGGGGGCTCGGTTGGCCCGGATATTTATGGATCCGGCATCTCGACGACAGACTTCACGCTCGATGGCAATGCTCCAACAACCGCCGTCGGTGATACCCTCCGATACAACGGGTCGGGTATTGCCACCATCGCGACGCCAACCAGCGGAAAACTGACTCAGACTGGCGGCGTGGATGTGTCGTTCACATCGATTGAAGATCTGGATCCGCTGAATCCGCTGGCGTTCGTCATCAGTGCTCAAGCTCTGGCGAACAATGGCAGCCCAGACGCGTTCCGCGCTGCACTGAATGGTGCTCGGACGGAAGTGACACTCAATAACGCGTTGCTGTTCTCCGAAGACGTTGTCGACGTTCTGTCTTTGACGATCAACGGGTCGAATGACAATGACTCCCTGACTGTCGATCTGACGGCCGGTAACCCCACTCCGGCAGGCGGAATTACATTTGCTGCTGGGTCTCAGGTCAGTGCTGATTCCTTCAGCCTGATTGGCACGGCGGGCACGTCGGCGACCTACACGCCCAGTGCAACCACGAACGGCACCTCGACCATTCAGTACGGCACATCCAAGATTTCGCTGACCGGTGTTGAGCCCGTCAGCGTGAATACTCTGAGCAGTCTGACTGTAGTTACTTCAGGTGATAGTGACGTCTTGACCGTCGACGCTCCGTCGGCGGGAGTGAATCGCATCAGCGGTACGAGTGGTGGTACCGGCTTCAGTGCGATCAGCTTCACGAACACGACTGCGGTAACGATCGACGCCGCCAAGAATAGCGTTTCGGCAGCAGACACCGTGACGATCTCTACGGACCTTTCCGCGACGGGTCTGACCAGTTTCACGATCAACACCGGCAAGGGAGCCGATGCCATCAACGCATCCGCTACCACTTCGCTTGGTGTGGTTGTGAATGCGGGTAGCGGCAATGATACGGTCACTGTCAGTGGCGGTAATGATACCATCAACGGCGACGGCGATAGCGATACCATCGTCCAGACTGCGAGCGGTACCCAGACGCTGTCGGATACCCAGCTCACGGGTACAGGTACCGATGCGATCTCGGGGTTCGAGTTCGCGAATCTCTACGGTGGTGCGGGGAATGATACGATCGACGGCAGCGCGTTTACCGGTCGCATGTTCATTCTGGACAGCCTCGGCAACAACGTGCTGAGCGGTGGTTCGGGCAACGACACGATTCAGGGTGGTAACAACGCGGACACGATCTTCGGCAACGGCGGCAACGACTCGCTCTCTGGCAATGGAGATAAAGACTCGATCGTCGGCGGCGCTGGCAACGACACTCTGCGAGGTGGAGCTGGTAACGACTCGCTGACGGGTAACGAGGGCGACGACACATTCTCGCCGGTCAGCGGTGCCGACATCGTGATTGAATCTGGCGCGGCGAACTTCGTCATCACGAATACAAGTTTGACCGGATTGGGGAATGACACCTTCATTGGTCAGTCGGATAGTGCCAGGATTACCGGTGCGATCCTGACACTCAGCAATGTCGGCGGGAAAATTGACGCTTCTGCGTTCGATAAGTCGTTCGGCGTTGTGCTCTACGGTGGTTCCGGCAACGACACGCTGATTGGCAGCCCGGCTGGTGACTCGTTCTTCGGGCTCGAAGGTAACGACTCGATGACCGGCGGACTGGGCAACGACCTGCTCTACGGTGCCGCAGGACGCGATACGCTGAATGGCGAAGGTGACAACGATCGCCTGTTTGGCCAAGGTGGCAGCGGGGACCTGCTGACGGGTGGATTGGGCAATGACACGATCGATGGTGGTATCGGCGACGACCGCCTGTTCGAGTCTGGCAACGTGAACTTCACGCTGAGTGACACCGCTCTAGGCGGTCTTGGCAGTGACAAGCTGATTGGTGTTGAAACCGCGACGCTGATCGGTGGGGACGGCGCTAACATCATTAACGCGTCAGCGTTCACTGGCACGACTGTGATCAGCGGCGGTGCTGGCAACGACACCATCACTGGCGGTGCAAACCTGGATCAGATCAACGGCAACGCTGGCAACGACTCGATCGTGGGTGGCGCAGGCAACGACACCATCAGCGGTGATGCTGGAAATGATGCGATGGACGGCGGTGCGGGTACTGACACGCTGACCGTCAGCATTGACGCGAATATCACGGTGACTGCGACGCAGGTGATTGGTGACGGCACCGACACCTATGCGGGCTTCGAGATCAGCGTTCTGACCGGCGGCGCTGGCAACAATCTGATCGATGCTTCTGCGAGCAGCCTGACGAGCTTCCTGACCGGCGGTGCCGGCAACGACACGCTGGCGGGCGGTTCGAGTAACGACGTGATGGACGGTGGCACCGGAACCGACTTCGTCTCTCAAGCTGGTACGAACGTCGTACTGACGAATACGGCCCTCGTGGCTGGTGCTGGTAACGATCAACTGGTCTCGATTGAGGCCTTCCGACTGTTCGCTGGTGCGACGTCCAGCAAGCTCGACGCCAGCGCGTTCACGGTTGGCAATGTTTCGCTCATCGGCGGTGCCGGTAACGACACATTGCTGGCTGGTTCGGGCAGCGACAGCCTGGATGGTGGCGATGGCAACGACTCGCTCGTCGGCGGTGCCGGAGCTGACATTCTCGGCGGTGGCCTGGGCAACGACACGTTGCGTGGTGGTGAAGGCAACGACGTCCTCAACGGTGGCAGTGACAACGACGTCATGTTCGGTGAGGCTGGCGACGACGGAGCCTCAGGCGGTTCCGGTGACGACAGCATCGAAGGCGGGACCGGCAACGACAACCTCAACGGCGATAACGGCAACGATACGCTGCGAGGCGGTGACGGTGTCGACATCCTCAACGGTGGTCGTAACAACGACACCATCTACGGCGATGCCGGTGATGACTCGCTGTACGGCGATCTGGGTGAAGACGGCCTGAATGGCGGAACCGGCAACGACTTCCTGCTGGGCGACTACGGCAACGACACGTTGCTGGGTGGTGTAGGTAACGACTCGCTGTACGGCTCGGCCGACAATGACACGCTGGTTGGTGGTGACGGCGACGATTTCCTGACCGGGCAGGGTGGTTCGGACAAGATGGCAGGCAACGCTGGCAATGACCAACTGGTCGGGCTGGCGAGCGAAATCGACGAGGCCTTCACCGAGGCGAACTTCCCGAACCTGATGTAAGTCGGTGAGATCCACCAAGCGAACGATCCCGTCACGTCTGTGAGCGGGATCGTGGCCGCTTTGAAGTCGGGCAGGGGACAACTTGCTTTCAGAACGTCACGAACTATTATTCGCCCGGCCAAGTTGACCCGGAGAGGTGGCAGAGTGGCCGAATGCACCGCTTTGCTAAAGCGGCGTGGGGGAAACTTCACCGCGGGTTCGAATCCCGCCCTCTCCGTATTCTAATGGCTCTCTCGTAAATCCTTGCGAGGGAGCCGTTTGTGTTTGCGGACCGGATTGGCAGCAGTCGTCGTCCGAACGCAGATCAGTCCGACCTGTCGTGAGATGTGGTCGCCGATGCCGGTCTGCTCCCAGAATCCTGCCAGCCTAGCACGTAGGTAATGTCCTGCATCTGATCCATGCGGCCATCATCGTTGACGCCATCAAGACCAACACTCCAGACCCGTGCGAATCCCGGAGCACGATAGTATTTCAACGGAGCCGGTGATGTCTCAAAGAGATCGTCGGGGATCTCGGGAATGATGTGCGGAACAAGTTCGGCGAGCGTCTTCGGGCAGTGGCTGTGTTCGCGAAGATAGATCTCCAAAGCCAGTACCGCCGTCACCAATTGGAACTTGGCCTGAAACTGATCAGAGAAGTCGATTCCATTGGGGCTCCGAAAGGGCTCCAGGATCGAATGATCAAAGTACCCCTCGATCTGCTCAGGAGTAGGCATCGTCCCTGCCGAAGCCGGGTCGGGATAGAAATAGTAATTGTCCGAATGTTGCCGACTGCGCTCGCGACGCGGCTTGTCCACCTGACTGAGATAGTTTCGGGTTTCGTGATTCAGACATCGTGCGAACAACTCGGGTTCCCCCAGCGAATACAACCCGAAGCGATCCCAGTCCAGGACTCGTTCCCACCCGTATTTCACCTGAATGGGCCCGACAGCCGTGAGCACACTCGAAAGGCCGGCGTCCCTGCGCTTTGCCAGATGGTCAATCTGAAACGCAGTGCTGAGCGGCGGCCTGCGAACTGTCTCCTCGTTAAACTCCCGCAACACGACGAGCAACAGCTCCTTGGTAACCACAGGATCATGAGCCCACCGAGCAAGTGCATCCGTCATGGAGCGAGCAATGCTCAGCCCCGCTATCAGCTCACTGTTACCGCCGTGCTGCCCGATGTGGTTGCTCATACGCAATCCGGTCAGCAACACCTGCCAGGCTGAGTCAGGCCGCCCTTCATAGCACAATCTTGCAGCTTCCAGCCGCAAAAGCTGAGCGAGGAGGTCGATGCTTGTGGGCTCATCAGTGCATGTTAGAACCGCGAATTGATAGTCCCCGGCCAGCGTGTCTTGAGCTGATGACTTCTTTGCACCTTGTTGGCAGAACTCGATTGCGGCGCGATTGTTCCTGACCCATTCCTGAATCGAGTGAGGTAGCGCTGACCAGTTGTAGCCATAAGCGCGTGGTCCACTGCGTTCGAATAGCAACCCATCAAACCCACTCACCTCTGCGTCGACCAGACTCGAGATTGCCTGCCTGTATTCGACGTACGCGTTCTGCTCGTCGGGAATCACTAAGTTGAGCACCGCTTGAGTATCAAACGGCTCTGGAGCGGCTGGCACTTTGAGGAGCCCGTAACCTCGCAGCAGCAGAGGCGACGCCAGTAGAAGCAACATCAGGAATGACGGAATCGCCACCTTCGGCCGCAGCCACCACGTTAGCCAGCTTTGTCGCCGTGAACTCAACTTTGGGGCTTGTTCCGGGCTGTAAGATGGAGTCAGGTCCGAAGTCATTCGAGTTGTCCACAATCAACTTTAACTCGGTGGCGAGAGCACTTCTTGATCTGCCTCATCCAAGTGTCGCCAGGGGCTTGGGAACTTACATGGGCTGGTTCGCAGTTCCGTCCTGCGAGTCAGCTTTTGGCTGCGGTGGTCCTAACGAATAACCGTAGTCTTTGAAGGTATCAATCTGTCCGCCCTGGTCGATGCCATCCTCATAGATGCTCCACAACGTCGCCCGAATTCCTTTCCGACGGTACTTCAAGGGCGCGGGTGTTGGCTCAAAGAGGTCGTCTGGAATCTCTGTCAGGAAGTCGGGGACCAGTGATTCCAAGACCTCGGGATAGGTTCCCGTTTGCCGGCGATAGATCTCCAATGCCAGGACGGTACTCAAAAGAGAGTTTCGCGCCATCGCCCGGTCCGAGGCCCTCAATACCGATCCGATGTCGAATCCGATGTCGCCATGCAGGACTGAGTGTCCACACCAATCACCGATCTGAGATGGCGTCGGCAGATCTGGCACCGACGAGTCGGGTTCGAAACTTTCAACGCGTCCAGACCGAGCGGTTCGATCTCGGCGCGGCTTATCCACTTGACGCAGATAATTGGCGACCTGATGACCGATGCTACGCTGGTACAACCGGGGCTCACCCAGAGCATAGAGCCCAACCTTGCCTAATCGCTCAGTTAATGACTGAGCGTGAAGATCAGGCAGCCATCCACCGAATTCCGCCGATTGAACCCACGCGTGCTCGGTCAAGTAGCCCACTTTCAGCGATTGACTGAATGGTGGATATCTTCCGATCTCCTGCGAGAGTTCACGCTGAGCTTTGACGAGCATCTCCCGCGAAACCGCCTGATCTTGAGCCCATTGGACAACAGCGTGAGAAACCATGGCGTGCGTAGCGGTTCCAAGCCCCCGATCGAAAAGTGTGCCGCGGCGTGCAATGTGATCGCTGGATTGAATACCACAAAGCAACAGCTCCCAAGCCTGCTCGGGGTGTCCCTCAGCTCGCAAGCGCAAGACGTCGACGATGATCAATCGGTAGACGGTTCGGAGTTGTTGAACTCCTGGCATCAGAGTTGCCCCATCGGGCACTTGACCTGCGGGCCCGTTCTGCGCGTCGGGCTTCGCCGAGCCCTGCTTCCACAGATCAAGGACGGCCTGATTGTCTCTTACCCAGGTACGAATCGACTCCGGAACATCGTCCCACTCACCTTCCACGGATTCACCCAGCTTCACTGCTTCGGCAGTTGGTAGCTGGGGCAGTTGAGCCAACGCTTGTCGGTATTCGACATAAGCGTTCTGTTCGTCAGGAACCACAAAGTTGAGAACCGCCTCGGTATCAAACGGTTCTGGCGCAGTTGGCACTCGGCTGAGTTTGTAGCCACGCATCAGCAGCGGAGACAGCAGTACCAGCAATAGAAGGAACAGCGGAACTGCCACCTTCGGCCGCAGCCACCAAGCGAGCCATCCAGCCCGCCTAACTTGGGGCGCGAGCGGATCTGCGATGGTCTGAGAGGGAGACGAGGTTATTGAATTGTTCATATTCTGAATTCAACGTCAGTCATACATCGCTTCTGGATGGCTATCAGAACGGGCCCTCGGATCTTACTTGGAAGTGCCGGAGTCACCGTTTTGAGTGTGTGTCTTGCTCAGGGGTGGACCCAGGAAATAACCCACGTCCTTATCCCGTTCGAAGTTTCCCGCGTTGTCGGTCCCGTCCGGACCCACGCTCCATAGCAGCGCATTGGCACCTTCGCGGCGGTACTTCAATGGCGTTGGTACGAGCTCAAGGATGTCGTCAGGAACTTCTGGCATGAAGTCAGGAACCAGAGCCGACAATTTCTCGGGATAACTACCGTGTTGGCGCCGGTAGATCTCAAGAGCCAGAACTGTTTTCAACAGCGAGTTCCTAAGGTCATCTCGATTGAGTGCGGAGATGGCCTGCGACGCCGCGGGAATTACGAGGCGACACCCGACCGCCTGCATGATCCACGTGTTGACCTGGCTGGCGGTCGGAGCAGTTGGATGAACACGCGGGTCAAGCTCAAAGCAGTCCCCGGGGCTCAATTGTTTGGCTCGTTCGCGAGCTGGTTTATCCGCCTCAATCAGATAATTTCGAAACGCATGGTTCAGGGCGCGATCTGACAGGCTGGGTTCACCAAGGGTATAAAGCGAGACACTGCCCAATCCCGGAGTCGAAGGCAAAGACGGATGCTGATATGAGAGAATCTCTTCGATAACGTACTGGGTTCGCAGCGCACCCCGCGCCAACAAGTATTCACGCTGCAGGGTCGAACTGACCAGAGGCTTCTGGTTCCAAACATCGTCGAGTTCAGTGCTCGCACGTCGCAGTAATTCTGTTGTGACCCTGGGGTCGCGAGCCCACTTTACAATCCCCTCCGAAATCGTCGCGTTGAGAGCAAGCCCTACCAATCGTTCCATAAGGACACCTCGTCGACCCGTATGCTGACCGACTTGCAGGCCGGCTCGCAGCAGATCCCAAGCCTGCTCAGGATGTCCCTCGGCTTGCAATCGCATGGCATCAAGCTTGGCCAGCCGGGCCATCGTTCGGAGCTGATCGAGTACAGGCACTAGGGTGTGGATACTGATGTCACTCGCTCGGATGTATTGAGCATCGGGTTTCCTGGCTCCGCGCTCCCACAATTCGATCACTCTGCGGTTGCCATCAATCCACTGGCGAATGGGCTCGGGCACATCTTCCCATTCACCCTCCAACGCCTTCTCCAGATGCGGCTGATCCGCCTTGGATAGCGCGACCAACAAATCGGCTGCTTGTCGAAATTCGACGAAAGCATTCTGTTCGTCAGGAACGACGAGGTTAAGAACGGCTTCCGTATCAAAGGGCTCGGGTGCTTCTGGCACTCGGCTGAGTCGGTAACCACGAATCAACATTGGGGCGAGTAGAAGTATCAACAGAAAGAACAGGGGAAAGGCGACCTTCGGCCTCAGCCACCAGGCGAACCAGCGACCGCGCTTCACATTGTGCTCGGGGTGTTCTGCATTTGGCGACGTGAGCGGCTCGGAAGTCATCAGCGTCCTCTTCGTGTGGGCTGTCCTGTTCGTTGGTCAGCATGTGCGTGCACGGGCGTGTCAATCAAGGACCGCGAACGGCAAGCAGCAGGGAAAGTTCATGCTCGTCGGGACTATCCTCGCCCTTTCTGGAGATGTGAGTGGAGCGTTCGCCGTTGCGATCACCAGCCGCCGTACCTCCATTTGAGGATGGCGACCGAGAACCCGAAGAACACGGTGAATGCGAGGCACTCCAGCAGGATCGTTGCGAGCGGGGCAAGGACACCGATTCGGTGGCGCCAACGAGCGACAAGGGCCTGGAGCGGCAGCGCCGCAATGGGGCCGGAGAGGAACGTCCATTCAAAGACCAGGCTCAACCGTCGGCAGAGCCAGAAGAACGCCAGGTTGGCTGTTGCCAACAACGCGAGAGCGAACCCTTCGCTGATGCGTTGTTTGAAATCGACCGAGCCACCGCGCCTTCGGGTGTTGCTGACGACGACGTCGTAGACCACGAACAACGCCAAGGGCCAGGTGAAGAGGAATTCGCCGGCCAGATGTCCCAGCACAGTTGTGCCTAGGCAGCCGCAGAGGAAGGCGGTCCAACGTGAGATGAGCAACCGCTGCTGAGCGGCTGCGAGGCCGCGGCTGCGGAACGTAAGCAACCAACTGAGAGCGTGGCTGGCCAACAGCGTGCCGAGTCCCAACACGAACCAGTTCCAGAGCCATTCGTCAGACGGGACGTCGAATGCGTACTCCGGTTCAATGGCCAGTAGCATGCCTGTCCAATCGACATATTCGGTCTGCGGTACATCGGCGATAGAGAGCAGGGGACGCGTCGAGTCGATTAGTTGCTCAGGTTCGCCGACGTAGATGCAGACAGCTCGAGATTGGTTGCGGATGTAGACACGACCGCGATGCAAAATAGGCGGGGTCCAGACGAGTTCGCCTCCCAAGACCGTGGCTCGAGCCAGTTGTTCGAAGCGCTCCGGGTTCACGCGCGCCAGGATCAACTCTCCGATTTCATTGAGCATGATCAACTTGCCGTCGGCGACCACGATTCCGGCCTGTCCGATGAATGAGTCATCGGCTGCTCTGACTGTCCAATCGCGGCGCGGATGTTCGGAACCCACCGCCCAGGTGATCTTGCCCGTTCGCAGTTCCTGGCAACTGAAATAGCCCCGCGATGGTCGCTGAGTCTTCGATTGAGCGTCCAAGATGTCGAAGCCGTACACGTACCCATCGACCAGCACGCTCGACAGCACGTCGTTGGACATCAACTTGCTCTTCCAGACCGTTTCGATCGTAGGGATTGGCTCTCCTGCAGGTGAGTCGCTGCTGACATCGGGAATCTTCAACAACGTGGAGCCTGCTCGAAACGGCTCACCGATCCACAACCACGGCTCCTGATACAGTGGCCATGCGGAATGCTCGTCGTAACCGTCCGAGAGACCCAACCGCGCGAGTTGCTGACCAGTAGCGAGATCGCAGACCACCAACGCATTTCGCAAAAACCCGACGATGCAGGTTCGACCATTGCGAACGATGGGCAAGATGGGTGTGTAGCTCGCCGCGTCGTCTCCGGACTTCCAGACCTCGTGACCATCGTCGAGATGCAGTGCAACAATCGACGCTCCGGGGCCACCGACTGGCAGTAGTACCAACTTGCCAACGACTGTGGGACCACACGAGTAGCCGAATTCCGTACCGAGTAGGTGATACTTCTCGTCCAGCTGCACCGTCCACCGCTCACGGCCGTTGCTGGCGTCTAAACAACGAACCATGCCATCGGGTGCGCTGAAAAGCACTTTGTCTTCAGCCAGTGTGGGTGTTGAACGCGGACCGGGATAGACACCAATTGACTCAAATGGCAGCGCATAGCGATGTTCCCAGATCGTTTCGCCCGTGTCGGCATCGAGACATAGCAGGAATTGGCCGGCCAACGATTGAGCTTGTGTAAATACTCGCTGCCCACCGGCAACAAACGCGGAATAGCCCTGACCGATCTCCCGCACCCACAGCACCGGCGGCCCAGCCTCCGGCCAGAATTCGGCGATGTTCGTTTCGGACGAATGAGCGTCGAAGGTCACTCCGCGCACCGATGGCCAACCCTGAGCAGTATCAACCGGTGCCGGTTTTGACGGATGTGCGGGCTCCGCCGCGCCGGCCAATTGAGCGAGAGCCATGATCAACGCGAGGAGCAATACGCGATTCGGACCGCTCATGAAGTCATATCCCGACGCGTGTATCAACCAATGAAAAGATTCACCGCGAGCCAGTCCTCAATTTCGGACACTGTTCGATGTTTTGGCAAAGCCAGCTGCCAGCACTATTTGCAACAACGGTCGTCTCACCTGCGGAACGTCGAACAAAAAGCTTCCGCTGCTCTGAAGTTTGTACACGACATTTTGAGATCTTCGAGCGAGAATACTGAACATGCTCAAAGTCGTTGAGCCAGGCACTTCGCAATAATTTTTACAAGTCTGCTGGCACAATCGGCTCGACTGTCACGTTCGACACCGCGCCGTGGCGGTTTGCTCGCACCAGCAGGCAGTGAGGCGTCTTCACGCCAAGTCAGCAACCTATGTTGTTGGTGCGGGACACACAGTGTTGTTCAGTGGTTGTTCACCGCGAGTCCGAACGGTCTGTCTGGCAGCAGAAGACGCTCACCTGGCGCCTTGAAAAAACTGGGTCGCACCATGACACAAAGCACGCTTTCAGCTTCGCGCACGGCGGAAATTGTCAATCCGGTCATCTCCGGAACGCTCGAAACCTTCGAATCAATGGTCGGGTTGACCCTGAAAAAGGTCAACATGGAACTTCTGCAGGGACGTTATCCGTTCCATGAAGTCACCGCCGTGATCCAGCTGTCGGGTAATCCCCGCGGCTCGATCTGCTTGAGCGTCGAACGACGTGCGGCATTCGCACTCGTGAAGAAGATGGTGGATGAGAATGTCACCGAGATCACGTCCCTCGTGGTTGATACTGTGGCGGAATTCACCAACGTCGTCGCCGGTTGTGCCAAAGCCAACTTGAGCCACCTCGATCTGGAGATGGGCTTGCCCAACGTGGTTCTGGGAACTGACTGCCGGATCGCTTTCCCATCACCCTCGGTGCCCATGGCCGTGCACTTCTCGTCTCCTCTGGGACGGATCATGGTCGCCTTCGCATTCTCGACGTAGAAACTCACGCGAGTTGCGCAGTATCGGAACACCAGCGCGCGACGCCGCTCGAAGTAATACCAATTTATTGTTGGTTGCTAAGCGCTCGCGCCAGGTATTGGTGTGCTGTCAGCGGTCACTGTGACGGCTTGAGGTCGCGTGCGCCGGCCATTCAGCAAGGCTCCAATCCACGTGTAGCGCACCAGCGTGTGATAGGAAAACAGCAGGACGCCCGTAACCGCCGCACACAGGAGCAGGAACTTCGGTACCGCCGGAATTGGCCAGTCGCGGATCAGGTGCTGAGCCGCGATTACTAGAGGCAAGTGAGCCATGTAGAGCCAATACGACGAATCTGAGATGTAACGGATCGTCCGGTTTTCCCGAGTCAGCAACCGACTGCAGAGTCCGATGGTTCCAAACGTCATCAGCCAGACGTAACACACCTGGATGACACTGGATATCACGACGAAGGGCATTACCTGCAATCCAGTCGGCAGAATCACAAGCAACGCGGTTGGTAGTGTCATCCACCACCAGCGACCCAGGCGACCTTCGGCATCGTCACTGGCGAAATACAACGCTCCAAAACCGAAAAAGATGCCGTAGTAAAACAGCAAGTGCGGCTGCGGAATTACTCCCACCGATGTATCCGGTCCGAAACTCGGGGACAGCGTGCCCATCAGCAGTTGCGGCAGCACAGTGAGCGGCAGCAGCCAACAGACGCGTGCCGGAGAAAGCACCAGCCAGCGCGGCAGAGCCTTCAGGCCAACCCGCTCCGCAACCCACACGCTCGCCGCAAACAGGGGAACCAGCCAGCACAAGAACCACAAGAACCACAGATGAGCGAACACGTCGGTATGAATCAGATGCAGCGGCGACGCTGTGGAACTCCAACGCACCTTCCAGAAGTCTGAGCCAAGCCACCCCGCATAAGTCGATCGAATCGCACGTAATTGGCCGTTCAGCCCGCCGCCTTCGCTGCCGGATGCCGCAGCTTCGGGCTGCGTGTTCGCTGGCAGCAGTTTGACGCACTCTTCGCGGCCAGTTCGCACTTCTTCCTCGGAGCGCAACGGGATCTTCAACAGACCGGCGAGGAACTGCGTGAGTTCCCAGTCCGCCTGCGCAGCAACAACCGGGACGTGACCCCGTTCGTTGCGTGCCGCGGGATCAGCACCTGCATCCAGCAACTGCCGCGCGATCGCCGGATAACCCAGGAAGACCGCGCTGTGCAGCGGAGTGGAACCATCCCCGTTGGCCGCTTTGACGTTGGCTCCATGTTCAAGCAACACGCGAGTGCTGTCCTCATCACCCAGCATGGCCGCCCATGACAGCATCGTCACTTTGAAGTCGGGATCTAGCTGATTGACGTCAGCCCCGTCGGCAATGAGCTGCTCGACGCTGGCTGTGTCGTGTTTGCGAATGGCCGAAAGCAGGTTGTTCGCCGGTTTGGCAACGTCCTCGGTGATGCGCGGACCGGAGGTCATAGCCCACTGAGACGCCCAGTGCGTCGCCGGAATGACCGTCGCCAGACCGAGCAGGCACGGGATGAAGACGCGCTGAAATCGATGCTTCAGCAGGGCTTTCAGCCCCTTCTGCCGCCAGAGCATCGCCGTGAAAAAGCCGCTCACGACAAAGAACAGCGGCATGCGAAAGCCATGCACCACCACGAAGAACAATTCAAAGATGTCATCCTGCCGGGAATCCTGCGCCGGCCACGGAAACGGCGTAAACGACAATGCCGCATGCAGCCCGATCCCCAACAACATCGCAAACGCACGGAGAGCGTCCAGATCGTGTCGACGTGACAATGTTGGTTGGGTCATTAATGAAGCGCCTCGACCAATTTGCGATCCAACGAATTCGGGTTTGGAGCCGCCTGCAATCAGGCCGGGGACTTGGAACCGAAACGCTACAACGTTTCTACTGCCGAGCGGATCAGAAACTATTTCCCGGCAGCGAGCACGCGGCTGCTGTCAGCAGAACGGGTCGACCCATACGACATCCTTTCGAAGAAGTGCCGTCAATTCGCTCTGAACCGGAGTAATCGGTAACTGTCTGGGTAGGACTTTTCGCCAACGGGCACCAAGATATGGTATTGATTGGCGGTCTGCGGCGGGAACTGGATGAGGTTCGGGACGGAGCGGACTGTGCCTTTCGGTGTGTCGAAAAACCGAAAAGCGTTCTGATCGCGGAGCGATCAGCGACTATGGTTGTCTGCGGCGAGCGTTCGAGGAACAGGTATGGCTGACAAGAAGAAACAAAAGACCAAGGAAGATCCCAACGAGAAGCGCGTCTGCACCAACCGCAAGGCACGCTTCAACTATGAGATCCTCGACGAAATCGAATGCGGGATCGTGCTGGCCGGCAGCGAGGTGAAGAGCATCCGCAGCGGCAAGATCTCCATCGAAGAGGGGTACGCGCGCATTCGCGACGGCCAGTTGTACCTCGTCAACTGCAACATCAACGAGTACCCGCAAGCCAACTTGATGAATCACGAACCGACTCAGGTTCGCAAGCTGCTGCTGCATCGCCGCGAACTGGATCGCTTCGCCGCGCGGGCCGAGGAACGCGGTTTCACGCTGATTCCGCTGGAAGTGTTCTTCAGCCGAGGTTTCGTCAAAGTCAAAATTGGACTCGCGAAGGGTCGCAAGGAGTACGACAAACGCGACAAAATCAAGCGTGACACCGACCGTAACGAGATGCGGAGCGCCAAGCTCAAGCGGGTGTAGGTGGGCGGCCGGCGTTGCAGCGTTCCGACAACCTGATGTGACATCGAAAGTTCAACGTGCTGGATTTTCTGAAGCAGTTCTTCCAAAGCAAACCAAAGGTCTTCAAGACGGATATCCCGCGCCGGTTTGAACTGCTGAGCCCTGTTGGCCAGGGCACGATGTCCAAGGTCTGGCGTGCTCGCGATGCGCATTCGGGGCGGATTGTCGCCGTAAAAGTGCTCGACAAAGTGAAGACCGAACGTCACGAAGCACGCTTCACCGGTCTGAAGAAACCCTGCGAGGGTGAAATTGCCCGCAAGCTGGAACACCTCAACATCGTCAAGACGCTGGACCACGGTGTCACCACCGATAACGAACAGTTTCTGGTGATGGACTTTATCGAGGGCGTCGGGTTGTCGTACCTGATCGACGCGCAGAACGAGACCATGCAGAAGCTGCGACTGAACCTGATGATTCAACTCGGCGACGCGCTGGAGTATTTCCATCAGGCAGGCTTCATTCATCGTGACATGTGTCCGCGCAACATCATGGTCGACGAAGAAAACGTCCTGAAGTTGATTG
>CAYLTY010000019.1:0-61100 GCA_964386705.1 uncultured Planctomycetaceae bacterium
CTTCGTCGGCACCAGACCCACCGCCGCGACCTGAGCTGCGACGTAGGTCACCGTTTGCTGAGCCGCGAACTAGGTGCAGGACGTTTCCTGCACGAGCCACGCGACCAGGTCGGACGATGGCGTGTGCGGTTTTTCTGAGCCTTCAGAGCTCGGCGCGGCCTCGCGAACGCGAGCTTCGAGTTCTGACCTGAGCCGCGACACCTCTTCCGAAAGTTCGACCGTACGTCCGGGAGCTTCGCCTCGCCAAAACGGGATCGTCGGCGGCGCACCGCCTGCGTCCGTGACATGCACGTCGGTGCCGCGCACGCCTTCGATACGCCACGACGTGTTCCCTAACAAGAAAATCTGACCGGCATGGCTTTCGGTGGCAAAATCTTCGTCGAGCGATCCGACGACCGTGCCCTCAGGCTGCGCGACGACTCGAAACTGGGCCACTTCAGGGATCGCGCCGGCATTGGACGTCACTGCGATGCGCGCCGACGGACGCGCCTTCAACTTCTTACGCACATGATCGTGATGCAGGTACAGCCGGTCGCGGTTGGATCGCTCATTCAAACCTTCGCTGAGCAACCTCACGGCGTCATCGAAGAACTGCCGCGTCATATTTCGATACGGCCAGGCTTGCCGCAGCAGGTCATAGAGCGCGTCCGAGTCCCAATCTTTCGCCGCAACCTCGCCGACGATCTGCTGCATCAGCACGTCCAGCGAAAGCTCGGGAATCGGAATCGCGTCCAGCCGCCCGGCGCGGATGGCTCGCATCAGCCCCATGCACTCGACCAGCTCATCGCGCGTCAGAGCAAACAGTCGCCCCTTCGGCGTCTTGCCCAGCGAGTGCCCGGACCGGCCAATTCGCTGCAGGAACGTGGCAATCGAACGCGGCGAGCCCAGTTGCACCACCAGGTCGATGAAGCCTACGTCCAGACCCAGTTCGAGCGAAGCCGTTGCCACGACGGCCTTCAGTTCGCCCGTCTTGAGCCGCTGTTCTGTCTTCAAGCGAATGTCCGATGCCAGCGATCCATGATGGCTGCCGACATGGTCCTCACCCAGCAGTTCACTGAGGTGATGAGTCACCCGTTCCGCCATGCGGCGAGTGTTGACGAAGATCAGTGTGCTGCGGTGCGAATTGATGAGTTCCACCAGCCGCGCGCTGACTTCCGCCCATTGCTCCGTCGAACAGACTGCGGAAAGCTCACTCGGCGGTACTTCAATCGCCAGGTCTAGGTCGCGGCCATGTCCCACGTTGACGATGCGACACGGCGATCCTGTCGCGGCGCGGCCGCCGATCAGGAACTCGGCCACACGCTCAATCGGCTTCTGAGTTGCCGACAGGCCGATGCGCTGAATGCGTCGACCGCAGTGTGCTTCGAGTCGTTCCAGCGTCAGTGCCAGATGCGACCCGCGCCGGTCCCTGACGAGTGCATGGATCTCATCGACGATGACCGTATCGACAGTCTTCAACGCCTCACGACCTCGCGGCGAGGTCAGCAGCAGGAACAACGATTCCGGTGTGGTAACCACTATGTGAGGCGGTTTTCGAACCAGGGCGGCGCGTTGCGACGCTGTCGAGTCGCCTGTTCGCAGCCCGGCGCGCAACAGCGAAATGGGCACATCCGGAAATTCATCGGCCGCGAGCGCGTTCAGTTCTTCCAGCGGCGTTGTGAGGTTGCGGTGCATGTCATTCGACAAGGCCCGCAGCGGCGACACATAGACGACTCGCACGCCCGCTACCAGTTCCCCTGCGATGGATTGTTTCAGCAGCCGATCGATCACGGCCAGAAACGCCGTCAGCGTCTTACCACTACCCGTTGGTGCCGCGATGAGCGTGTGCTCGCCCGCCGCAATCTGTGGCCAGCCCAGCTTCTGAGGTTCCGTCGGCGCCGCAAAGCGACTCTGAAACCAGCGTTCAATCAGCGGATGAAAACCAAAGAAGGACATTTGCGATTACGAAATCCTTTGCACGAATTTGAATCTCCGAGACTCAGCATCCTAGGACGTTCCTGGGCAGAACGCTCTTACGAAGTTGAAAGTGGTGGCAGTTGAAAGTCCCGACAAGCAGAGTACTCATTCAGCCCGCGCGTTGCGTTAGTTCGGTCCATTGCTTGCAATGCTGCAACGACTGCTGCTGGGCCACGCGCATGTTTTGACGAAGGACGCCGTCGATGCCTCGATTCTTTCGATTCGTGCAATCACTTGCCATCACTTGCACCGTGAGTTTTCCGCCTGTGGCACAGGCTGCGGACGCGGATCAGCAGCACTTTGATCGCGTGATCGCGCCGTTGCTGGCCAGTCATTGTTTTGATTGTCACAGCGGCAAGCAGCCCGAGGGAAAGCTGGATCTCACGCAACGTGCATCTGCCTTCAAAGGCGGAGAAACCGGCGCCGGTTTCGTGGCGGGCAAGCCGGATGACAGTGAGATCTGGAAACGCGTTTCGGCTGACGAAATGCCTCCGAAACATCCTCTATCGGCGAACGAAAAGAAGCAGTTGCTCGACTGGCTGCAGGGCGGTGCGAAATGGGGCAGCGATCCGATTGATCGCTTCAAATACACAACCGACCGTCGAGCCGGTTACGACTGGTGGGCCTTCCAGCCGCTCTCGGATGTGCAACCGCCGCAAGTTAAGCAGGCGGGCTGGACGAAGTCGGATCTCGACCGCTTCGTGCTGCAGAAGCTCGAAGAGCGGCAACTTGTTCCTTCAGAGCCCGCAGACCCGCGAACGCTGATTCGTCGAGTGTACTTTGATCTGATCGGCCTGCCTCCCACTCCGGAGCAGGTTGCCGCGTTTGTGGACGATCCCAGCGATGCTCACTACGCGAAGATTGTCGATGAGTTGTTGGCGTCGCCGCGATATGGCGAGCGTTGGGCTCGGCACTGGCTTGATATTGTGCGTTATGGCGAAAGCAACGGCTTTGAACGCAACGACCCGCGCCGCAACTTCTGGCAGTACCGCGATTGGGTGATCGAAGCTCTGAACTCGGATCTCAGCTACGACGAGTTCGTGCGTCGTCAGATTGCGGGTGATGTGCTTGATCCGAGCCCCACGGGTGCGGCGTCCGTGGGCTTTATGGTGGCGGGTGTGCACAACACGGTCGTCGGTTCCAGCGACATGATGCGCAAGCTCGCGCTGCAAGACGAATACGAAGAAGTCATCGGCACAATCGGCCAGACGTTTCTGGGTCTGACGGTCCAATGTGCCCGCTGTCACGATCACAAATTCGATCCGGTCTCTGCTGCGGACTATTACCGTTTGATTGCCAACATTCAGGGGGCGACTCACGGCGACAAGGAAGTTCGTACCTCGGAAAGCGCCGCGAAGTTGGCGGAACTGGCTCAGCGCCAGAAGCAGCTTGCCGACCAGTTGGCTGCGATTGACGGAGTCGCACGCGACGAAGTTCTCGCGGCTCGTCGAGCGGGCAAAGCAGAGGCTCCGAAGCCGCCGACTCCCGCGGCTCGTTGGGAGTTTGACAGCGACTTCAAAGACAGCATCGGAACGGCGCACGGCAAGCCGATCGACGGCGCGAAGCTGGATAATGGAGCCCTCGTTATTGACGGTAAGGGTTATGTGGAGACGGAAAAGTTCGCTCACAACACCGCTGAAAAGACGCTGGCGGCCGTCGTTCAGGTGCAGACGCTCGATCAAGCGGGCGGCGGTGCCATCACCATTCAAACGCTGAACGGTGCGACGTTTGATTCGATCGTGTTTGCCGAACGCGAGCCCAAACGCTGGATGGCTGGCAGCAACGGTTTCACGCGCACGCAGCCGTTCAAGGCTCCGGAAGATACCGAAGCCGCGACTCGTCCGGTGCACGTAGCCATCGTTTATCACGCGGACGGGACGATCGTTGGTTACCGCGATGGCAAGCCGTATGGCGCAGCCTACAAGAGCAGTGCACTGCAGACTTTCAAAGACAACGACACCAATTTCTTGTTCGGGTTGCGGCATGGGCCAGCGGGTGGCAACAAGCACCTGAAAGCGCGGATTCTGCAGGCGAGTTTCTACGACAAGGCGTTGAGCCCCGAGGCCGTTGCTGCGGCTGCAGGAGCGAGTGGTGATTACGTTTCGGAGGAAGACCTCGTCGCGTGGTTGAAAGGCGAACGAGCCGACGCGCGGCAGGTGTTGAAGACTCAATGGGCCGACGTCACTCGGCAGTATGACGAGTTGAATCGTGCCACGAAGCAGGTGATTTACACAGTGGTGACGAAGGCTCCGGGGCCAACGCACATCCTGCCGCGAGGCAACGTCAACGCACTGGGCGAGGCGGTGCTGCCCGGTGGTGTTTCATCTCTGCCTGCGCTGCGGGCTGACTTCGGTCTCGCGGCCGATTCGTCGGACCAAGATCGCCGCCGCAAGCTCGCCGAATGGATCACGAGTCCCGACAACACACTGTTTGCCCGCGTGATGGTGAACCGGTTGTGGCACTACCACTTTGGTACTGGCATCGTTGAGACTCCGAACGATTTTGGTTTTAACGGTGGACGGCCGAGCCATCCCGAGTTGCTGGATTGGCTCGCACGTCAGTTTCGCTCGGGACAATACCGGCTCAAGCCGCTGCATCGACTGATCGTTACCAGTGCGACCTACCGGCAATCGTCCCGGCTGCGACCGGAAGCTCAGGCCAAAGACGCGAACAATCGATTGCTCTGGCGTATGTCACCTCGACGGCTCGAAGCCGAATCCGTCCGCGATGCCATGTTGCAGGCTGCGGGGCAAATCAATCTGCGAGCTGGCGGTCCCAGCGTCGTTGATGTGAGCATCATCCCGAACAACGGTACGACCTATTACGAACCTCTGGACGTCACCGGTTCCGAGTTCTCACGCCGCTCGATCTATCGTTTCACACCGCGCGGTGGTCGCAGCAGTCTGTTTGACACTCTCGACTGTCCGGATCCTTCAGCCACGGCACCGCGTCGTCAGGTGACGACAACTCCGCTGCAGGCACTGAGCCTCTTCAACAGCTCGTTCATCCTGCAGATGTCGGATGCATTGGCTGCTCGCATTCGCAAAGACGTCGGCGACAACCCGGAGGCTCAAGTCCGACAGGGTTGGCTGTTGACCCTCGGCCGCCCGGCTGATGCTGAGGAATCAAGACTCGCTGCTCAGCTGATTGCTCAGCATGGTCTACCAACTCTGTGCCGAGCTTTGCTGAATGGCAACGAGTTTGTCGTGATCGAATGAGTTCATCGCCTGATTGATTTGTCAGGCGGGCGTGGCGATTTTGTCTGCCAGCGGTGTGCGAGGATGACCTCAAGAGCGAGGCCAATCATCTCTGAGCCGGCTCCAGCGTTCGGCAGCTAGCAGCCGTCGCGAGCTTCGCGTGAACTACGAGAGATTCCCGACCAGTAGCCCGACGCGCCAGTAATTGCTCACCGGCCCCTACGCGTCGGGCTACTGAGTTCGGAAATCAGCCAGGCTGCAGCAAGGCTGAAATCACGCTGCTTCCAATATTGTGAATCCAGGTTTTGCGAGGAGGAGAATTGCGGGGCGGGTCATCGAGAGATCGACCCCGCCCTGCATCAACCTGGACGGTCAGAGTTCAACTGAATCAATTCCTTAGTTATTCACTCCAGAACTGATTAGCGGCGAAGATGGCGTCCACATCAGCGAGGCGGCGGACACCGCTACCGATGACACCCGTCATCAGGTCATCGCCATCAACCGCTGGGCTGATGTCGTCCAGACCCAACTCGTGGCCGAGTTCGTGCATCACAGCCGTCAGCAAGTCGTACTTGCCAGCAGCCGCGCCACTGGTAGCTCGCAGTTCGCTGCCAGAACCAGAGAACTCAGCATCATCAGCCGGGCTGGCATCGACGTACCAGCCGTTGCCTGCCGCATCGTCGTCGATGACCACGACACCTGCACGGCTCAGACCGATCGTCGCACCACCCAGATCGCCGACACTGAACTGCACGCTCTGGAGACGGCTGAGAGCCGCACCCGAGAGGCCCAGATCGCTGTAGCGGTTGATGGCCGCAGTGACGATCGCCGTCAGGTCACCAGCCGAGATCGAAGCGGCTCCGTCACCAACAGACGCTGCTGACAGCGGAGAAGCTGCCGGCAGATTCGTATCTGTGGCGACTTGCAAGCCGCTGGCGAACAGGGCCAGTGCTGTTGAGTTCACAGTCAGCGTGATGTCGATGTAGCCGTCACCATTGGTGTCCGAAGCATTGTCGACCATCACGTTGCCGAACGTACCAGCTGCCAGCGTCGGAGCTGCAACCGCCGTTGCACCTTCTGCGGCGATGGTACCACCGGCTGGTGAGTACTGATCGCCGTAGTACAGTCGGAGGTCGTAGTTGGTCGCCGCAGCAACCGCGACGCGGAAGACGTTGTTCTGAACGAACACGCCGTCCTGGTAGAGGCTGGTCGTCGTCGTGCCGGTGGCGAGTCCGCGATTGTAGGTCGACGGGCTGCCGCTTGGGCCGAACCAGCCATAACCCAGCGTGGAGTTGAACATCGAACCGGTCGTCACTGCGGTGTAGCCAGCGGCCACTGGGCTGCTGTCCGTACCGAAGTCGAACGACTGCAGCGTCAGAGGGCCGTAGGTCACGACAGCAGTGCTGCTGGCTTGACCGTCGCCGTTGACAGCCGCGGCAGTGATGGTCGGAGTACCGGGCACCACCGGGCGTTGCAGCGTGAAGCTGAACGTGCCACCGGCAGCCAGCACTTGAATGCCATCGTACAGAGGCGACTGGTCGGCCGAGGTGATCGTGCCGAGTGTCGAGGTCACCGTCACCAAGCCGTTCGGAGCATTACCGTTGATGACATCAACCGTTGTTCCATCCGGGGTGACACTGCCCAGAGCCGTCGTGAAGCTGACTCCGGTGACTGCGTTGCGAACTTCGATACCGGCGACAGACCAACCCGTTGCCGAGTCAGCGCTGAACTCCAGATCGAGTTGACCATCAGCCACCGTCACCAGGAACTGGCGAGTGGCGAACTGCCCGGCTGGTGTCGAGACGCCAGTCGCTGCCGTGTTGCCTTCAGCCTTCACCGCGACGTTGGCCAAAGCACCGGTCGGCGAGCCGATCGTCACATTGACGGTGTAGGTGCCGTTGGTGAGTTGCGTCGAGAAGGTGCTCGCCCCGCTGCCGAACGCCCCGTCTCGCAGGAAGTCCACACGAGTCGTGACTGGGAACGACGAGGTGTTGTAGGCACCTGGCTGATTGGTCCAGCCGTAGCCAGTGCTGGTCACAGTCGTATTGGTAGGCTCAACACCGATGTAGTTGGTTTCGGTCGCAGAACCGTTCAAGTTGAAGTCGTACAGCAGGCCCGTGGCGGTCGCGGCGTATTCCACGGTGCTGATGCTGAAGCCGCCATCCGGCAACTGCAGGGTGATGATACCCGTACCAGCTGCCGTTGGACGACGGATGCTGAAACCGCCCGCCGGGTTGACCTGGGTCAGGTTCAGGACCGAATCAATGTCAGCGGTGGTGACGGTCAGCGGGACGTCGCCCTTACCGTCGCCGTTGGTGTCGAGTGATGCCGAGACGCTGATGACAGGAGCTGCCGTTCCAGCGATGGTGAAGGCGTCAACCGTGACTCCGTCAGCAGCGAGTGGCTGAACCGAGGCCGTCGTTGCCGACAGACCCAGGAAGGTGCTCTGCGCCGCTGGCTGCAGTTCGAGGCCGTCGATGCGGAAGTCGGAATCCGGATCCGAATCGAGGTTGCCTGGGAAGACCTGATCGAAGGTCAGATCCAAGCTGCCATCCGTGACGTTGGTCACGAAACTGACGATGCCGTGTCCGACGAACGACCGGCCGCTGGCCAGTTCGAGTCCGGTGTCGGCGTTACGAACTCGGAAGTTCGTCACACCCCAGACTTGCAGAGTGACCTGGTAGTAGCCGTTGCCGACTTGAGTCGTGAAGGTCGAAGCCCCGTTGGCGGTGTGACCGTCACGCAGCAGGTCAGAGAAGGTCGTTCCCGCGAGCACGCCGTCATCCACATCGGAGATGTTCGGATAGGTGTTCGGGTCGAGAATATTGCCCGCTCGCCAGCCGTAGGTGGAGGTGATACCAACACCTGTGCGTGGATACTGGACACTGAAGACTCGATCGCGTTCGACCGGCAGGAAGCCTGCAGCAGTGGGCGAGAAGGTGTTCGTCACATCGTTGTAGTCGATGAAGTCGAACTTCTGAGTCGCCGCACCCGGAGTCAACACGGCACCGTTGCCAGTGACGTTCTCGATGTTGCGGAAGCTGATCGGCAGGAAGGCCGCCGGGTTGCCACCGTTGACGACGATTGTGTTACCGGCCACTCCGAACGATTGACCGAAGGTGTTCACGTCGAGCGTATCGGAGCCACCCAGGCCATCGATCGTGATACGGGCGGTTTGAGATGGCTCGACATCGAACGTATCAGCACCAGCGGTGCCGCGAACTTCGACGTTCTCGACGTTCTGGTTGTAAGCCACTGTTTCAGCACCACTCACAACTGTTCCGCCGGTCTGGGGCGAGCCGTTGTTCGGGGTGTTGTTGGTGAGATTGTAGGTCGTTCCGGAGCCGATCACGACAACGCGGTCGGTATCTGCAGAGGACGATCCGGCATCGTTCACCGAAACCGTCACGTTCAGAGTACCGTTGAGGTCAATCGTCACGGTGTCAGCACCGCCAGCACCGTTGATGGTCAAGCCACCCGTTGTGCTGGTGACTGCGGTCGATGTCAGCGAGATTGAATCTGCTTCGGAACCACCGGTGATCGTCGAAGCCGCGGTTGATTGCAGCGTTCCGTTGAGGGTCACCACCGAACCATTCGCATCAGCGGTACCCGCGTCAGCATTGATGTTGATGGCACCCGCTGTCGCATTGATCGTCGTACCCGCAGCCTGGGTGATGTTGTCACCACCGTTGAGGGTTACTGTGGAACCTGTCACGTCGGCGTTGATCGTCAGGTTGTCGCCGCTGCCGGACGAATCCGTCGCAGTCAGAATCAAGCCCATCGTTGCGGTAATGGGGTGACCAGCTTCGACTGTCAGTGGGCTGAGGGCCACAATCTGAGCCATGCCACTGCTGGTCGAGTTAACGATCGCACCGACGTCGCCAACGGTCAGGCCGCCAGCGATGTCGCGGATGCGGACGTCACCGTTCGCACCGTTTACGAAGGCCAGAGTCACGGCGTTGATCTCAACGGAGTCAATCAGGTCACCGATACCGTTGCTGGATGTCAAACCCAGGGAGCCAGCCACGATGTCAACGCTGGTCGAATCGCCATCGCCGTTGCTGACCATATCGTTCGCGGTGAGCAGCACTGTCTGGCCGCTGGCACTGAGTGCTTCGCTGAAGGTCATGGTGCCGGTCGCGTCAGTGATCGTGACCGCTCCACCAGCCGTGAAGCCGGAGAGTGAACCCGAAGCACCGCCGAATGTCAGGCCTGCAGCCAAGGTGTTGTCGAACGTGACTGCACCGGTGGCTGAGCCTTCGAGATTAGCGATGGCCGTTTCGAAGTTCACGGAGCCGATACTTCCACCCGACGCAACCAGGATCACGTCATCTGCAGTGAGGTCAGTTGCTGCAGCGTCACCATCGTCAGTGATGGATGCCGCAGCGGTTACTGTGATGTCGCCGCTGGCTCCAGCGTTGACGTTGCCAAGCTGAATGTTGCCTGCGGTCGTGGTCAAGCTGATGTCGTTGGCGTCGTTGTCGGTGGTGCTGGTGATCGCCGTCGCGGTGATCGCACCACCGGCAGTTAAGCTGAAGGAACCATTGGCCACGGTCGCCGAGGTGACCGTGATCGCGTTGGTTTCCGTCAACGTGACGCTGCCAGCTGCTGTTGTGGTGACCGTGGTCGTGTTGACGTTGGTCGCTGCAGTGATTGCACCACCAGCGGAGACGGTGAAGTCATCCGACGCGACATCGGTCGCACCATCAGAGTCGATGATTGAGCCGGCTGCCGTCAGAGAGATGTCTCCCGTTCCGGCGCTCAGGTTCAAGGCCGTCAGGCCGTTCGATTCGGTGATGAACTGATCGCCGTTGTTGGTCGAAACCGAGAGGCTGGCCACTGCAGTTCCAATCGCGTTGCCAGCGGCACCGAAGGCGCCACCAGCACCGTTCAAGGTCACGACGGCGTTTGTACCGACGATGTCAGTGAAGCCTGCGTCAGCAGAAGCCACACCGTTCGCTGTAACGGTCAGGTTCACGTCACCGGTGCCAGCGTTCAAAGCCAGTTCGGTGAGCCCATCAGCTTCCGTCACCCAGATCGTTCCGTTACCGGCTGAAGTATTAACCGTCAGGTCGCCAGCGGTCGTCTGGATGTTGTTCGCGGAAGCACCAAAGCTGCCGGTGCTGAGTGTCACGGAGACGGCCGCACCAGAGATGTCCTGGGCACCATCGGTGTCCGTGATCGAACCCGCGGCGGTCAGAGTCACGTTGCCCGTCGTGCTGATGTTCAGCGAGCTGAGGCCGCTGGTTTCATCAATGAAGATGTTACCGGCCGCAGTGCTGGACGCATTCAGGTTGGTGACGTTGGTGTCGATCTTGTTGGCGTTCGTACCGAAATCGCCAGCGGTGCTGGTGATCGTGGCCGTCGTACCAATGATGTCGTCGGTGGCATCCGCGTCGGTAACTGCTCCGCCCACGGTCAGAGTCACGTTGCCTGTGCCCGCGTTGAGGCTCAGAGCCGTCAGGCCGTTGGTTTCGGCGATCTCGATGCCAGTATTCGTGGTCGAAACCGTCAGGGTGTTGGCGGTGGTTTCAATCGCGTTGCCTACACCTACTCCTGCCGTCGCGGTGATGTTCACTCCACCCGAAGCAGCCGAGATATCGGTCGTGGTGTTACCAGCATCGGCAACTCCACCCGTGGCGACAGTGATCGTGACCGCTGCAGCCGTGGCGTTATTCGTGACCAGGCCGGTCAGAGTGACCGTGTCGTCAGCCGTGATGGTGATGGTGCCGCTGCCACCGTTGATCACGGTGCCGGTATTCATCGTCACGCCACCCAGGGACGCCGCAGCACCGTTGTCTGCGGTGATGGTGGTCGTGGTTGCCGCGGCGGCATTCTGGACAACGTCGCCGTCTGCGCCGAAGGTCACATCGTCTTTGGCTTGGATCAGGATGGAACCAGTTGCCGCGCCACCGCGCTGTACCAGACCATTGATCACGGTTGTCGAGGTGGCTGGGGCGCCGGTGCCGTCCTGGATCGTGACGTTACCGTCTGCCTCAACTTGAACCGTACCGCCGTCGGAGTCGATCACCACCGCGTCGATGGCACCCGTTCCGTTGACGTCGCTACCGCTCAGTGTGACGTCGCCGAGAGCGTCAATCAGACCGGCGGCTTCGACCTGCACACCACCCGTACCGTTGGCATCTGAGTCACCGGTAACGGTGATGTTGCCACTGGTGGTCGTCGCGACCGTGCCACCGACAGTGACGTTACGAGGTGCGGAAATGGTGATAGCTGCACCGTTTGCAGTCACTGCGTTGTTGATGTCCACGTCGCTGGTCGCTGCTGTGCTGCCAGCCAAGGTGATCTTACCGGCTCCCACAGTGACGGTGCCGTTGACCGTTACCGCACCGGAGATGGCGATTCCGCCACCTGCTGCGGCACCCGTGGTCAGTGCGGCACCGACGGTGACGGTACCGGTGGACGTCACACTGAGTGCGCCACCACCGGATGTACCACTGACAGATACGCCATCGGCTTCGGTTACTGAAGCTGTGCCGGCACCGGTCAGACCGAAGGTGATTGTATCAAAGTCGTTCGTGGTGCTGCCGAGCGTGAAGTTGCCGCCCATACCCGTACCGCTGTTAACGATCAGGTCCGCCGCGACCAACTTGCCACCGGGCTGAGTTACCGTGCCGGTCGAAGTGATGGTCAGGTCATCAAGGGTGGTTACGTTGCCAGTCAGAGTGATGTCGCCACCAGCCGCGGTGTTACCCGAGCTGATGTTGATGTCACCAGTGGCGACTGTCGTTGTGAGGCTGCCGCCGAGTTGCAGTTCAACGCTACCTGTTCCGTCTGTACCAGCCGTCACGGTGATCTGGTTCTGAGCGGAAACTGCGGCGGCGATCGAAACGTCGTTCGCAGCGAGCAAGCTCACTGTGGTCGGGTCGATGTCGGCGCCAATCGTGATGTGATGCGTTGAGGTGAAGGTCACCGTGCCCACAGCGGTCATCTTGGCGTTCAGGGCGATCGTACCAATCGCAGAGGCCGACGTGACTGCTACGTTGCCACCGATATTCGTGGTTCCGTTGATGGAGATCTGAGCTGCCGATGTCAACGTGAAGTTGCCAGTCGCACTGCTCGCACTCGCGATGATGGTCGAAGAATCTTCGTTGATTGTGACATCGTCACCGGTGAAGGTCAGCGAACCGAAGTTCGTGGCTCCACCACCGTCCAGAGTCAGGTCTTGGTTGCCAGCGTCGAATGTGGCTGCTCCCACGACGGCAAACGCAGCACCGGCACCATCGTTAATCGCGCCGCCAGCACCGCCGTTGACGTTTGTGTCGGCGTCCAAAGTTCCACCAACGCTTGTCACGTTGTCGAAGTTGATGGCGCCACCAGCATCGATATCGACGTTTCCTGTTGCGACGATGCCAGCGAAGCTGATGTCATCATCATCGTCAATCGTGACGTTGGAAGCACTGTCGATATCGACGGTGCCGTTGAAGTCGTTCAGTGGGTTATCCAGGGTGATCGAGCCTGGCGTAGCACCGGCATCAAGTGTGACGTTTCCGGTTACGTTCAGCGGTCCGACGCTGTCCGTGATTGAACCTAGCGTGCCGCCGTTGGCGTCCGTATCAACGTCCAGTGTGCCACCGATTGTCGCGGCACCACCGAAATCGACCAGACCACCGGCATCAACGTCTGCGTTGTTGGCGATGGCCAAAGCGCCGAAGGCCAGACCTGTGTCGTCATCGATACTCAAGGAGCCGGCTGTGATCGTCACAACGCCGAGGAATTCATTGGTCGCGACGTTCATCGTGACGGCTTGACCAACTGCGGTCAGAGTCGAAGCACCGTCCACCAAGACCTGGCCGGTGGATGTGATTCCGCCAGCAGTGGTGGTCAGCGACAGCGAGCCCGAAACGTCAATCAGTCCGGTTGTCGAGATTGCATCGCCAGCGTTGACGGTCAGGTTGGCTCCGGCGGTCGCGGTCGTGATCGTGACGGCATTGACATCAACGATCGTCAGGTCGTTACCGACCAGAGTCAGTGCTCCACCGAAGTTATTGGCTGCCGAATTCAGGATGATGTCGTTACCGGCATCGGCGGTTGGAGTGGCGCTCAAGCTGGCCGTACCCGTCACGGTAATAGTGCCACTGTCGGTGATAGGGCCACCGGCGGTCACAACCAGATTTGCAGCGGTCAGGGCGGCAAAGTCGATCGAACCGGTGTCGTTCAGTGTGACGTCAAAGCCAGCCGCACTCACGGTGACCGAGCCGACAAAGTTGTTGGCGTTGTCCAGCGTCGTGCTGCCAGCTGTGTTCGTGAGCGACGTGGTGCCCGCGATGATCAGCACACCGGAATCTGTCACAACACCGGCTGCCTGCAGTGAGAAGTTGCCGCTGACTGTCGAGGTTCCCAGATTGATTCCGTTCGCATCGCGAATCGAAACGTCCTTGCCGCTGACGATCGACAGGCTGTTGAAGTTGTTGCCGGCTTCAGTCAGGGTGATGTTGTTGGCTGCTCCAGCGGTCAAGCTGGTAGCTCCACCAACGACAATTGATCCGCCCGCACCTTGAGTGATCGCACCCGCTGCGGTGACGGTCAGGTTCGTGGTGATGGCTGAAGCGGTACCACTGAAGCTAATTGCTCCGGTGTCGTTCAAGGTCGCATTGCCCGCCGACACGATCTGGACAGCACCGCCAAAGTTGTTGGCGTTGTTCAGAATGACGTTCGCACCACCAGCGGTGATCGTGGTCGTACCGGTGATGTTCAGCAGGCCGCTGTCGGTCAGGTCGCCACCGACGGTCACCGCAGCGTTGCCAGTTGCGGTCACATTGCCGAGGTCCAGAGCGGTGGAATCCACCAGCGTCAGGCTGCCGGTGTTCGTGACGGTCACGGAACCCGTGAAGTTGTTGCCAGCAGTGTCCAGTGTGATTGAGCCAGCGGCGCCTGCGTCGATGGTCGTCGTGCCGGTGACGAGGAGTGCGTTGGCATCTGCGACGGTCTCGGCAGTCAGCGACAGGTTGCCCGTGATCGTGACCGAGGCTGTCGGCGAGATGTTTACCGTGTCGCCCGCGTTACCACCGTTGACGGTCAGACTGGTATTCGCAGCGAGGGCGAGATCCTGGATATCGATGGTGTCAGCACCATCGCCCATGTTGATCGTGATCGAGCCACCCGCAGCCGGGTAAGCAAAGTCGGTCAGTTCGATCGTGCCACCGGACAGCCGAGCGACGCCACCACCCTGATCGTCCAGAGTGACGGTGTCAGCTCCTGTGGTCAGGTTGAAGGTCACGTTCAGCGGAGTGCCGGTGTTGGTGATCGGATCCAGACCCGTGTAGGTCAGAGTGGTGTTAGCGCCACCAGAAGTCGTGAAGACCACCGAACCGTCATTCGCGTTCGTGTAGTTGAAGGTCTGCGACGCGAATTGCGTGCTGACGTTCTGCAGGTTCAGAACGTCGTTCGCACCGGCGCCACCGTTGAACGTCAAGCCGTTCGGAATCACGTTGGCCGAAGTGAAGTTCACGGTCAGCGTGTCGTTCGCGGTGCCACCGTTCAACGTGGTGAAGCCGCTGAAGGTCAGCGTCTGTCCGCCTGCGATCGACGTCGAGGTCGCGCCGATGGACCAAGCGGTTCCGCCGGCGTCGTTTGTGCCGGTAATGGCGCCTGCTCCACCCGTGGCGATGATCGTGTCAATGTTGCTGAAGCCACCGGTAGAAGCTTCGGTGCCCGAATAGCCCATGCCGCTGCCAATGCTGGTCAGCACCACGTCATCGATCAGTGTGCCCTGCAACGTGTCGTTGCCGGCACCGCCGGTGATGATGGCTGTTGTGGGCGAATTGATCGTGAAGACCGTACCAGTCGCACTACCGGTGATGCTCTCGATGCTCGAGAAACTGATGGTCGCCGCGCCGCCGGTCAGAGTGCCGCCGTTGGAGCTGGTCAGATTGATGCCCAACGTCCCCACATTGACATTCAATGCGTCGGTGCCTGCGTCGCCGTTCAGAGCCACCACCGAAGTTCCAGCGGTTGGTACCGCGTTCACGGTGATGGTGTCATTGCCTGAGCCTGCATTGATGGTCAAGTCCGCCCCGAAGCCGGTGCCAAAGCCATTCAACGTGATCGTGTCGCCGCCGGTATCACCAGCATTCAGCGTCAGGATCGTGAGTGGGTTGTTGATCGTGAAGTCGGCTGCCTGATCGGAAGTGATGGCATTCTGGGTGGTTGCTTGAGCGATGGCGATCGCTTCCGCAGTGGTGGTGAAGTTCATCGTCACCGTATCGATCGTCAGGCCGGAGTTGCCGCTTTCCAGTCCGAAGAAGTTGATCGACGTGCTGTTGAGGGTAATCGTGCCGTCCGTCGCGTTGGTGTGCGTGAACGTGCCGCTGCCGAAGGCTCCTGTACCCGTGAAATTCAGAGAGTCGTTACCCGTGCCGCCAGCGAACGCGATGGTCGAGATCGATCCCAGTTGCGTATCGGTGCCGAACGCCAGCGTCAGCGTTTCATCAGAGCCCGTGCTGCCCAGAATCGATGCCGATTCAAAGCCGGTGTGACTATCGGTCGTGGGGCCAACGCTGGTGACGTAGCTCGTGGAACTCAATGTTGCCGTTGAGCCGCCAGCAATCGTTTCCTGCAGACGGTCCGTACCAAAGCCGCCGTCCAGAGCGTCCGCACCGGCGTTGCCCGTGATGGTATCGTTGCCGCTGCCACCGTTGATCGTGTTGGCATTGGCGTCGCCGGTCAGCGAGTCGTTACCGGAACCACCGGTGATGTTTTCGATGTTCGAAACTGTGCCCGTCACGCCACTCGCCGATCCACCAGCCAGGCTGACGGTCACGTCACTCGACAACGCCGAGTAGTCCAGCTTGTCGATCGTACCACCGGCACCGTTCAGCGAACCGGCCAGTGAACCGCCCGTTGAGAATGCGAAGGTATCGTCACCAGCACCACCGGTGATCGATTCCATGTTGCTGAACGTGCCGCCGATGCCGGTCACCGTACCACCGCCAGCGGAGGTGAAGTTCCAGTTGATGGCTGCTGCGGCTGCAGAGTCGCGGGTCAGCGAGTCGTTACCAGTGCCACCGTTGACGCTACCGAGCAGTGAGCCTGCAGCGGCGAAGTTGAAGACGTCATCACCGTTGTTACCGGTCAGGTTTTCGATACCGCTGAACGTGCCCGTTCCAGTGGTCGATGTACCGCCACCGAGCGAGTTCACGTTAACAGTCGTGTTCACGCCGGGAGCGAAGACGATGGCGTCAGAACCACCGTTGCTGCCGTCGATCGTGGAGACCGCACTCGCGGCTGCAGTGAAGGTAAAGGTGTCTGCGACGTTGCCGCCAACCAGACCTTCGATGCCACTGAACGTGCCACCCAGTCGCGTGACAGTACCTGCGTTGGCACCGGTGATCGACCAGGCGTTTTCGACGTTCGCACCTTGCACGGTGTCCGTGCCCGCTCCGCCGACGATGTTGCCGGAGAGCGAATCACCGATGTCATCGGTGAAGAAGAACAGGTCGTTGCCGTTACCGCCCGTGAGGTTTTCAATACCCGTCCACAGTGCGACTTCGGCCGTGCCGCCAGCGGTCAGAGCTGCCAAACCGCTGTCTGGAGCGATGATGCTGAAGGTTGTCGCGGTGTTGTTACCCGTGAAGGTGTCAGAGCCGCCACCACCGGTGATGGTTCCGCTCAGAGTGCCACCAGCCAGAGTGAACGTATCGGCTTGAGCATTACCGGTCAGGTTCTCAACACCGGTGAATCCGCCCGTGCCGGTTGCGGTACCGGCATTCAAAGTCGTGACAACGAACGCGGTCGCGACATTGCCAGCCGTCAACGTGTCGGAGCCGAGTCCGCCAGTGAACGTGCCAGTGATGGTGCCGCCGTTCAGCACGAGGCTGTCAGCTGCTGCACCACCAGTGATGTTTTCAATCCCGGCGAACGTGCCAGTCAGCACTGTTGCCGTTCCCGAGCCAGCGCCGGTGACCGTGAACACGTTGTTGTAGTTCGTGTTACCAATCAGGGTGTCGGTACCGGTACCCGCGTCGATCGAACCCTGCATCGAACCGTTGGTGAAGTCGAACGTATCGCCAGACGTTCCGGCGGTGATGTTCTGAATGTTCGAGTAGGTCACAATCGGAGCGACCGTATTGATCGTGCCCGCGTTAATACCGGTGGCGGTATAAGTGCGAGCTGCATTGTCACCGACGATCGTGTTGGTACCGATACCACCATCAACCGTGGTGGCGACGGCGATCGCCGTGAAGGTGACGGTGTCGTTGCCGCTGCCCGTATTGACCACCAGAGCGCCTGCACCAGCAGCTAAGCTGACCGTGACGCTGTCGTCACCTGTGTCTCCGGCATTGACCGTGAGAGTTCCGGTGGGAGCAGTCAGCGTGACCGTCTCGCCAGCGGTTGAGGTGGCCGTAATTGTCGCACCACCGGTCAGGCCAATGGTTTCAGATGCCGTGCTGTAGTTCAGCGTGGCACTGGTCGTTGACAGTGTTGAGGTGATCGGATCCAGGCCGGTGTAGTTGATCGTCGTGGTGCCGACTGCACTCAGCACCACCGAACCGTCCGTGGCGTTGGTGAAGTTGTAGACGGAACTGGTGACCGTTCCGTTCTGCAGGACCAGAGCATCAGTGCCGCCGACTCCGCCGTTGAAGTTCGTTTCGAAGCTCAGCGAAGAACCGCCAGCCAAGTCGACTGTCAACGTTTCGTTAGTACCGTCACCGCCATTGAGTGTCACGATTTCAAACGTCGTGATGCCGTCGGCGCCCAAGGCTGTGGGGGTCAGAGTGACAGCGCCGCTGATCGCCTGCAGCAGGGTGTCTGTGCCAGCACCACCGGCGAGGGTGTCAGTACCGTCGTTGCCGGTGATCGTGTCAGCACCGCCACCACCCGTCAGAGAGTTCGCGTTGGCGTCACCGACGAGAGTGTCATTTGCGGAAGAACCAGTGGCGTTCTCGACGTTGGAAACGCCTGCCACAGCGCCATTGAAGACGCTGGTGGCGGCACCCGTGGTGAAGTTCACGCTAATGGCTGTCGCGATAGCCGAGTAATCCAGGACGTCAGCCGCGCCGCCTTCGCCGTTGATCGTGCCGGTCGTTGAACCGCCCGTTGCGAAGACGAAGCTGTCGTTGCCCGTACCGCCGTTGAGCACGTAGCTCGTCGGTCCGGTGATGTTGAAGGTATCGTCAGCGGTACCACCCTGCAGCGTGCTGAAGCCGCTGTAGGAGACCGAGTTCGAACCGTCCGTAAAGGACTTGGTGGCACCGACCGTCCAGACCGGAGTCGTTGTGCCGCCGGTCAGAGTGGCTGAAGCGCCACCTGTGATCAGGTCGATGTTGGTCGCGCCGCCTGCCACCGTGGTAATGGCCGTGACCGCAGCACCATTGGCCGACAAGGCTCCGATGGTCGCGTTCGCGGCTGCGACGCCGGAAAGATCCAGGGTATCAACGCCGCTGGTACCATTCAGAGAACCACCGAACGAAGCGTCGATATCGAAGGTGTCATCGCCTGCACCGCCGTTGATGGTCAGCGTCAAGGCGACGGCTGAAGAAACGCCGAAGGTGTCGTTCGACGTGCCACCATTCAGAGTGTCGGTGTTGCCGAAGCCGGTGTAAGTGAGAGTGTCGGAGCCGACCGACACGGTGCCCGCGTCGATGTCCCAGAGGGATGTCGCATTGCGGCCCGTGAGGCTGTCGCCGGTGCCAGCAGTGACTGTCAATGTGTTGACACCAAGGAATGTCGAGCTGATCCCAGTTGCGGTACCACCGAAGCCGTTGCTGTTGCTTTGCGACAGCACAACGGTCACGCCGGCAGTCTGCAGATCCAGCGTGTCTGACCCGGACGAACCGTCGAAGGAACCCGTCAGTGTACCGCCGGTGATCGTCAGGCTGTCGTTGCCATCTCCCGCGTTAATGGACTTCGTGGCATTTGCTGACAGCGTGAAGGCGTCGTTACCAGTGCCGCCAAAGAGACTATCGAAACCGGTGTGGGTAAGAGTACCACCACCTGACACGATCGTGTTGGCGTCAACGTCCCACGTGTTGCTGGCGTTCGGGCCAACGATCGACTCGGTCGTGGCGCCGGTTGTCGTGATGCTGTCCACATTCGCGAACGTGCCGGTCACGCCGGTAATTGTTCCGCTGAAGCCACCAGCTGAGCCAGAGGTCAAAGTCGCCAGAGTTGCGTCCGTCGCCACTGTAACGCTGTCGGTCGCACCCGAAGTACCGTCGAACGAACCAGTTAGCGCAACGCCAGCCGCGATGCTCAGGGTGTCGTCACCAGCGCCGCCAGCGATGTTCGCGGTCGCGTTGGCAGACAGGCTGAACGTGTCAGCTGCGGTACCGCCAACGAGGCTGTCGAAACCGGTGTAGGTCAGAGTCGCGGTGCCGTCATTCAGAGTGCCTGCATCGACGTCCCACGCCGTCGTATTGTTGTTACCTGTCAGGGTTTCGATACCACCGCCAGTGGCGTTCAGGGTGTCGACGTGGCTGAAGCCGCCGCTAACACCAGTCACAGCCCCTGCGCCGGCAGCCAGACCGTTGGCATCGCTGCCGTTCAGGGTCACGCTAGCATTGGCCGTGGCAAGATTCAGCGTGTCGTTGCCGCTTGTGCCATCAATACTTCCAGTGAGAGTGATGCCAGCCGCGACGGTGAATGTGTCGTTACCAGCGCCGCCCACGAGGCTGACCGAGTTCGCTGCAGTCACAGAAAATTGGTCGGCACCGGTGCCACCGCTCGCGGTTTCGAAGCCGGAGAACGTGACATTCTGGCCTGAAGTGTTAACCACGAGGCTCGCGCCGAGCGAGAAAGTCGCACCACTGTTTCCAGAGGTAATCGTGTCCGCACCACTGCCACCGGAGACGGTGACCGGGTCGGCCAGCGAGGCGAAGGTGATGGAGTCGGTGGACGTACCGAAGCCGATCTGCAGGTTGGTGACATTCAGGGGAGCGGCACCGATCGTCACGGTGGTGGTCCCTGAACCTGCGGCGGTTCCGGTGTCGTCGCTGGTGACAGTGAGGTTGCCACCGGCGTTCGCGGTGATGGTGTAAACGTCACCGGTGACTGACACCGTGAAGTTGTTGGCAGCGTTGTCGCCTGCAATCGTCAGGGTACCAGCCAGCAGGCTGATATTAGCAGCGAGCAGGGCGCGATCCTCAAGGGCTTCGGTGAAGAGCGCGGCCGAACGGTTTTGTCGGCTCAGGATCCCGTGTGGCTTCTTACGACGGACAGTCTTCCGTCGGGGGGCATTGTTACCAATCTTCAGACCGTTCAGCCAATCACTCCAAGTCATAGCTAGTCCTCACACAGGATGGGGATCCAAACGGCCGTTGAACGCTGTGCCCCCACTGCGTTCTTCGGCTGTCTCGTCCAGGTTGATTGTTCGCGTGTCACCACCACGACCGTTGTCGACATCCCGCTGCACAACACTGGCCCGGCCGTGAGCCTCTGCCGGGTCCGATCACGCCGATCAGAACCTCAAAGACTCTCGGTCGACCCTGTGCTGCTGCGGGTGGCGAGCAATACAGCCGTCAAGTGGCGAGCGGCTGTTGTCTGGCAGGCGAGTTGTTCCCTCTGGGAAGCGCGGTTTGCGCCCTAGTCACTCGTCGGGATGCGCAATCCAGACGACCTGACTCTCGGAGCAACCTGACTTCTCTTGAAAACTCGCACTGCGTCCCCAAAAGACGCCCGCACGAAAGGACATTTTCGCAAAGCCTGTGCCGAGAGACTTCTCAACCTGGAGAGTCTGGGCCGGATAGAGCCGCGCCCGACGTGCGATAAACCTTTGGAACACGGGAACTTATTTTCCGTGAGAACGATCAGGCTCGCTGCCTTCAGCGGAGCATTCATACTTCTGTATACTGCTCAGCGCGGTTCCGTGTCCGGTTCCAGGGACTTGATAGACGGGGCGCGGAAGTGGAAAGTTCCCGCGGACCGCAGGGCTGGCGTGAGGAGACTGTCGTGAATCGAGTGCCGCGCGTCGCAGTGCTGATTGAATCGTCTCGAGCGTTCGGGCGCGGACTGCTGCAAGGCATCGCGGATTACAGCCGGCATCACGGCCCCTGGTCGATGTACTTTGAACCGCAGGGGTTAGGTGTCGCCCCGCCGAGCTGGCTCAGTGATTGGGACGGCGATGGCATTCTCGCTCGCATCGACGATCAACGCATGGCGGACGCGGTGCTCGCGACGGGCTGTCCGGTGCTCGACCTTCGCGGACGGTTAACAAATCTTGAGGTTCCGTTTTTCGGCATCAGCAACGAAGTGATTACGCGACTGGTGTTCGATCATCTGCGGGATTGCGGCTTGCGACGCTTTGGTTTTTGCGGTGTTGCAGTAGGTCAGATTCGCATGCTCGACCAGCGTCGCGAGTTGTTCGTGCGTCATGTGCAGGCCGCCGGGTTTCAATGCGACGTCTTCGTCGGTGTGCCTCCCAAACAGAAACCACCACGACGCAAAGCCAGCGATCCGCAGTTAACAAACCCTCTGGCGATCGACTGGGAAACGGAGCAGGAAGCTCTCGCCGATTGGGTGCGTTCGCTGCCGAAGCCCATAGGCATTATGGCGTGCCATGATCCGCGCGGTTATCAGTTGGTGGATGCCTGCCGCCGAGCCGGCGTACGAGTTCCCGAGCAGGTTGCCGTGGTCGGAGTCGACAACGACGCCGTGCTGTGTTCAATGTCCGATCCGCCACTAACGAGTGTCGATCCCGACGGGCAGAAGGTCGGGTACGCGGCTGCTGAATACCTCGACCGCATGATGCACGGCGAGCAGGTTCCGCCGTCGCCGATACTGCTCGAACCGAAGGGGCTCATGGCGCGGCGTTCGTCTGACATGCTGGCAATCGACGACCCGGAACTTCGCGAAGCTATCCGCTACATCCGTGATCATGCGTGTGAGGGCATTCGAGTTCCTGACGTCGTCAAGCACCTCGCGATGTCGCGTAGCGTCTTTGAACGCCGTTTCCGCCGGTTTCTGGGACGTACTCCGAAAGATGAAATGCTGCGCGTGCAGCTAGCGCAGGCGAAGCAACTGCTTATTGAAACCGACCTGCAGATGGCCGAGATCGCGCGCCGCACCGGCTTCGCCAGCGATAAATACTTCAGCGATGCCTTCTGGCATCAGACCGGCCAGCGCCCGACGGCGTACCGTGAAAGTCTGCGCCGAAAGTAGTCGCTCGCTGCTCGTTTTTCACTGTAAATCAGCAGCTTTTCAATTCTGAGCCGCGGGCCTGCACATTTCTTCGCCGCGTCCGGTGGAAAAACAGTCGCAGGCAATGGCGACGTTTGTGCTCATTCGCCGCGACACTGCTCAAATTAGCTGACGCCGACTCGGCGTATGAGTTCCCACCTCCACTCTGGCTCCTCAGACCCTTGCCAGCCGCGCGTCCGAGAGTAGAGCGGGCCATCCTCCAGAAAGTTGTGAAATGAAGCTGCGTCGCGGATTCACCCTGATCGAATTGCTGGTCGTCATTGCCATCATCGCCGTGCTGGTTGCTCTGTTGCTGCCTGCGGTGCAGCAAGCTCGCGAGGCTGCTCGCAAGTCACAGTGTAAAAACAACCTCAAGCAAATCGGTCTGGGGATTGCCAACTACGAGTCCTCTGTTGGCACCTTGCCGCCGAGTATGTGCATCAATCCGGCGGTCACAACCAACAGCAGTTGGTCGATTCACGGCCGTCTGATGCCCTACCTCGACCAGCAGAACTTCTTCGATCAGATTGACCTGAGTGTTGGCTGGAGCAGCTTCCCGGTGATCAGCAATTACCGAGTTCCCGGCTACCAATGCCCGTCAGACCCCAAAGCCGACAGGGCACGCGATACGGGTTCGAATGGCATTTTCCTGTACCCGACCACCTACGGTTTCAATTTCGGCACTTGGCTGGTCTACGATCCGGTGACTGGAGTTGGTGGCGACGGCATCTGCTTTCCGAACAGCAGAATCAAAATCAGTTCCGTTACGGACGGAAGCAGCAACACTTTGCTGGCTTCAGAAGTTCATGCCTGGGCGGCGTACACTCGCAATAGCACTCCCCCGACTACCGCTGTTCCTGCCACAATTGTTGACGTGGCCGCCGCAGCGGCATCAGGGGTCCATGATCGTATCTTTCCCGCGACGAAGGATGGTTCGGGACATACCGAATGGGCGAATGGCCATTCGCACCACAGCGGCTTCACGACGACCATGGGGCCCAACACCTTAGTCACTTATAACTGGTCCGGGGTCACCTTTGACGTTGACTATGCCTCACGTCAGGAAGGCAGCAGTACAACTGCAGCGAGTTATTCGTCGATCACATCGCGCAGCCATCACGTCGGAATGGTGCAGGCCGTCTTGGTCGATGGATCTGTTCGCGGCGTTAACACCAACATCAACCTTGCCACGTGGCGAGCCATGGGAACTCGTGCTGGCAACGAATCGCTGACGGTCGAAGAATAGTTTTTGCGCGGGCCGCAGCACGGTGACTAGACAGCCGGACTCGCTGGTGACTTCATTTCATCAGTGGCTCCGGCTTGTTGCTTTTGGAGGCGGCAGCGGCGGGCATTCCCCACGTTTGCGAAATCCTTCTCTTGCGGGTTCCCAGTATCACCTGGCGCAACGGGTGGTCTCGCACGCGCCGACTCAATCCTCAAGGTGTTAGGCTATTGGTCCGCGATCCAACCTTCGGAACGACGTTGACCAATAGCAGCCGCATTTGAGGAGTCGCCTTGTGCCTGTTCTCTATTTAACTGAGGCGGATGTCACGGACCTGATCGACATGCCAGCGACGCTGGGGGTGGTTGAGGAAGCGTTTCGTCAACTCGCTGCCGGGAAGGCTACAAACGTGCCTCGTGCGCGAGCGTTCGCTCCGGGTGTGACCCTGCACACTCTATCTGCATCTGCTGAATATCTCGGGCTGGTGGGCTGGAAAGCCTACACCACTACGCGGGCGAGCATGCGGTTTCATGTCGCCGCTTACGACATTCAAACGGGAGCGATGCGGGCGCTGATCGAGGCGAATTGGCTGGGCCAGCTGCGAACCGGTGCCGCTACCGGGGTCGCTGTGAAATACATGGCTCGACCGGATGCAGACACCGTCGGCATCTTCGGTTCGGGATTGCAGGCTCAGACTCAGGTGATGGCCGTCTGCGCGGCCAAATCAATTCGGCGGGTCGAGGTATTTTCGCGAAATCCTGAACGCCGAGCGGCCTTCGCCAAGCAGCTCTCTGAACGGTGCAGCGTCGAAGTGGTGCCCGCCGAGACACCCGAGCAGGCAGCGTCGAACAAGGGCGTCGTCATCACGGCGTCGACCAGCAAAACTCCTGTGTTTTTCGGGCGAGATCTGGCAGAGGGCACCTTGGTGTGCCCGGTTGGTTCGAACTATCTGGTGAAGGCTGAAGTCGACGTCGAAACCGTACGACGAGCGAAAACCATTGTCTGCGACAGCAAGGAACAGTGCCGTCTGGAAGCCGGAGACTTCGTCGCGCCGTTGGCGGATGGAACGACCAGCTGGGAAGCCATGCACGAACTTGCGGACGTCGTCAGCGGCAAGATTTCGGGACGTTCGTCGGCGTCAGAGATCAATCTGTTCAAGTCGGTCGGCCTTGCCTTGGAAGACGTTGCAATGGCGGGAGAACTGATCCGTCGAGCTGAAGCTGCGGGACGCGGCCAGCAACTCCCGATTGAGTGACTGGCGGTAGCGGGTCGGCCCGCTATGTTCCACGCTTCAAAGTCTGCTGCTGATAGCCGTGACGATGGCGATTCCTCAAAATGCCGTCGCACGATCTGACTTCTAATACGAAAGGCTCTTGAACTCATGGCTGGCAAAGTTCGGATTGGCATTATCGGCGCGGGCGCCGTTTCTGACTACCACCACGTGCCGGGCATTCGACTTGATGCGCGCGCGGAGTTGGTGGCGATGTGCGATCCCAACGCCGCACTGTTGGAGCAACGCAAGAAGGATTGGGGGCCGATCCGCAGCTACACAAACTATGAAGACATCGCGAAGGATCCCGAAGTTGACGCAGTGATCATCGCGACTCCGAACTTCACCCACCTGCCGATTGCGCTCGCCTGCATTGAGAACGGTAAGCACGTGATGGCGGAGAAGCCGCTCGGCCTGAACTTCCAGGAATCCGCTCAGATGTACCGTGCCGCTCGCGACAAGGGCGTGCGACACATGACAGCTTTTACGTACCGCTTCGCTCCGTCGATGCGCTACGTGCGGCACCTGGTGAAGTCCGGAGCTCTCGGCGTGCCGCGCCACTTCCGCAGCCAGCGGTTCCTCGACTGGGCGGAAACCAGTTGGGGCTGGCGACAATACAAGAAGCTCGCCGGCGCTGGTGATCTCTTTGATATGACCATTCACCGCATCGATTTTTCACAAGACCTGATGGGCCCCATCAAATCCATCTGCGGCGCGGTCGCTCAATTCGCCAAGCGCGACGTCACCGCCGACGGTAAGTCTTGCGCTCCTTCGGAAGTCGATGACTGGTCTTCGTTGATTGGTCTCTTTGAAAGCGGAGCCACCGGAGTCTGGGAAGGCAGCACCCTGATGAAGGGCCATCACAACAACGGCTTCGGCTACGAATGGGCGGAAGTCAATGGCTCTGAAGGTTCGGCGGCTTACCAGTTGACGGACCCCAACAACGTGATTCTTGGCAAGCACGGCGGCACGATGGAAAAGGTCCCGGTGCCGGAAGAATTCCTCGTCATCCCCGGCAGCCCGCGCGAACCACACGCCGGAGTGCCGAGCACCGTCTTCCGCTATGACCTGGTCTACGAACTGGTCTCAGCCATCGTCGAAGGCCGCGATGCGGTGCCTGGTTTCGATCACGGCGCCACGGCTCAAGCGGTTGCCGATTCGGTCCTTGATTCGTTTGAGAAGCGAGCCTGGGTCGACATCAAAGCCGACTTGGGATAGTCGAAGCGACCCCACCTTGAGTTGTGGAACACAGAGGCACGGAGACCACAGAGACGAAACACCACAGTTCTTCTCCGTGTGCTCCGTGCCTCTGTGTTTTCGTGCTCCCAACCGCAACACTACGAAAGTCTGCGAGGGGTGACGCTCCTCGCGAGCGCTCATGGATCGATAGCTGCCTGTGAGGAGATCGCACATGCGAAGTCGCATCGAACTCATCGTTACTGCGTGGTTGGTATGTGGAGTCGTGGCGTCGGTTTTCGCTCAAGCGCCAGTCGATGGCCCGCTGGCTCCCGATCAAGCTCTGAAGTCTTTTCAGGTCGAAGCTGGCTTGAAGCTGGAACTGGTTGCAGCGGAGCCTCTGGTCGTCAGTCCCTGTGCGGTTGCGTGGGACGAACGCGGACGGATGTTCGTTGCCGAGAATCGTGGCTATCCGGTTGGTCCTAAGGAAGGCGAGCCGCATCAAGGACGCATCGCGCAGCTCATCGATAAAGACGGCGATGGTCGCATGGATGAGCGTATCGACTTCGCGACGGAACTCTCCTTTCCCAATGGCCTCATGCCGTGGCGTGGTGGGCTGATCGTGACCTGCTCACCCGACGTGCTGTTTCTCAAAGACACGGATGGCGATGGCAAGGCCGACGAAAAGAAAGTGCTGCTGACTGGCTTCAGCACGAAGGGCAGCACTCAACTGCGAGTTAGTCATCCCATGCTGGCTCTGGATGGCTGGGTGTATCTCACGAGCGGCCTGACAGGCGGCGAAGTCATCTCGCCGCTCAAGCCCGATCAACCGCCAGTGAAGGTTGGTCGCACAGACATCCGCTTCAAGCCGGACACTGGCGAGATTGAACCGTGCGATGGCGGTGCTCAGTTCGGGCAGACGTTCGACGATTTTGGTAGGCGCTTCATCTGCTACAACCGGGTCCAAGTGCAGCACGTGGTGCTGGAATCCAAGTACCTCAAACGCAACCCGCATCTGGCCTTCGCCGAGACTGTTGAAAACTGCCCCGCTGAGATGGCTGACGAACCCCTCAAAGGTCACGGCAAGGCCGCCAAGATCTTCCCGATCAGCAGCAACGTGACGACGGCCGATTCTCACGCCGGCACCTTCACGGCTGCTTGTGCGGTGACGATCTATCGCGGAACGAGTCTGCCTGCTGAGTACTACGGCACGATCTTCAGCTGTGATCCCACTGGCAATTTAGTGCATGTCGACAAGTTGGTGCCGCATGGAGCTACCTTCCGCGCACACCGGATGCATCCCGGTCGAGAAGTCCTGGCCAGCACGGACAACTGGTTTCGTCCGGTCTTCCTGGCGAATGCTCCCGACGGTGCACTCTATGTCTGCGACATGTACCGCCAGACGATCGAGCATCCCGACTACCTGCCCGTCGAAATCCGCAAACACACCAATTTTGAGGGCGGCAAGACGATGGGGCGGATCTATCGGCTGCGTGGAGCGGATGCTCGCAAGCCGCCGACCGATCAAGAGCAGCCTTTGGACTTCGCCAAGCTTGAGACCGATGGAGGTTCGGCGAAAGACTGGGTTCAACAACTGAATAGCGGCGATGGTTGGTGGCGTGATACTGCGTTTCGCAAGTTCGCCGAGCGACCTGACGGTGATCTCGGCGTTGTCTTGGGGAACCATTGCGCGTGTGGTGAACATCTTGAGATCGCGGCGGCATTCGCGCTGCTCTGCAACTACACGAGTAAGCAGTTTCCCGATCAAGCTGAGGCAGAAACGGGAACTGCACTCGGCAGAGGTGATGCATCCACGCGCGAGCTGACTTTGCGTTTCGTCGAAGCTCGCCTCAAAAAACCGCTTTCCATCGAGTCACTGGGTAAGCTCCTCAATCAGGCTGACGCAGTTCACGCACGCATGCGGATGCAACTCGCGCTGCTCCTCGGAACATACAAAGATCCCGACGCCCTCAAGCTACTGGCACGCATTGCTCTATTGGACAGCGATGACCGTTGGACGCGCGCGGCCGTCTTGAGTTCGATCTCAGGTCGCGAAGAGGGGTTCCTCGACGAACTCATGGCGCATGCCAGTGGCGTAGGCTTCCAGCCTGCGAATCAAGTAACGGACAAGACATCAGAGCGGCAGGCTGGAAGCCTACCCTATGACTCTGGCTCTGATTTGTTCTACGAGTGTGGTCGCTTGTTGGGGGCCAGTAAGACTTTGGCAGACGCACGACCGCTCGTCCTCAAGATCACCACGAATTGGACGAATCCCAAATTCGAGCATCAGGTTCCGCTTCTCACCGGCTTGGTCGACGGACTCCGCGCGCGGGGTTTTGCGAAGGCGGATCAATCCGTACTGGAGACGCTGCTGGCCGATACGTCGAATGCTGATCGTCGAGAGCTCAGCGAGTCTTTAGAGCCGATCGCTGATGCGGCGGCACTCAAAGCGGAAGACGCGGACGCTCCGGCCGAAATGCGACGTCGCGCGATCGACTTCCTGGCACACGCGAAGTCATCAAAGGCTTTGCCGTTCCTGAGCAAGCTGGTGTCCGCTCAGCAGCCCGAGCCCGTGCAGTCGTCGGCCATCAAAGCTTTGATCGGACTCCCCGATGAACAAGTCGCTGAAACATTGCTGACGCGCGAACGCTTCCAAAGTTACCCGCCGAGGATGCGTGAAGAAATCATCGGAATGCTCTCCTCAACGCCTCGTCATGTACCGGGCCTGCTGACAGCCATTGAATCTGGAGTTGTACCGCCCGCTGCCATCGACACACTGCGACGCCGGCAGCTATCCCAACACAAAGATCCCGCCGTCAAAGAACGAGCGACCAAGATCTTCGGCGCTGGTCCCAGCGGCGACCGGGCCAAGGTCTACGAAGAGCACAAGTCGGTGCTCGCGCTGACACCGAATGCCGAGAACGGTCGGCAAGTCTTCAAGCGGGCTTGCACGAGTTGCCATCGACTCGACCGAGAAGGCACACAAGTCGGCCCCGACTTGTTCGGTATCCGCAATCAGCCGAAGGAAGCCATCCTGCTCCACATCCTGATCCCCGAGCACGAGATCACCCCCGGCTTCGCGGCCTACATCATCACCACCAAAGAAGGCCGAGTCCTCACCGGCCTGATCTCCGCCGAAACCGCCACGAGCATCACGCTCAAACAAGCCTTAGGCAAAGAAGAAACCATCCTGAGGCAAGACATCGAAGAACTGTCGTCAAGCAATCTTTCCCTGATGCCTCAGGGCGTCGAGAAGACAGTCAACAAACAAGAGTTCGCCGACTTGCTCAGCTACCTGAAGGGTGAGAAGTAGAAACGGTGGCTTAAGAGCGGCGGATAAAATGCGCGGCAAAACTGCGAATTTGTTTGCCGTTTAGTACGTGCACCATGCGCAATTGCTGAATTGTTTCCTGCCCGAACCGTCCCAGCGGAACGTGCACGAGCTTCTTGCCATATTTCTTCGCAATGCGTCGCCAGGCCAAGCCGGGAGGCTGCTCACTGAGAATTGCAATATGCTTCTCATGCGCATTAATACACGCCGCGCCGAGCAGGCGTTCTTCCATGGTGTCTGCGAAATCCAGCCGAGGGTCCGACCAGACGTCCTCAATCGGTCGTGGGGGAAAGAGGAAACACGCTCCACCGTACTTCGCCAGACCGATTCCCGGGCCTACCATGTCGGCTTGAAAATTCGTCGCAAACAGGGCGAGAGTTGATTCGTCCTGATGTTCGGCCACCCAAGTGATGCGCCACGGATAATCGCGCGGATCAGCAGGTGAATCGAAGAGCATCAGCACGCAATCCAATGTGCCCATTTGTGGTGGGAACACTTTCACATACAGATCGCCCGTGTGCCAATTTCGCAGTGTTTCTCGAATATCCAGTCCATCTTTAAGACTGGTAGAGAACTTCTCGGTTTTCGCCAGATCCGCGCCCATAATCGCGAGCGCAGCGTCTTTCACATGATTGCGGAATTTCTCAATGGCCACGTCTTCCGGCGGCCAGCTGCACTGCCGATAAGGATTCCACTGCATCCGCCACTGATCCTGATCAATCTTGGGCGGTTTGCGATTCAGTTGCATCGTCCGCCAAGTGACGGGATTGCCGGGCAAGCGAGTTTCCGGACTACAGAAATCACCCGTCGGAAGCTGGCCTCGATCAAGGCTCATGCGAAATACCGGCAGCCCGGTTTGATCCTGATACGGATAATCCTTCGCAACTTCGGCCAATTCGACCGCAAATTGATCTCCAAAGATCTGCTGCGCCGCCAGAATCAGAGTATAAAGATCGGGAGTTAAGCGGTTCTCAATCAGGCTGAGATTGCGGATATATTTGAAGTATGAAGCCAGCGTTTTGGGTGTGACTTTGCGGGCCAGCGATTTCAGTTCCCGCTTATAGCGGTCTCGCGCGGCCAGCAGCAGTTGTTTGAGGCCATCAACGGACAGATTCTCGTCGTCGTCGAGTTCAGCCCGAGCCGCCTCATACAAACCGGTGACGAACGGCAACTCACCCAGCAGGAATAGCAAACCGTTATGCTCAACTGAATAGAGTTCGGCCGGCGTCACCTCTTCATCTGCAAGCTCTGAGGTTCGCTGCTCGGTGTACGCTTCTTTCACCCAAGGCCAGTCAGTCAGCGAGCACACAAACAAGATCGACCGGGAACGCCGCTCGAGTATTCGCAGCCGTTCCGCCATGACGACCACGCGCGAACGATGCAGATCCGAATCTGGACGGGGAATCGCGGGCAGAGACGCCGCCGCAAACTTGTCGACGCTGACCTTCTTCAGGGCGTATGCATCCGGCAACGATAGAGCACCGGGAGTCCACGTTTCGACTTCGCGGTCGATGTAAGCTCGCGGAATCCGTTCCTGAATGGCCACTCGCAAGGCCGCGATCACGGGCTGGCAGGGATCGATCGGCACATAGCTGACCGGGATCACCTGATCTTCTACGACCGGTTGATACTCGATCGGTTCCTGCTGCACCGCGATGGTGATGGCCGGCAGCCGCGCGATGCCCCCTTCGACAGCCTCGCGGAACGATTCAGGCAGAGGTACGGCGAGGCAATCAAAACGCTCGGACAAAAGAATTCGTCGCGCTTCGACCGCAAAATCCCCGCTCCCGTGCACGACGGGCAGAACCAGAATGCGATCGCTGAGTCGCAGAAATTCGTAAGCCATGCGGGCACCTTATCTTCGACGCCGACGGGGATCGTCGTCTTCATCCTCGTCATCTTCAAAATCCTCGTCCTCATCTTCGTCGTCCGCATCCGGATGCAGGGGGTCATTTGGATCGAAGAAGAAATCGCCCAGCCCCATCGGCATGACGTTGCCCCCCAGCGTCTGACCGCGTTTCTTTGCCAGATTCGCCAGATCCATGGCGTCGTCGCCCAGGCACTTGAGGAGAGAATCTCGCCAGGCTGCGTCCTTGCCGAGCGGGTGCTGCGGATCTTGGGCCAGACGTTTCAGGGCGTACCTGAGGACGTTGATGCCGTCGCGGGTCGAGAAATCGAGTCGCAGTTGGTGCGAGTGCTGCAAGAAATCGACCGTCAGGCTCAAAAGCTGTTCATCCGCGAATGGCAAGTGGTATCGCAGAATGGCCAGTTCGTCCGCCCTGGCGGGATGAGCCAACGTCAGCGTCGGCTGCAGACGGCTCAGGATGTAGTCCGGAATCTCGAACGTGGATTCGTCGTCGTTCATCGTCACGGCACAGCGGAAGTTCGGGTGTGCGTGAATCGTGATGCCGGCCACGATGGATTCGACGTAGCGCCGGTGATCGAGTAGCGGAGCCAGGCTGGCCCACGACTTCTCGTTCATGCGGTTGCCTTCGTCCAGAATGCAGACGGCACCCGTGATCATCGCCGTAACTAGTGGTGACGCATGGTACTTAATGCGACCGTTGTCATCGAGAACCGGGCTGACAAGCAGGTCTTCGGGTCGCGTGTCCGCCGTGCACTGGTAGATGTAAAGGTCCTGCTGGCGCGCCCGTGCCGCAGCCATCCCCAAGGTGGTTTTGCCGATGCCCGGCGTCCCGACAATCCGGGGGGCGAGCGGCAGATCTTTCTCGTCCACCACCAGCCAGCAGGCGAGCAGTTGCTTCAGCGCCTCGCGTTGACCGATCCATTCGCCCGGACTTTCGTCGGAACTCGACAGGGTGAGCTTGACTCCTCCTATTTCGACAAACTGATTCATGCCATACCTATCTGACGGAACCGGGACAGCTAACCTGGGACCACAGGATTGTAAGGTTTTGGAACGACCAAGCGAGAATGCGTGTTGAATTCGTGAAGACCGCCCGATATTTTGCGCTTGCCAGCTTTTGCCTTTTTGCCTCGATGTTCGAGGCTCATTTTTGTTGTTCCCTTTTTGGGGAGAAACGTTATGGCTACGAGTCGTCTAGTGAAGAAGGGCTTCACGCTGATCGAGCTGCTGGTGGTGATCGCGATCATCGCCGTGCTCATCGCGTTGCTGCTGCCTGCAGTGCAGCAAGCCCGGGAAGCAGCCCGCCGATCGGACTGCAAGAACAAGTTGAAGCAGATCGGTCTCGCTCTGCACAACTACGAGGAAACGCACAAGACGTTCCCTCCAGGAGTCATGCGGCATACCACTGCATCGGCTAACGCGCAGTCGGGCTATGGCTGGGGAACGTACATCCTGCCATTCCTGGACAATGCTCCGTTGTTCAAGAAGTTTAACACCAACGATTCCATTGGTAGCGCGGCTAACATCCCGTTGGTAGCCACGGTTCTGCCAGCCTACCGCTGTCCGTCGGACGTTGGTGAAAGCCAGGCTGCCGTGACCGGCACTGGTGCAGGTAATTGGGCGACGACGAACTACGTCGGCAACTACGGTGTTGGTCTGCCAGTGCTGCAGGAAGCAAGTGGTGTCTACCAGGGACCGGAAACCGCCAAGCAAGTTCAGGGCATCTTTGGTCAGAACAGCCGCACGCGAATCCGCGATATTCGTGACGGCGTCACCAATACGGTGCTGGTCTTGGAACGCCGCATGCCGCGTTCTGGTACCGCCTGGTCCAATGCTGCATCCGGTACCTTCAATTCGTTCTGGGCCGGTGACCCAGATTCGACCAACGGCCTCACTGATATCCTTGGAACGACCTCTTTGAGCAGTTCCACAGGCTACTTTGCAGTTGCTGGTTGGGCTTGCGAAGGCTCCTATACCGGCACTCCCCCAGCTTGGGTGGATGCCGCCGGTACCACGACCTGCAGTGGTGGTACGGCCATGCCAACCGGTGCGAGCGCCTATGCTTTGACCGCTCCACTCAAGATCAACAAGCTCCCCGGTACCGCCGGCGCTGCACTGACCGGCGTGAACGTCGATCAGACAACGGCTGGTTCCCAGAGCTACCATCCTGGTGGAACTCAAGTGATGCTGGGAGATGCCTCGGTCCGCTTCGTCAGCGATAGCGTTGACATCGGTACGTGGGTCAATCTGCATCGCCGCAACGACGGACGAACCTTGGGCGAATTCTAAGTGCCTCTGGTTTGACGTTGTGCGTTGCTCGTGAACAGATCCCTGCGGTGGCTATGCTGCCGCAGGGATTTTTTGTTTTTGGAAGCAGCCAATCAGTCCTGTTGTCAACGAGGATGTGCCCTTCATGGAATCAGCTCAGAGCGCCGCTGTGGTGCAACTTGATGAGACTCAACGCCGAGTCCTCGGTGTGCTGCTCGAGAAAGCGTTTACGACGCCCGAATACTATCCGATGACGCTGAAGGGGCTGACGGCGGGCTGCAATCAGAAAAACAACCGCGACCCGGTGCTCGAACTGTCCGAAGACGATGCCGATGAAGCGGTGTCCGCTCTGGAGAAGCTCGGGCTGACCGAGCGGATCTTTCCCGAATCGGGTCGCACGGAACGCATTCGCCACTGGGCGCGCAAGAAGTTCACCCTTTCCGAGCCTCAACTGGCCATCATGACGGAGCTTTGGCTGCGCGGCCGGCAGTCATTGGGTGATCTGCGCGTGAGGGCCAGTCGCATGGAGCCGATTCCGGACCTCGACAAGCTGCGGACGGAACTCAAGGGACTACTCAGCCTGGGCCTGATTCGAGCGAACGGCCCGCTGGAATCACGCGGCGTCGAAATCGACCACTGCTGCTACCAGCCTGCGGAACGTCGCTCGCTGCCACCTCTGGCTGCCGCTTCGCCGGAGCCAACCGGTTCGACAGTCTCGCCCGGTGCAACTACCCCGTCTGCGGTGCCGCAATCATCGGTCACTTCCAACGCGGAGTTTGCGCAGCTCAAGCGGGAACACGCCGAGTTAAAGGATGAAGTTGTCCGCCTCCGCACGCTGGTTGAAGAACTCACCGACCGCGTGTCGCGCATCGCGTCGGACCTTGGCATCTCGTGACGCACCGACCGCTATTTCGAATCGTTCTTAGCGGTTGCGGCCAAACCGTGCAGGCGCAGCCAATCCGTTGCTCGCGCGGACCAGTCGGTCGGGCCGGTCGCATTCGGGCGTGGGCGCATGCCGAAGCCATGCCCGCCTTTCTGATAGATGTGCAGTTCGGCGGGGATTTTGAGGTTGATCAGCTCGAGAAACAGGAGCGTGCTGCCCTGCGGCGCCGACGATGTGTCGTCCGCACACTGAGCAATGAATGTCGGCGGTAAACCTTGATTGACTTGAATGTCAGAACGCAGTGCCTTGCTGCGGTCGTCGTAGATCTTGAAAGGATAGATCAGCAGCATGAAGTCCGGTTTGTGGGACGCAGCCTGGCCTTCGATCTGGAATCGCGGCTCATTCGTTGATGCCACAGCGGCTGTTTGACCACCGGCCGAAAATCCCAGCAGCCCGATCTTGCGTGGGTCGATGTTCCATTCAGCGGCGCGGCTCCGCACGATCTGCATCGCGCGTTGAGTGTCGTAAACCGCTCCGGCATTCGGTTCCGTCTGCGGCGGGTTGGGACAGCGATAGGCCAGTTGAAACGCGGTGATGCCCAGGCTCTTCAGCCACGTGGCGCAGTCTGAACCTTCGTGTTCGTCAGCCAGCTTTCCAAAGCCACCGCCCGGCACAACCACCACGGCCGCGCCGGTTCGCATCTCGGGCGCAGGAGCATGCACGAACAGTCGCGGCTTGGACACATTGAAGCGCCGCGACAGGCCATCTGCCCCCTTTTCGACGCGCTCCGGCTGATCGGTCTGAACCGCCGGTCCCTGTAGCCCGCTGGGCCACAGTTCGATTTCCGCAGGCTCGGCTCCCGCCGCCAGCGATGAGACCAGAAACCAGCACATCACCAGACCGACGGAACGCAGCGGCATGATTCAGGCTTCCTCAAATCGGAAGGGATCGGCGATCAGATCGCGCTCCGGACGGAGCGCCACGTTGATCACCAATCCCAACGCAATGCAGGTGAACAGCAGACTCGACCCGCCGTAGCTCACCATCGGTAACGTCATGCCGGTGACTGGCAGCAGGCCCACAGTCATGCCAGTGTTAATCACAGTCTGCGTGCCAATCAACGCAATCACGCCCACGACGATCAGGCGGCCGTAGGGTTCGCGGGTTTGAGCTGCCACCAGCAGCCCGCTGCCGACCAGCGAAGCATAGAGCAAGAGCACCGTCACGCAGCCAATCAGTCCCCAGCGTTCACCGACCAGGCAGAACACAAAGTCGGTTCGTGACTCGGGCAAGCGATACGCCTCGACGTTGCCGACGGGCATGCCTGCCAACTGGCTGCCAAAAACTCCACCCAAGGCCAGCACGCGCTTCGACTGATGCTGGTGATAGCTGTCGTCGTCGGCAGCATCACCGCCGGTCTTCTGTCGAAACAAAGAGACGACCCTAGACTTTTGCTCGGCGCTCATGTGCTTCCACAGCACGGGCAGGCACAGCACTCCCATGATGGCCACAATCGCCAGGTGTCGCGGCCGCGCCCCAGCCGTGAAGAGCATCGCGAACAAGACCGGCCCAAACAGCAGCGACGTTCCCAGATCCGGTTCCTTCAGAATCAAGGCCATCGGGACGACCATCATCAGGAAGGGAACCACCAGCCCCAGCCAGGTGCGGAGCGATTCTCGCCAGACCAGATATCGAGCGGTCCCGAGAATGAATGCCAGCTTGGCGAGTTCTGACGGCTGGAAGTCCATGAAGCGCAGCGGAATCCAGCGATGCGAGTAGTTCTTGGCGGGAAAGAAGAACACCGTGACCAGCAGCACGAGGCTGAGGGCGTACAGCGGATAACTGATCCATTTGAGCTTGCGATACGGCCAGACTGCCGTGCAGACCAGCCCGACCATTCCCACTGTCGCCCAGATGCGTTGACGCGGAGCGAACTCGCCGAGTTTGAACAGTTCATCACCGCGCGCGATCGCGTTGGCTCCGATAACCAGCAGCCCGATGGCCGCCAGAATCATCAGCCACGGCAGGCGACGAACCCATTCCCAGCGATCCTGCTCCACGTCCATCCTTAGACTCCGCAATCAACAATACTCCGCGCCAACACGGATCTTGGCGGAATACGTGAATCGCCGGAACGTCTCTTTTGGCGCGAGCAGCCAGGAATGCTCCCGGCACGCGATAAACCTCACAGCGCCTTCGGCGGCAAGGCCAGATTGACCAGCGCCCAACCGGCTGCTGGAACCGCGAGCCAGATAGGCAGCAGCAGTGACCAGAAGAACGACAATTGAATCGCGTTTCCGGCCAGGATCATCATGCCGATGGGAAGAATGCCCATGCCCACGATCAGCAGAGTTCGCGTCAGAGTCTTCGGGCGCTGCCAGGGCAGCAGTACCAGGATGAACGCCGCGAAGATCGCGTACCCGAAATACAGCCAGTTCAAGCTGCCACTCGGGAAGAGTCGTTGCCAACCAGAGATGTCATGGGCAATCTGACTGGCTGCCTGCTCTGCTTCAGACGGCCACAACCACTGCGACAACGAGGTCTGCAAGGACACCAGAGCGGCCACGATCAGCGACATCACCAGCAGCGACAGCATGGCATCGGTCGGGCCTGCCATGTGGTCCTTCCAAGTCGCCGTCTGTGAGCGGCGATAGCGCCGCAGGCAATGCCTGCCCAGCACACCTGCTCCCAGCAGAAACGGCAGTAGCGCCAACAGGGTTACTCGCAGCCAGGTGCCCGTCGGGATCGGCTGGTCTCCAAGTCCTTGCCGGAGTTGATCCGCATGAGCGGCGAATGCCGACATCATGACGCAGAACACCGTCCAACCCAGCAGTGAGATGCTGAAGATAACGCTCCACAGAACTTTCGGATTCAACTGGAACCATTTGATTGGGACCGCGCAGACCCGTGCTGCATGACGACTCGCGATGCCCGCATAACGAGCGGCCTCTTTGGTACCCAGAACGTACTTGCGGAAGAGAACCCAGGCGTCGCTTTGAGCCCATGCCGTTTCCCGGAACGATAGCCTCACTTCTCGCTTGCGCAGTTCATTGAATGCCAGTGCGAGGAAAGGCAGTTTGATAATCCACAGCAACGACGGAACTGCACTCAGTGCCAGCCCAACCGCAGTCAGTCCACAGTTCTGCTGCCGCTTCAGCGAAATTCCCGCCAGGACGGTGACCGAACCAATCAGCACAGCAGAAAGGCTCCACAGCAGCACGATGAGCAGATCCATCCAGGCCGCACTGAGAATCGAGAACGGAATCGAAAGCAGTTCGCAAACGCCGAGCGTGATCAACACGTTCGCGGGGAGCTGCAGTTCGTCTCCAGGATTGATCGCGGACGACGTTTGAATTGCAGCTGCGGCGGCAGGTGCTTCAACGGCCGGTCCGACGGGGATCGACGCGTTCAGCACCGGCTCGGGCTCCGTGGTCGCACCAGACGTCATTCGAACGACATCAAGAGCCACTGGCGTGGGGGCGGATGCTGTAACCGGCAACTTTTTCCGCAAGTCGCGGACGATTAAACCAAGTGCCGCCATGTCAGATGCCACACCGTCATCCTGTGGTGAATCGGGTGACATAGTAAGCGACAGCCCTGCGCCGGTGATCTTCGCCTGACCGTCGGCCATCAGGATGACATTCTCAGCCTTCAGGGCTCCATGACTGAAACCATGCTCACGAGCGAACCGCAGCGCGTCACAAATTTGCGACACGACCGCTAACGCTTGCTCAGCAGACAACGTACCACCGGCAGCCGCTTGCAGGATGTTTGTGCCAGTGACTTCTTCTGAAAGCACGAAGCACCAATGCTCGCTCCTGCCGCTGGCGGTAACCGTGGCAAGATGCGGATGGCTGAGCTTCGTAAGTGCCGCAGCGCCTTCCTGAAAACGCTCCGCAGCCGATGCATCAGTCACAGGCCAGATTCTCAGCCGAGTAACTTGTTCTGACTCCCGCTCGCGTACGCGATACTCAAAGCTGGCACCATCGTCGCCCAGGAACTCGAGGATCTCACACTGCGGAAACTCGAGCGCGAGTTGCTCAAGTGGCGGTGAGTTCAATTTAGGCTCTGGTGGGCCCGAGACCGAAGTGGCCACCGAACTATCAAAGATTTCGGGATTCTCAGGTGACGACATGATCAGCTCGCAGTGCGGTACGAGACAAAGCTCTCAGCCACATTTGAGACCGCAAAACGACAAATGCCAATGGCGGCTCACGAAGAATTGAACTCGCCGGGAAATTCGGCAGCGATCTTCCGGAGCGGTGTCTGGCTTTACTACGAATCCCGAGGCCTTGATCGCGGCTGTTTCTCGTGCATGCGCAACAGGCAGCATTTGCCGGGATTCGCCGGCAGGTTTCAACGATTCCTGCCACGGTAAACCGCACGCTGATCGTGAGAGTCGCCCCATGTCGGGAACAAAACCCGCGCGACTGCCGTGAAAACGGCATTCCCGTAAAAGAAGAATGCAGCCCCAGTGAGCTGCATTCTGTAATACCATCAAGCGGTCGCCGCGTTGTCGGACTACTTCACGCTGCGTTCGCGAATCCAGTCGGTGTGGAACTTTTCGCCGCGTGGCTTGTCGGTGCGTTCGTAGGTGTGAGCACCGAAGTAGTCGCGTTGAGCTTGCAGCAGGTTCGCGCTGAGGCGTCCCTGACGATACCCGTCGTAGTAGTTGAGGGCCGCGCTAAAGACGGGAATCGAAAAGCCCATCTGTACCGCCGAAGAGACAACTCGACGCCAGCTTGGCTGAGCAGCCGTGACGGCCTTCTTGAAGAAGTCGTCGAGCAGCAGGTTCTCAAGGTTCGGGTTCTTGTCGAACGCGTTCTTGATGTCGCCCAGGAACCGCGAGCGAATGATACAGCCGCCGCGCCACAGCATGGCGATGCTGCCGTTATTGAGCTTCCAGCCGAATTCTTTCGCGGCGGCGTCCAGTTGCACGAAGCCTTGTGCGTAACTGCAGAGTTTCGACGCATAGAGAGCCTGACGCACGTCGTTAATGAATTGCTTACGGTCGCCGGAGAAGGTTGTGACTTCCGGGCCAGGAAGAATCTTTGAGGCACGCTCACGTTCATCCTTCTGAGCCGACAGGCAGCGCGCATAAACGGCTTCGGTGATCAGAGTTGTCGGCACACCCAGATCGAGAGCGTGCTGGCTCATCCACTTACCCGTGCCCTTCTGCTGAGCGGTATCGAGAATCTTGTCGACCAGATATCCGCCGCCAGCATCCTTCACGGTAAAGATGTCGCGGGTGATCTCGATCAAGTAGCTTTCCAGTTCTCCTTCGTTCCACTCCTTGAAGACCTGATACAGCTCATCGTTCGTCATCTGCAAGGCATTCTTCAGGATGAAGTACGCTTCGCAAATCAGTTGCATGTCGCCGTATTCGATGCCGTTGTGCACCATCTTGACATAGTGACCGGCACCGCCATCACCAACCCACTCGCAGCAGGGGATATCTGACTTGGGGCCAACCTTGGCGGAAATGCTCTGATAAATATCCTTGATGTGCGACCAGGCGTCATGATCGCCGCCCGGCATAATGCTCGGACCTTTGAGGGCACCTTCTTCACCGCCTGAAACGCCTGAACCGACAAATCGAATTCCCGCAGCCTTCAGATCCTTGTATCGCCGTTCGCTGTCAACGAAGTCCGAGTTACCACCGTCGATAATAATATCACCGGTGCTGAGGTGCGGCTTGAGCGCGCTGATCGTCTGATCGACCGCCTCGCCGGCCTTTACCATCAGCATGACTCGCCGCGGACTCTTCAGACTGCTGACGAATTCAGCCACGTCGGTATAACCGATGATCCTGGCAGCAGCACCAGCAGCGACTTTGTCGCCGGAGTCGGCGGCGACACGATCTGTAAACTCTTTGGTCGTGGCGGCGGTTCGATTGTAAACGCCTACGGTGAAGCCGTGATTTGCCATGTTGATGACCAGATTCTGGCCCATCACCGCAAGTCCCACCAAGCCAATGTCACAATTCGCTGCCATGTTGCCACTCCGTTAGATATTGAATTGATCGAAGGTGTCGGAAAAAGCCGCAAACTACATGGCGTCGCCAAGAGACGGACCGCCATCGGTAGGCTCCGTCATGGCCTTAGCTGGCGCCGTCGTAACCGTGGCTGAAGCATCAGTCACAGCCAGATTGCCACTGGCGTCCAGATAGATTTTGTCCTGCATGACTTCCGCGATCACGATTTCCATCGGATCGTTCGTGATGAGATCCACCAGCGGGCGGGCTCCACGATTCAGCGCGACTAACCGCTTCTGCATCAAGGCCGACAGCTTAAATCGACCACCCACCTTATTCACAATCACTTCTTGCATCAGTTCGTAGTACACCGCATCTCCTTGTTTTATTTCCAATGTGATTTGAAGAGCGAGATAATTTCATCCACCGCCCGGTCGAGGGAATCATTGCAAACCTGATGCGAATACAGGTGAGCCAACTTCAGTTCCCGTTCTGCGGTCTCCAGTCTCTTCGCTATCTGCTCTGGTGATTCGCTGCCTCGTAAGCTGAGCCGTTTTCGAAATTCGTCCGGGCTAGCCGTTGTGATAAAAATGCTGAGAGTGTCATTGAATTGTTCGAGCAGCGTCAAACCGCCCTGAATATCAATCTCCAACAGAGGCGTCCGGCCGCTGTCTGCGATCCGCTGCAGTTCCGTCAGTAGTGTTCCGTACCAGACTCCCGATTCGTGAACTTCGTTCGTCTCGGCGAACTCGCCTGCCGCTCGCCGCTGCAAAAAATCATCCTTCGGCAGGAAGAAGTAATCCTTGCCGTTCACCTCTCCCGGACGCGACGGCCTTGTTGTGGCGGAAATCGATTTCGCCACAGGGATGGCCTCCCGGCCGATCAGATGGCGCACGAGAGTCGATTTCCCGCTGCCACTGGGTCCTGAAATAATCAGTAGTCGCACGTGCCAAGCTTCCTCAAGTAACGCCCCGGACGACGCGATCAGGCGACGTTCTGAACCAGTTCCCGCATTCTCTCGACCGTGTTCTTGATGTCGATCGTAATGCGCGACATCTCAATCTCATTCACCTTCGCGCCGATTGTATTGATCTCGCGGAAAATTTCCTGGCAGAGGAAGTCCAGCTTCCGTCCTTGATTGGTTTCTTCCAGTACGCTGGTTCTGAAGTCAACTAGATGGCATGCCAGCCGCGTTACTTCTTCGTTGATGTCACAACGATCTGCAAGCTGAGCAACCTCGCGAGTCAGTTCAGAGAACTGGGATGGGGCCAAAATGCCGTCAGCTAAGGCTTTTGCACGCTCTCCCAATCGGGCCCGGTGCGCCTCGATGATGCCTGGTAAACGGCTGGCAATCTCGTCAGTTCGCTCGATCAGAAACGTCACCTGCCGCAGTAATTCCTGCTGCATGGCCGTGCCTTCACGAACACGAAACGCATCGAATTCCCTTAGCGCGGCAACACAGACACTCTCAACCGCTTCAAAGGGAGGCAGCGCAGCTGCTTCGCTCTTCAGGTCGGAAATCATTCCGGGCAACTGCATCAGCGAACTGGCGATCGCGTCGCGAGACACTCCGAATTCCTGGGCGATAGGCCAAGCGGAATGCCAGAGTTCTCGAAACAGATCTGAATTCAGCTCGAAGCGCCCTTTCTTCGGACCGGCGCTGATGGAGACATGCACCGTACAGGTGCCGCGATGCACTTGCGCTTTCACCAGGCGTTCAACGTCAGATTCATGCTGCTGAAGACACTCTGGGAGGCGGTTGGTGATCTTCAAATGCCGACCGTTGACGGATCGGATCTCGACAGCAATTTCGGAGTCCCCGAAGCTGCCGGTCGCGGCCCCGAAACCTGTCATACTAACAATCACGCCAATCTCCAGATTCCGCTGCCACAGCTCTGTGAATCACTCTTTGCTTTTACTGTCGCCCTTGTCGTCGGCGTCAGTCTTTTCAGTATTTACTGCCGGCAAATCAATCGCATCCGTCGCCTGCTTGGCGTCAGCATCCTGCTTGGCAGGCGCATCCACCTTGGCTTTTTGGGCTGCCGGATCATCCTTGAATTTTCGACCCTGGCTTCGAACAGCGATGCCGGTAAGGCCAGCCATAATGACCCATGCCGCAATGATTCCGATGGTGATTCTCGTGAAGATATCACCGGCTCGAGTACCGAAAGCACTCTGCCCGCTCATACCTCCGAACGCGGACACTAGACCGCCTCCGCGGCCTCGCTGAACCAAGATCACGAGGATCAAGCAGACACTCAAGACGGACAACAATGTCATGGCCAAAGCAGCCATCAGAAAAATCCTCGCAGTAGTAACGCTTCCGCCATCTCCCGGTGCACGCTGTTCAAGCCTGCCATCCTAGCCGGGCACAACTCCCGCAGCGGCAATCTTCGCGAAAGAGTCTGCCGCGAGACTGGCTCCGCCAATCAACAGACCATCAATGTGAGGACGTTGCAGCAAGCTCGCCGCATTATCCGGCTTCACGCTGCCACCGTACAGAATACGGGACGACTTCGCAGCCGCCTCACCATAAATCGCAGCCAGTTCCTGGCGGATCACTCCATGGACGCGATCTGCTTCTTCAGCAGTTGCAGTTTTCCCTGTACCGATCGCCCAGACGGGCTCGTAAGCAAACGCCAGTTCCGGCTGCGTTTGAGCGGGGATGCCCTTCAAGGCAACACGTAACTGAGATTGGACCGTCGCATCAGTGATTCCCGCTTCCCGCTGAGCGAGCGTCTCGCCTACGCACAGAATCGGGTTGAGTCCCACCGACAGTGCCTTGGCGGTTTTCTTGCCAACCAGCTCATCGGTTTCGTGATACAGCGAACGGCGCTCGCTATGACCAGTCAGCACCCACTTGCAGCCGATGTCAGTCAACATCTGGGCCGCAACTTCACCGGTGAATGCTCCGAATTCGGATTCGGAGACGGTCTGAGCGCCGATCGCCACCTTGCTGCCGCTGGCTGCTTCCACAGCCGCACTCAAGTACGGAAACGACGGGCAAACGACCAACTCGACCGTATCAGACGTGATTTGAGCATCAGCCAGCGTCTTGAAGAACTGTCGCAACTGCCCTAGCAGCTGATTCATCTTCCAGTTAGCGACAATCAATTTACGTTTCATAGAATTACGTCTCAACCTCTACTCAGCGAATCGTTTAATACTGCAATATCCAGCTCAATCCCTAAACCGGCACATCGCCGCGCGGATAGGAACCGAGCAGTTCGACTCGCAGAGCTATGCGAGCGATCTGATCAATGGCCTTTTTCACCTTCGCGTCCTGTGAGTGTCCTTCGAAATCCAGGAAGAACAGATACCCAGACTCTGGTGGACGCAGCGGGAAGGACTCAATCCAGCTCAAATTGATCTTGTTATCTTTGAAGGCCTGCAATGCGTCAGAGAGAGAGCCTGGGCGATGTGGAATCTGCAGCAGAATTGCCGTGCGGTCGTTGCCAGATGGCTTCGATTGCACGTCGCCGATGACCAGGAATCGCGTCGTATTATGTGGATTATCCTGAATGGAACTCGCCACGATCTGCAAACCGTATTCAACGGCTGCTCGTGAATTAGCGATCGCCGCCGCACCGGGCTTATCCCGTGCCAGTTGTGCAGCCGTCGAAGTGCTCGTCACATCGTGCAGGCGAGCGGAGGGCATGTGCCGGGCAAGCCAGTTACGGCACTGCGAAAACGCCTGTGGTTTGCTGTAGATTTCAGCAATTTCACTGCGCGGGCACTTCGCGAGCAGATTGTGTTCAATCGCAATCTGAACTTCGCCGCAGATGCGAATCGGCAGGCGAGTAAACATGTCCAGAGTGTCAACAACGCGGCCGTCCGTGCTGTTTTCAACCGGCACAACGCCAAACTCCGAGTGGCCACGATTCACGTCTTCGAACACGGCTGCGATCGTGCTGACCGGCACGAGTTCCGCGGTTGAACCGAACCGCTGGATGGCTGCCTGATGTGTGTGACTGTGTGCAGGGCCGAGGTACGCAATCCGTTGTGTGCGTACGGTTTGGCGAGCTGCTGCCACCAGTTGGCGCACATGATTTGCCAAAAAATCGTTTGTAAGCGGTCCCTGATTCTTCGTCGCGGCCACAGCTGGTGGGACGGGCACGATGGGCGAAAAAACCGCAGCTCGTGGATTTGGCTGAGCACCGACCCATTCCACTGCTAGCTGAGCACGCTTGCTCATCAGCTCGATGAGCTCCAGATCCAGTTTCGCGGCGGCAGCCTCAACTTGCTCTGGCGTACGCTTGCGAACGGTTGTGGGGCTTGGTGAACTCGGCTTTTCACGCACGCTTTCAGTCTTGCGTGCCGTCGCTTTCTTTTTCGCCATTCTGCATTCCACTCAAGCTGCGAAGTTCTGGGAGTCCACTCAGGTTGACCAAGCGGAGCGATGAATGTGGATTCCAAGTCACTGGACTGAACCGCTCTCCGGCTGGGAAGGTCGGGCTTTTAATGGGACTATCACGCTCCGTCAAGGAGCGGAGGCCTGCTAGAAGTGGGCCAGAATGCGGGTCTTGGTCACGTTTTTGACTGCTCAAAGTGTCTCTTGTCCAGTGCTCGACTCGGCCCTGGCATCGAGCCGAACAGGTCGGCAGATTTCTCATGCCGGAAACGGGCTTCGACCGGTCGAAGTCGCTGACTGGTTTCGTTAGAGTGGCCACAGTCATGCCTTTTCCCACCTTGGAGTATCCGCCCATGAGTGCTGAAGCGAGAGTGACAGAGCTCGGCCTTGAGTTTCCCCCCGCTCCCAAACCCGGTGGCAACTACACGCCGGTCGTCCAAGTTGGCGACATCTGCTACGTCTCAGGCCATGGCCCCTTGAAGCCGGATAAGACGCTGATAACCGGAAAGGTTGGGCAAGATGTCACCGAAGAACAGGCGTACGCAGCGGCTCGGCAGGTCGGCTTAGCAATACTGGCCACTCTGAAGAAGACACTCGGCAGCCTCGACCGCGTAGTTCGCGTAGTTAAGGTCCTCGGCATGGTTAACGCCGTACCGGATTTTCAGAACCATCCGAAGGTTATGAACGGCTTCAGTGACCTGATGGTGGAAGTTTTCGGCGACGCTGGTCGCGGTGCCCGCAGTGCCGTCGGCATGGGTTCGTTGCCAAGCAATATCACCGTTGAAGTCGAGTGCATTGTGCAGGTTAAGGAATAGCGCATTTCTGTTTGCGCAGTAGTTTGTCCCCGAAGTTCCCGCCGTTACACGCTCTGAGATCACTCCTCAAGGACTCCCGCCGATGTCTCAAACCGCTCCGGCTGCGCCTCAAGCCATGACCCGCGTCGCGTGGCTGATTTGTGTGATTGCATCGATCGGATTTGCGTTTGATATTTATGAACTGCTGATGCTGCCGTTGATTGTCGGTCCGGCGTTGCAGGAACTGGTTGGAGCCGCACCGGGTTCTCCAGAATTCAACATGTGGGTCGGACGCCTGTTCTACATTCCGGCTGTCGCGGGCGGCATTTTTGGATTGATTGGCGGTTATTTGACCGACCGACTTGGACGTCGCCGCGTTCTGACATGGTCGATTTTGATTTATGCGATCGCTGCTTTTTGTGCCGGATTCTCGACCAATGTCTGGATGCTGCTGACGTTCCGCTGTTTCGTGTTCATTGGCGTGTGCGTGGAGTTCGTGGCGGCGGTCGCCTGGCTCGCGGAACTGTTTGCTGACCCTCACCAGCGTGAAAAAGTTCTGGGCTACACCCAGGCATTTTCCTCGGTAGGCGGTCTTCTGGTTGCGGTCGCGTATGGCCTGGCGAACTCTTATGGTGAAAAATACCTGCCAGCGATCCGCCCGATTTTCGGTGGTGTCATTAGTGACGCCAATGCCCACGCCGCGTGGCGATATACGCTGATGTCGGGAATCATTCCCGCGATTCCGTTGATCGTCATCCGACCATTCTTGCCCGAATCTCCCGTATGGGCACAGAAGAAAGAGGCTGGCACTCTGAAGAGGGCGAGTATCGCCCAGTTGTTCTCGCCTGAACTGCGTCGCACGACGATTGTCACGACGATCATGTTTGCTTGCAGCTTTGGTGGGGCGTTCGGCGCCATTCAACACATTCAGCGTATCATCCCGGGTCTGCCGGAAGTCAAAGACACCGTCAAGAAGGCGGTCGAAGCCCCGGCAGTTCAGGAACGGGTCGAGAAACGGTTGAGCGATCCAGAATTCAAAAAGAAGCTGGCGGAAGCACCGGAAGAAGAACGCAAGAAGCTGATCGGTGCTGAGCGTGCGAAGGTCGAAGGACCGGTCCGGGGCAAGGCAACTCAAGAGATCGCCGCCAGCGTCACCAAGGTGCAGGAAGTCGGCGGGCTGATCGGCCGCTTTGCGATGGCCGCTATGGCGGTCATCATTGTCAGCCGCAGGTCGCTGCTGCGACTGTTCCAGAGTCCGGGCATCTTCCTGATGCCTCTGATTTTCGCCTACTGCGCAACGACGAACTTGACGCTCACTTACGCCGGCTTGTTCGTTGCGGGCTTGTTGACGGTGGCTCAGTTCAGCTTCTGGGGTAACTACTTGCCGCGAGTTTACCCACTCCATTTGCGAGGTACCGGCGAAAGCTTCGCGGCTAACATCGGCGGTCGGTTGATCGGAACTTCGTTCGCGTGGGTCACAGCGACATTGGCCGCGACGGACGATCTGGCGAATGCTCCGACCAAGTTGGCTTATACTGCTGCCGCAGTGGGTTGCGCCGTCTACGTTGTGGGCTTCATTGCTTCATTCTGGCTGCCGGAACCGAAAGCTGAAGCTTTGGATGAGTAGCACGTTCGGATATGAAGAGCTTCCGCTGCGGAATTGAGTCCCAAGTCTTCTTGGCAATAAGGAAGTACTCGTGAAGATAGCCGCCGTGCAAACGGACATTCATCTGGGTGACATTGATCGTAATGTCGCCCGTCTGGCGGAGGGGCTCAAAGAAACAGCACGAAGCGGCGCGACGCTGACAGTATTTCCGGAATGTGCTCTGACCGGCTACTGCTTTCCGAGCCTCGATGAGGCGAGGAAGTTTGCGCAGCCGGTCAACGGCTCGGCGACCGAAGCTCTCACTGCCGTCTGTCGCGAACTTGGAGTGTATACAGTTTTCGGAACTGTCGAAGCGGATGGTGACCGAGTCTTTAATACTGCAATTCTTCTCGGTCCAAGCGGCCTGCTCGGAACCTACCGCAAGATTCACCTGCCCTATCTGGGCGTCGACAAGTTCGCGACGTTCGGCGACCGTCCCTTCGCCGTGCAGAATGCGGGCGACCTCAGAGTCGGGATGAATATCTGCTACGACTCAGCTTTTCCCGAGGCGGCTCGCAGTCTGACCTTGCTGGGAGCGGACCTGATTGCCCTCCCGACCAACTGGCCGCCCGGAGCGGAATGCGTTGCTGGATACGTGCTAAACGCACGAGCGATGGAGAATGCGGTCTACTTCGCAGCTTGTAATCGAGTGGGCACGGAAGCCGGGTTTCGATTCATTGGACGCAGTCGCATCTGTGGTCCCGACGGGTCAACGCTGATTACCAGCAACGGCGACGAAGAGGAAATCCTCTACGCCGAAATTGATCCGGCGCTGGCGCGTCACAAGCGCGTCGTCCGCAAGGTCGGCGAGCATGCGATTGATCGTCTCGCAGACCGTCGGCCGGAGATGTATTCCCAATTAGTCGAGCCGCATTCGTTGCCTCGGCCGGGAGACCGGCAGGTCACGGTGTAGATAGAACTCGTTCAGGCGCCGGTGGAAATCGAGACCGCCGCACCAATAGAGCACCAATAGATTCGTCAGGAGCACGTTCATGCTGGGACTCGCAGCCAAGATCGATGACGCGGTACAAGCGATTCGTCAGGCCTGGTCGGTTCGACCGCGCGTGGGCTTGATTCTGGGAACGGGACTTGGCGGTCTGGCAGCTCAAATTCAGCAGGAAGCTGTCATCCATTACGGCAATATTCCGCACTTCCCGACTTCAACCGTGGAGTCTCATAAAGGGCAACTTGTCTGCGGCACGCTGTCCGGTGCGCCAATCGTCGCGATGGAAGGTCGCTTCCATTTCTACGAAGGCTATTCGATGCAGCAGGTGACGTTCCCCGTCCGCGTCATGAAGGCTATGGGTGTCGATACATTGATCGTGACCAACGCCGCTGGTGGCATGAATACGCAGTACGAACTCGCGGATCTGATGATTATTGAGGACCACATCAATCTGATGGGTGACAACCCGCTGCGGGGTGTCAATGACGACAATCTCGGTCCACGTTTTCCAGATATGAGCGAGCCCTATGACCGTCGCTTGATCGAAATTGCCAAAACATCCGCATTGAAACTCGGTATCACGGCACATAAGGGTGTCTTCATTGCAGTGGCTGGACCGAACCTGGAGACCCGCGCTGAGTACCGTATGTTGCGTGGCATGGGCGCCGACGTGGTCGGGATGTCAACGGTCCCGGAAGTCATCGTCGCCAGACATGCGAACCTGAAAGTTCTTGGCTTCTCGATCGTCACCGATATGTGCCTGCCCGACGCTCTGGAACCCGCTGACATCCAGAAAATCCTCAAGGTTGCTGCCACGGGCGGCGAGCGGTTGTCGCGGTTGATCCCGGAGGTAGTCGCTCAACTTGGCTGATCAGCCGCCGAGTTCTCCATCTCTTCAAGCCAACCCGGCCGCGACAGCTGCGCGAGTTAAACTTTGCCGCTTGGGCAACTTCTGCTGATTGGCGTGACTCTGTCGAATTCGAAGCCGTTGCCGAGCACGACTGCTTAGTAGGGTTTTAACGAATCATCCGGCCGATACAGATGAAGCGAATTCTCCGTTTCTGCGGAGAACTCGGGTCTTGGCGGGCGACAATCAGGGTCTGTGGGCCACAAGAGAGCCGCGCGACCTCCTGATCGTCCGCGTTCATGATGCACAGGACGTGCATCCAGAAAACTGGCAAGGATGAGAACATGCCGAAGGCGACATGGCTTGAGAAGTTTCGTCAAAAACTTGCTTCATCGTCGCGACGCAAGGGTCGAGGGCTCGCAAACCAGCCGGCAGAACGTCTCGAACAACGTTCGTACCTGTCTGCAACGTCGCTGGTCGCGAATAATTCGCTCGCAATCTTTGCAAATGCGAATGAATCCATTCAAGTTGGCGTGAACCCCTCGAACACGAGTCAGGTTCAGGTTCTCATTAATGGAGTTGCAGACTCCTCGTTGCCGAGCGTGCAGGCGAGCCAACTGCAGCAGATTCAGGTTTTTGCCGGTCAGGGCAACAACCGGATCGACTTCTCCGGCGTGAGTGCAGCCAACTTCAGCTACACGAACCCCGTCACGAACGAACGTCTCAAGATCGTCATTGATGCTGGGAATGGCGATGACACCATCGTCGGCAGCGACGATTTTGGAGACAGCATTGTCGGTGGTCATGGAATCGACTCGATCACCGGGCAAGGCGGCGACGACACGATCTCGGCAGGTGACGGCGCGGACCTGGTCGATGCAGGCACCGGGAACGACTCGATTCTGGCAGGCAACGGCGATGACGTTGTAACGGGCGGCGATGGCAACGACACGATCAGTGCCAGCGACGGGTTGGATACGATTAATGGCAACCTAGGCAACGACAGCATCCTGGGCGGTGACGGCGAGGATGTGCTCAACGGTGATGAAGGCAATGACACGCTCGATGGCCAGAACGGCAACGACTCTCTGCTCGGTGGCTTGGATGCCGACGCCCTGCTTGGCGGAGTGGGTAATGACACTCTCGAAGGCAACGAAGGCAACGACACGCTGAGTGGTCAGGCCGGTCAGGACAATCTCATCGGTGGCACCGAGGACGATTCTTTGAACGGCCAGGCGGGCAATGACACCCTGTCGGGCTCAGCGGGGAATGACGTTCTCCTGGGTGACCTCGGCGTCGATCTGCTCGATGGTGAAGACGGCAACGATTCGATTTACGGCGGAGCCGGCAACGACAGCATTATCGGTGGCAGCGGAGACGACTTCCTCCGTGGGCAAGTTGGTAACGACAACATCACAGATCTTGACGGCGCAGATACCTTGCAGGGCGACGCAGGTAACGACGTCATCACCACCGCTGGTATTGATATTCCAATACTCGTTTCGATTGGAAATGCCGGGGGCGTGGTTGAAGGCGACTCCGGTACGACGAATGCCGCGTTCACGCTGACGCTCTCGTCGCCTACTTCAACCGCGATCTCCGTGAACTACGCAATTGGAGCCGCCAACGCGACAGCCGGCGTTGATTTTGCGCAAGTTTCCGGAACCGTCATCATCAATCCCGGTACTACGACTCAATCCTTTCTGGTACCCATCATTGGTGATACCCTTGATGAAGCGAATGAATCGTTCACTGTTCAATTGACGTCAGCGATCGGCGCGATGATTGAGGACTCGTCTGGCGTTGCCACAATTATTGATGACGATGCGCCATCGACCGCCCTCCCACCGCCGATCGCGCTGGCAAATGCGGTGACTTATCTGAAACAGCATGCACGCGAGTATGGGCTGACTGAGGCAGATATCTCGAATTATGTCGTGACTGACCAATACACGAATCAACACAATGGTGTGACACAGATCTATTTGCAGCAGACTTATCAGGGACTTCCCGTTGTCGACTCTAATATCAACGTGAACGTTGCGGCGGACGGGACAGTCATCAGTGCGTACAGTTCATTTGCGCCTGGCCTCGACCGCCTGAATCTCTCGCCGACTCCAGCGCTGACTTCGACCCAGGCCTTGGCCAGGTTGCGTACGGAGTTGGCAGCGGCACTGATTGCCGAAGCCCAACGCGATGCCGGCAATATTAATGGTGTGCCCGATACGACACCGCCGCGAGGAGGCTCTACACCGCGGCTGACCTCTCTGAACGATACTGATCCAGATCCCGTTCCGACGATTGACGTGCAACTGACGATAATCGATCCGAAATTACAGTGGGTCAAGACTGCCAGTGGCGGCCTTGAACTGGTCTGGACATTGAATGTGGCGACGCCCACCAATGATGGATGGTGGGATGCATCGGTAAGCTCAACGACGGGTAACCTGCTACACAACTCCTCGTGGGTCGACTACGCCACTTACAACGTATTTAATTACAACCTGGAAGGCCCGTTGGACGGTGGGCGCACCATTGAAACAGACCCTCAAGATCCCGTCGCGTCGCCGCTGGGCTGGCATGATTCAGATGGCATTCCTGGAGCCGATTTCACGGACACGCGAGGCAACAACGTCTTCGCTCAAGGTGGCCGGAATGACATTGGGCTGCTCTTCGGAACCACGCCCTTCGGTACGGACCCACGCCCCAACGGTACTGCGACACTGGACTTTGATTTCCCGTTCAATGACACCACGACGCAGCCGGTAACCACGCTGAACGCCGCAACCACGAACCTGTTCTATACGGTCAACATTCTCCACGACCTTCACTACCAATATGGGTTCGATGAGGCGTCGGGCAACTTCCAGATTAACAACTATGGTCGAGGCGGTACGGAAGGTGACCAGGTCGGCGCAAATGCACAGGCGCTCGCCACGCTAGGCTTCTTTAACAATGCATTTATGGCGACGCCGCCAGATGGATTTTCGCCGACGATCGCGATGTTTGAATTTAATCTGACCAACCCCAATCGCGATGGTGACTACGAAAATTCAATTATCATTCACGAGTTCGGTCATGGTATTTCAAACCGACTGACAGGTGGCCCGGCAAACTCGAACGCACTCAACGCTCTGCAGAGTGGCGGCATGGGTGAAGGCTGGAGCGATTTCTGGTCGCTGATGCTCACTCAAAAACCGGGCGATCAGGCAACCGACCGCCGGACGGTTGGTAATTACGTGCTCGGGCAGACCTCGGCCGGGCCAGGTATTCGGCGCTTCCCCTATAGTTTTGACATGAGCATCAACCCACAGACTTTGGGTGATTTCAACGGTGGCTTCCCCAACAACGAAGTTCACAACGCAGGTGAATTGTGGACCACCGTATTGTGGGACATGAACTGGTTGCTGATTAATGGCGTTCCGGTTGAGGATCCCAATGGCCTTCTCAGTCCAGCATACGGTTACGATTCCGACCTGTATCAGGGGACGGGCGGCAATAACATCGCGCTGCAACTGGTGATGGACGGATTAAAGCTGCAACCAGCAAATCCAACGTTCCTCGAAGCTCGCGATGCGATCCTGCAAGCGGACATGATCGATTACGGCGGGGCAAACCAGCGAGCGCTCTGGACTGCGTTTGCGCGCCGAGGATTCGGGTTCAGCGCCAGCGCTGGCCCCAATGCGGACTCGACGGTTGTTGTCGAGGCGTTCGATATGCCACCGGAACTCGCTGCGATCCACTTCGATCAGTTGACTTATCAACCCGGCGACCTCGTCACGATTGAAGTGACCGATGGCGACCAGGCGGGAAGCAACACGCTTGCGCTCAACGTCACAATGACGGGCGGTGATAGCGAGTTGGTTGTGCTCAACAAAGTCATTGGCGGCACGTTCCGCGGGAGTATCCCTCTCCAACGAGGCGCAGCCGGTATTAACAACGGCACCCTGAATATTGCGTCCGAAGCATCAATCATTACGGCAACTTATGTGGATCCCAATGATGGTGCGGGTGGGACGGTCACGGTGCGGGCTCTGTCTGTGGTGAATTCTCCAATCGGCGACAGCCTGTTCGGTGGCGAGGGCGATGACTTGATTTCAGGTGGTGATGGCGGAGACCTGGTGTCAGGCGACCAGGGCAATGACATCATGCTGGGCCGTGGCGGTAACGACTCGATGTATGGCGGTAGTGGTAATGACACCATCGATTCTGGTGAGGGCGACGACCTCTTGCTCGGAAACTCGGGCAATGACGTGCTGGATGGTGGTGCAGGCGACGACACCGTGGTGTGGCGCGGTGCCGTTGACAGCAATGACTCGGTGGTCGCCGGTGATGGCCTCGACGAAGTCAGCATTCGCGGTAGCGCTGCCGGTGATTCAATCACAGTTGGTCAGTCCGGCAGTTCCGTCGTAGTGGGTTCGGGCGGCGCCTCGATCGCCCTGCCAGCGACCGAAGAACTCGCAGCCGGTGTCGATCACCTGCTGATCAGCACGGGCAGCGGCAGCGACACGGTGACGATCGGAAACCTGAATCTCGTCGGAGCTCTGGTTCTAAACGTCAACGGCGAGGATGGCAACGACATCCTGAATGCTACGGGGGCCGCAACAGGCTCAGTCTTAATGGTGCTGAACGGTGGCACCGGAGACGACCTGATTGTGGGCGGTAATGGCGGCGATTCTCTCGATGGTGGGGATGGAGCCGACGTCGTGAACGGCGGCGGTGGCAATGACAGCGTCAACGGCGGCAACGGCTCAGATACGATGACGGGCGGTTCCGGAAATGACTCCCTGCAGGGCGGTGATGGCGCGGACATGATCGCAGGCAATGCCGGTCGCGATTCGCTGAACGGTGGCCTCGGAAACGACATGCTCAACGGCGGTACCGAGAACGACACTCTGGCGGGCGACTTTGGCGACGATTTGTTGAACGGCGACTTCGGGGATGACTTGCTGCTGGGCGAAGGTGGCGTCGACTCACTCATCGGAGCGGCAGGCAATGACACTCTGGATGGAGGTCGCAACAACGACGTCCTGCTGGGCAATGCCGGCAACGACAAACTCCGCGGTGATCATGGCGACGACCTGATTCAGGGCGCCGATGGTGATGACACGATTGATGCTGGTGACGGCAACGACACCGTTGACGCAGGCGACGGAAACGACGGCATCCTGGCAGGCGACGGCAACGACTTCGTCGTCGGCGGCCTGGGCAGCGACACAATTCGAGGCGGTGACGGCAGCGACACTCTGATTGGCGGTGCCGGTGGTGACATCCTGCTCGGCGAAGACGGTGATGATGCCATCGGCGGTGGTGGTGGCAGTGACACAATTTCCGGTGGTCAGGGTAACAACGTGATCGTCAACGACTCAGCTGACGTTCGCAACGAAAGCTTTGTGCTGACCCTGCCGCAACTCGCCAAGCTGGATGCCAGCAACTGAGAAGCCCTGGCGGCAGCAAAAGCGAACCGTCATGCCAGCGAAACAGCTCCGCGCCGGTGATTCAACCCGCGCGGAGTTATTTCGTTTATGGGCTAACAATCTCTGAAGCAGGTCAAGTTGCACTCGCCACCGGAGACAAACTGGTGCCGGAGCCAGCCAGAGAATCCAGTCCAATCTCTCGCGATCGAATCACCCGGCGGTGACGTTTACGCTCGAAATTGCTGGAATGCCTTTGTTCTCGGAAGTGGTCTAACGTTCGAAGCAGAGGGCGTGAGTCATGGCGAAGCCGCAAGACAATCGAAATCCGCAAGCCGCACGTGGAGCAGTGCACGCTCAAGCAGACGACGCACAGACTATCAACGATTCCCTGTCGGATTCGCAGCTGGCGAGATCGGTCGCGAACGGCACGGTCGTCGATCCTTCCATGGCGGCGGAGGGCGACGCTGATGATCACACGCTGGTTGATCCCTCGATGGCGCAGAACGTCGCGACTTCGGATTTCGAAGGCACGCTGGTGGATCCCTCTCTCGCTGTCGAGCCGGAGGACAAGGACGCCAACGGCACTATGCTGGATGATTCCGTAGCTGACGACGCCAACGAAGGGACGATCGCTGTCGGCCCCAATCATGTTCAGGAGCCGACGTTGGTATCTGAGCCTGCCGGCGAAGAAGACGGCACGTTGGTCGATCCAAAACTGGCTCGACCAGAGACGTCCGAAGCCACGATTGCCGATCCCAAGCTCGTTGCACCTGGCTTCAATCGAGCATCTGCTGACCACGATGCTACAGTGGTTCAGGAGGCATTTCAGAGTGACCAGACTCAGATCACATCGCCGTCACTCGATCCCGATGCCACTGTTGTTCAGAGCCTGAGTTCCGACTCGAAAGTCACCCAACTGGATGGCGACAGCAGCGCCGACCAAGGAGTCCGCGGCGATCACACGATCGTCGAAAGCCAGAGTGGCAAGAGTCAGCAGTCACACGATCCGGATGCGACGTTTCTTGTTGGCAATGTGGTCAGTCAGGCGGCCACCAACGTGAGTGCCAGCGCGTCTCCGAAGAAACCGAAGAAGGCCGGTGCGCATGAAACCGCCGACCGCTGGGAAAGCGAACAACGCTATGCGCTGGTGACGAACTTCGCGCGCGGTGGACTCGGCCAGATCTGGATGGCGAATGACAACCGCCTGCGTCGCGAAGTGGCGTACAAGGAGATGTTGCCGCGAGCGCTCAAAAATCGCGATGCGCTCGAACGTTTCCTCGAAGAGGCCCAGATCACCGGGCAGCTCGAACACCCGGGCATCATGCCGATTTATGACATCGGCTATCAGCCCAATGGCGCCCCGTACTATTCGATGAAGCTGGTGCGCGGCGAGACTCTCGAAAAAGTGATCGGGCAGTTTCACGAACTGCCCAAGGACCATCCGGATCGTCCGGTTCAGTTTCGGCGGTTGCTCAAGAGCTTTCTCGACATCTGTAACGCGCTGGCGTTTGCACATGATCGCGGTGTGCTGCACCGCGACCTGAAGCCGCTCAACGTGATGATCGGCGCGTTCGGTGAAACCATTGTGCTGGACTGGGGTCTGGCCAAGGTGATGACTGTTCCCGTGCGGCAAGCTGACATGGCTCCGGTAACGACCAGCACGATGTCACTGTCTTCCGAGGGCGAAACGATTCATCAGACGCAGTCTGGTTCGCAGATGACAAACGCGACGCAGGGCGGAGCGTCGCTTGCCGCCAAGACGCAAACGGGCGCGTCCCTGACTTCGACCAAAAAGCTCGTCATGACGGACGTTCGTTCGGCGGGAACGGAAACCATGATGGGGTCTATCATGGGCACGCCGTCTTATATGCCTCCCGAACAGGCGGCCGGCAAACTGGATGAACTCGATCCGCGCAGCGACATCTATTCACTCGGCGGCATTCTCTACAAGCTGCTCACCAACCAGCAGCCGATCGAGAAAGGGGCGATCGCGGAAGTCCTCAAACGCGTGCGTGAGAACATCATCATCCGTCCGCGTCACCACGATCCGGAAATTCATCCCGCTCTGGAAGCGATCACGCTGAAGGCGCTCGCAAAGAGCCGTGAAGACCGTTACACGACCGCCTTAGACATGGCCGCAGACGTTGAAGCGTGGATGGCAGATGAGCCGGTCTCGTGCTACGAAGACCCGTGGCGGGTCAAGTTCCGTCGCTGGGCAAAGCGTCATCAAACCGCCGTCACCAGTACGTTGGTCGGCGCTGGGTTGCTGCTCATGGTCAGCCTGGGCGCCTGGGATCTTCGTCGCCGTGAGATCAATCGGCTGCATGCAGTTGCCGCCGCGGCAATTACAGCTTCCGACAGTGACGTCAAGAAGGGCGATTTCGTCGCAGCGAAGCAAGCCCTGGGCGATGCGATTGCCAAACTTGCCGACAATCCCAATGTCGAAGAGCTGTCGCAATCGCTGACATCACAACTGGACCTGGTTGAGTCGCAGCGCGTTGATCGCCTGCAACGCGACGTAGAAAACAAGCTGCAGGACGCCGAGGACGAAGCCAATGATGGCAAGTTTGAATTAGCTCGCACCACTTTGACGGAGCAACGTGCCCGGCTGAGTGGCGAACCCAATCTGAATGAACTCGCCCAACAGATTGCACGTCGATTGCAGACCGTCGAAGCCGCCTTGTCCGAGAAGGACGCGATTCAGCAAACGGCGAAACGATTTGACGATTTTCGCAACGCCACCGACGTCGTGCGAGCGCGTGGCAGTTTGCAGGATCCCGATGATCGAGACGAGGACGCCAAGCAAGCCCTCGCTGCCGGCCAGCAGGCGTTGAAGCTCTTTGACCTCGACCAGCCAAACCCGCTGGCTAAGACACCTCAGCACTTCGCCGCCGAACTGCCGTGGGTGCGTCAGTTCTTCGCGAAGAACAATCGCTGGCCAATCGACGTTCTGCGCGAGGAAGCTTACGAGATCTGCCTGATGTTGGCTGAGATGGAGGTCGCACAAGCTCAGTCCGATGATGGGCATGCTTTGCACGATGCCGCTGAGCGATCGCTGAAATGGCTCGATCAGGCCGAATCGCTGGGAATCAAAACGCAAGCTCTCCACGGGCGGCGAGCTGAGAGTTTCGACATCCTCAATCGTGGCGACGACTTCGCGAAGGAACTGGCTGCCGCGAAGGCTATCACGCCCAAGCTGGCTCTGGATCACTATCTGCTGGGGGAATCTCAACGTAAGCACGGCTTGTACGCGGATGCTCTCACGTTTTACCTCAAAGCACAGCGCTCCGATCCCAATCACTACTGGGTGCAACACTTCACCGGGCTGTGTTACTTGCAGTTGAACCAACCCGCGGCGGCGGTCAGTTGCTTCTCATCATGTGTCGCGATGCGGCCAAATTACTCCTGGCCGTTCATGCTGCGCGGAGTGGCATATTCTCGTCTTAAGGACTTTGAGAGTGCACACGCAGACCTTGATGTCGCGCAGCGGATCTCTCCAGATCTGTTCAACGTCTATGTGAACCGCGGCGCCACTTTCAGTGCCCAGCTGAAGTACGACGACGCCTTGAAAGACTTCAGCAAGGCCGCCGAACTCGCCCCGGACTCGAACCTGCCGCTGATCAACTCCGCCGTGGTGTATCTGGCGAAGGCGGATGATCTGACCAACAACAAAGACCTTTCGGAGATCGATCGTCGCGCCGAAGAATCGAAGCTGGCGAACTCTGCATTGCAGATGCTCAATCAGGCGGCGCAACATGCAAAGTCACCATCGAGTCCCAGTGTCTATGCACTGCGAGCGAAAGTTTATCTGAAACTCGAGAACATCGCGTTAGCGTCGCAGGATCTGGAGACGCATATCCGGCTGGAGCAGGATCCGCGGGCTAAGGCGCAGAGCTACAAACGCTTAGCCAACATTCATTCGTTGCGCGGCGACTTCAAGAAAGCCGTCGAGTCTCTGGAGGCTGCGCTGAAGCTATCTCCGTCTGATCCCGAAACGGTGTATCGACTAGGTGAAGCTCATTTGCAACTGCGCGAGTTCGAAGTCGCGCTGAAGTATTATGAGCAATTCCAGCGGATGATGAATGTGACAATTGCCGAGCGGGTACCCGATGCCGACGAGCTCTATTCCGGCATGGCGACAGCCTACAACGCATTGGGCAAGAAAACTCAGGCGGTGGAGTTCTATACCCTTACATTGCTGCTGCGTCCCGAGCAGGCTGCTTCACGATCGAAACGAGCATGGGCTTATCTGGTAGACAACACCAAGCTGGCCGTGTCCGAGTTTGAACAAGCGGCCAAAGACAATCCCGACGACCCCGACACACACATCGGCCTGGCATATGCCTACGTGCAGGCGGGCAACTTGAACGAAGTGCAGCGGATCACGAACCGGGCTGTTGAACTGGCTCGTCAGCAGGTGAAGCTGCCGGCCGTTGGACCGAAAGGCTGGGCGTTGTTCCACAACGCTGCCACCGTCTACGCGCAGCTTTTCGATAAGGTCCGCAATAATCCGCAACTCCCTGCTGAGCAGAAAGATCGCATCGTTGCGCTCGCTATCAGCCTGCTCGCCGAAGGACTTCAAGTGTCATCAACAGACGCTCAACAACAGAAAGTTGCGATTATCAATATTTCGAGCGACCCCGCGCTCAACCCCATTCGTCAACAGGCAGCCTTTATTGAGTTTGTGAAGAAGCTGAACCCACCCAAATAGAACAGAGGTTGCAGCTCCTGTTGTCCGAAGCCGGCGTTACCCGGCAATCGTGCTGGCCGTTAACGCCGTCGCTTCGACTTCCAGACGCACCATTGAGACCGTCAGTTTACCATTCGAATCTGGCGGAAAGCGGCGGGCGTATTCGTCGACAACTTCTGAGAGGAAGGCTGCCGAACGGTCGGTCGGGACGCGTTGCCAGTAGGGCATCCACGTGGTTCGCAGCCAGGCGGTGAGGCTCGTGCGATTGTGCGGCATCTGCTTCGGTACAAGCTCGACTCGCTGCGCGGAGAAGCCTGCGGCAAGCAGCCATTCCCCAAACTCATCAGCGCCTGAGAATTGCCACGGGAATTGGAAGCCAACGAAGAACTCGCGCCATTCGGGTCGGCTCATCACCGCATTCATGACTTCTATCATGCCGGCGGCATTACCTCGACCACCGGCGGACACGATCAATCGTCCGCCCGGCCGCAGCACCTGATGCAGGCCGCGCACCACTGCGGGTTGATCGTGCATCCAATGCAGGGCCGCGTTGGAGAACGCCAGATCGCACGAGCCGGTCGAAATCGATTCATCGCCAGCAACGATGGCCTGACCGTCGCGGGTCAGGAACTCGAGATTAGGAAAGTGCCGCGGTGGAAATGCTTTCCTGGCGAACTCGATCATCTCGGGCGACGCGTCGATGCCGATGACTCGGCCTTGAGGAACGCACCGCGACAACTCTGCAGTGATGTGACCGTTGCCGCAGCCAACATCGAGGATGACTTCATCACCTTTCAGGCTAACGCGGCTCAGCAGCTCGCGAGCCCACGTTGATTGACCGGCTGACGACGTCGCATAGTCGGACGGCACCCAGCGTACTTGATTCTCGTTCCTCATCATTCGCCGTCCACAACTTTGCTTACAACCCGCAGGCCGAGCGAACTCGATCCAGCACCACGCGACCAACCTCGCGAGCCCGGCGAGCACCGTCCTGTAGAATGTCTTCCACTGTGCCGGGTGATTTTTCAAACTCTTCGCGTTTCGCTCGAGCCGGAGCGAACGCTTCCATCGCGGCATCGTACAGAGACTGCTTGGCCTCGCCGTAACCCATGCCACCGGCACGGTACTTGGCGGCCAGAGCTGCCTGCTGATCCGAGTTGGCGAACAGTTTATAGAGCGTGAAGATGTTGCAGGTTTCCGGGTCCTTGACGTCTTCGACGCCCTTTGAATCTGTTTTGATGGACATGATCCGCTTCCGCAACTTCTTCGGCTCTTCGAAGAGTTCGATCGTATTGCCGTAGCTCTTCGACATCTTCTCGCCGTCGAGTCCGACCACTTTGGCGGTGGACTCCACGACGTGCGGGCTCGGCAACTTCAGGGCTTCGACTTCGTAGATCTGATTGAAACGCCCGGCGATGTCGCGCGTGACTTCGATGTGTTGAATCTGGTCCGCACCGACCGGAACCACGTCGCTGTCATACAGCAGGATGTCCGCCGCCATCAGCACGGGGTAAGTAAACAGCCCTACGTCCGCCGCCAGCCCCTTCGCTTTCTTGTCCTTGAAGGCATGACACTTATCGAGCAGGTGCATCTGGGTGACGGTCATCAGCAGCCAGGTCAGCTCAGTCACTTCCGGGATGTCGGACTGCCGGAACAGAGTGGCTCGCGCGGGATCCAGGCCCAGCGACAGCAGGTCGACGGCTGCCTCACGCGTGTAGAGGCGGAGATCCGCCGGATTGCGCACAGTCGTCAGCGCGTGGTAGTCGGCGATGAAGTAAAACGCCTGCTCGTTGACTTGCAGATCGATGTACTGGCGAATCGCACCAAAATAGTTGCCCCAGTGAAACCGTCCGGTGGGCTGAATGCCGCTAAGTACTTTCATTTCTGTCCTTAAAGTGGTCTAAATGACCGTAGCCGAAACGGCTTGGAGCACGGGTTCTCCGAGGTCATAAACCTCGTTTCTGAGCCCTCAGGCTGCAGGTTTGGAAGAGCAGGCGAGTAGCGAAGGTTAAACCGCTTCAGGCGGCTCGTCACCTTTACAAAGATGGTCATTTTCCCAAAGTATGCTTTGACGCTCAAGTTTGGCATGTCTCGAGTGCCAGCGCCGTTGCGGCTAATTAGGTCCGCTGG
>CAYLTY010000020.1:0-60914 GCA_964386705.1 uncultured Planctomycetaceae bacterium
GCACGCTGACTTTCACTCGCTCATCAGCGGCTGTGATCCAGATCGTCACCGCGCCGCCGCCCGAAATGCCTGTCACGGCAATCTTCTCACCATCAACTTCGGGACGACTCTGCAGGTAGTCGATCGCACGCATACCGTTCCAGCATTCGACACCCGCCGGAGTATAGCCGCGTGCCTGCCACCACCAGCGGTCGTGCTTGTAAGTACCGTGATGGATGCCCGCGATCTCGCCCAACTGCAACGTGTCGATGATCAGACACACATAACCGTGTGTTGCGAACCACATGCCGTGATGCTGAAACGCGGTCTTGTTGCCATCGCGACCTTTACCGGAGTGGCCGCAGACATACAGCACAGCGGGCAACTTCTCACCGGCCTTCATTGTCTTGGGGCGATAAAGGTTACCCGTCACGTACAGCTTTGGCCGGCTCTGAAAGTGCAGCTTCTCAATCACAAAGCCTTCATCACGTTCGATCGTGCCGGTGATCTTCGGCTCGAGCGGCGTGCGCTCCGGCAGCGGCCACAGACCCAGCATCTCCAGATAGTCTTGCTTCAACTTCGGTTTCTGGCGTTCCCAGTCGCCTTTGGTCTGCACGCCGTCGAGGAACTTGTCATCGAGTCGCAAGGCTTCATCGACCAGATAGTTTTCGATGATGCTTTGCCCCGTCACGGCGGGCTCGGCCGCAGCCGCGATGGTGACACTCACGAGTCCCAGCAACACCACGCTCAACAGACGTCGCAACATGACGATGACTCCTGTTCCAGATTCCTGACGGTGCAGGCGGAGCTTGGTCAGGCTGGGGCAGAGATGCAACTACGCCGTCCGGTTACGCAGCATCTGCAACGTGGATTCCATGTCATCATGCAGCGGAGCTTCGAAGCCCATCGGCAACTGAGTAATCGGATGATTGAAGCTCAGCGTCGCAGCGTGCAGAGCATGACGCCGCATGGGTAAGTCCGGATCGAAGAACGCGGACTCCGCACGTTCTTCGTCTTCATCATCCTCAACATCGAACCAGGCGGTAAACTCCTCACGTGAAGTCTCACCGGTCGGAGAGGTGCTGCACGCCACCGGCGAATCGGGTTCACGCCCCAGTGGAGTGCCATCCTTCAACTCGCCATGCGGTCCGTAAAACTCGTCGGCTAGCAGCGGATAGCCGAGTTCGGCGAAGTGAATGCGAATCTGATGATGTCGCCCCGTCACCGGCTTGGCTTCGACGAAGGTGTAATTGTCGAATCGCTCGATCACGCGAAACAAGGTTTTGGCGTGTCGCGGATCACGCGCGATCGGCTTCGCACACATCAGATTGCACTTTAGATTTGGCACCAGCCCGATCGGGAAATCGATGCTGCCCGAATCTGGCTCCAGTCGACCGCACAAGATCGCGCGATAGCTCTTGTTGACCGTACGCAGCTCGAACTGCTTCGTCAGATTCCGGTGTGAAAGATGATCCTTCGGCAAGGCAATCACACCACTGGTCTGGCGATCGATCCGGTGAGCCATACCCGGCCGCAGCAGTCCTGGCAGTCCGGTCTGCTGATCGAGATGACGCTGCACCGCATTGATCAGCGTACCGGACTGATACTCACCACCCGGATGCGCGTTGACCCCCGGAGCCTTGTTGACGACCAGCAACCAGGCGTCCTCGTAGAGCACCTGCAGCGGCAGGTCTTCAGCGATCGTGCAGCGGTCCGGCGGGCAGATCAGCTTGAGCCGCACGACCTCGTTCGTCTTCAGCCGGTAGATCACATCGACCGGCACTTCGTTGACGCTCACGCAACCCGCCCGCAGCAAGCGGTGCAATTGATAGGGCGTGTAGTTACGCAGGTGCTTTTCGAGAAACGAGTCGATGCGCTTGCCGCGAAAGAGAGGCTCGACAACGAACTCAAGAACAGGCGGCATGGTGCGACAGGGCAGAGGCAAATCAAAGGCGCGAACGTCCAACAGCGTTCGCAGGATCACGAACGATAAGCGATCCTCACGCTGCATGCCGCTCACTCAACAACCAGCGATCCCCTTGTTCGGAGTTTCGGCTCAAGCAGTCAGATGCGGAGGAAGAGCCGTTTACGATACAGCACCACGCAGATGCCCCACAGGATGCATAGCCGAATAAAATTGTCGAGCACTGGCGCGTAGACCCAGCGGTCGGCATCGGTCCAACCGCTCAAGCCGAAACTCCAGCCGGCGATCTGATCAACGGTCCGGCAGAGCGTCTTGAAGGCATCCCCAATCCAGCCGCGGAAGAGTTGCGACATGCAGTACATGGCGATCGAATTGATCCCCACCACCGCCAGTGGAAACACCGGCTTTTGCCAGCCTTTTATGTCCACGAACCAGTAGAAACCCGCCAACATCCAGAATGCCCAGCCAGCGCTGAACACCGCCCAGGTCGGCGACCAGATGCGTTTCACGGCCGGGCAGAGCGACCACGAGTGCTCATAGAACTGTTCCTGCAGTTCGAGCGGCAGCCACTGCGTCGGCCAGATGGTGGTGTCTGCCGCCATCGACAGGAAGAAGCAGACGAAGCCAGCTTTGATGAGCCATTTCAAACGGTCACGGTCGCTGCGATCGCTTCGCAGCACCACACCGGCCATGAGCCCGAAGATCATCGTCGCTATGGACGGAATGAAATTCAGCGTCTGATAACCGCCTTCGTTAAACCAGAAGGTTTGCGGTCGCGGGAACTTGTTGAGCAGCGTGCGGTCCACTTGAGCCGCCGCGTTCATGTGCTTGTTCCAGTGCGCTGCATGGCCCCGGAACTGGGACCACTCATAAGGCGGCACGGGCTTCGCCTTCTCCGCGTAGGACTTCACAATCTGCAGTTGAGTCTGAGTCGCCTCGACAGGATTAATCGGCTGATACGTGAACCAGGCCCCATATCCGATCAGAATCACTGCTGCGGACAGAGCCAACGCCTTCAGACTTCTGCCACTCAGCAGAAACAGGAAGACGTAGCCCAGGCCAATCTGAGACAACACATTCACGAAGGTGAAGTTGATGCCCTTCGCCGTTGACGATGACAGCAGCACCCCCATCGCGATGAGTACGCAGGCTCGATAGATCGCGTGCAGAAACTGCCGGGCGGGATTCTCACCTTCATCGACTCGACGCTGCATCGAGAACGGCAGCGCCACTCCCACCATGAACATGAACGACGGCTGAATCAGGTCCCAGAACGAACAGCCAGTCCACTGCACGTGATCGAACTGGTATGCCAGAGTGTCCCACAGAAATGTCCACGCGCTGCCCCAGGATTCGCCGGAGTGCTCATTGCGGACTAGTGGTGCCACTTTGGCAAACGCCAGCCCGCTCGAGGCCATCGCCAGCATCACGAAGCCGCGATAAGCATCGAGCGACATCAACCGTTTGGGAGCTTTGTTCATCGTCCACGTCTCTCTGCGAAACCCTGAAGGCTGAAGTTCCGCCAGTAACGAAAAAGGTCAGGCGCCCGATTTTTCGGATTTGGTCGGTTCAAAGCTATGCCAGAAGGGAAAAGTCCGGCCCGTTAACGCGGAAAAATCACGCGGCTCGGTGCCCGTTCAACAGCCACAACGATCACCGGCGTCAAAATCATACCGGCCGGGGGTAAAGGAGGTTTTTCACGGTCGCCCGCCATACACCCAACTCCAGAGTAGGCCGGTCGACAGTGACCGATTAACGATTGAATTTCATGCGGGCAACTCGCGTCAGTCGTTCGTCAACTTCAGCAGGAGTTTCCGCTGTCAGGTTCACGGGGAACCAGCAGGGGCGCGAGATGCGAGTGTCGGGCAGCACCGGCAGACGCTGCAGTTTCGGCGGAGCGTTCTCTTCCGACACGCTGCCGTTGGCAGGCGTCACGTAGAGCTTGCGGTCGGTAAGCAGTCGGGCGATCGCGCTGGACGCGTCCGCATTCAGACCGATCCACAAGATGATGTTTGGATCTGAACGCAGCGCGATACCAAACTCACCAGCCGTATCAACCACCGAAGCAAAGTCGCGCTGCAGACGGTCGAAAGGAACATCGCCACGCTCGACGACGTACTCATAAATCGCCGCTTGCAACTCGCCCTCAGCAGCGGCAACTCGCCAGCCGGAGTCGTCTTCTTCCTCTTCCTCCAGCAGGTTGAAGGCGCCACCGTCGATACCCGTCTTCTCGCGTTGCTCGGCTTCGAGCATCTGCAGCACCCGGCTGTCGGGAGTCGCGGCGCGGCAGCGTGGTCGTGCCCACTCGCGCAGCTGAAAGATCTTTTCTTCCATGGTCACAGACAGAGGCACCGTGTCTTCGACGGCACGCTGCAGGTCTTCATGCGTCGGTTGCGATTCCCGATGAAACGCTTCAACCATCGCGGTCAGCACCGATTGTTCGATCTCAGCACCACTGTAGCCTTCTGTGCCTTCCGCCAGTTCCGTGAGATTGAACTGTTCAGGATTGAGCCCTCGCTTCCGTAGATGGATCGCGAAGATCTGCTTGCGTTCGTGAAAGTTAGGCAAGTCGACAAAGAACAGTTCGTCGAAACGCCCGCGACGCAGCATTTCCGGCGGCAGGCCATTTACTGAGTTTGCAGTCGCGACGATGAACACCGTCGCGGGCTTCTCCTGCATCCAGGTGAGAAAGCGGCCCATCAGACGGATCATGGTCGAGTCGCTACCACCGCCCTCAGTGTCTACGCCCGCGAACCCTTTTTCGATTTCGTCGAGCCATAGCACCACTGGCGAAATCATCTCGGTCAGTGTGAGCACGTCACGCAGGTTCTTTTCGGACTGGCCACGATCGGAACTCAACAGTGACGACACATCCAGTCTCACCAGCGGCAGGCTGAGCAGCCGCGCAATGGCACGAGAGGTCAAACTCTTACCGCAACCTTGCACACCGAGCAGCAGCAGGCCTTTCGGCGCAGGCACGCCCTTACGTTGCGCATCGAGACTGAAGGCATGCGAACGCTTCGCCAGCCACTCCTTAATTCCATCCAGACCGCCAATGTCGGAGACGCCCTCGGCCAGATCGTAGAACTCCAGAAACTCGGAGCCTTGCACCATGTGCCGTTTTTCAGCGACCAGCAGCGCATAGACTTCGTCGTCTACTGCGTTGCGGCCGTTCAATGCCCGCGACAACGATTGACGCGCCTGCCGCGCGGTCAGTCCCGCTACGGCTTTCAGCAGTTTCTCTTTCTGACTCGAGCTCAGTTTGATCGCTGGCTCGCCGCTGTGCTGCCGTTCGATCATCAGCTCGCGCAGCTCGAGCTTCAGGTCATCAATTCCGGGGAGCGGCAGACCGATCTCAATGGTGTCTTTCCGGAGTTCCAGCGGAATGACGGGCTCAGGACTCATCAGCAGTAACGTCTTGTTTTCGTCCGCGAGGCTCGGCACCAGGTCGCGCAACCGCCGCACAACAATCGGGTCCTTCAGGAACGGATGAAAGTCCTTCAGCAGGAACACGTGGTCGCGCGGGTAGCGGCGCACGTGATCCAGAAAACTGGCCGGATCGCAATGCTCACCGTTCACATCGTCCAGCGGCGGGCAGGCTCCTTGCGTGGCCGTCCAGATGACGAGTCCGCGTTCCAGCGACATCGCCAGGCTCGCCAACTCCGTCTCCCAGCGGTCCTCCTCCCATGTCGCCAGAAACAACAGCGGGAACCGCGAGCTGATGCGTGTGCGAATGAGTTCAATCGTCGCTTGAGTTGACATGAATCCGAGGCCTAGTGAACCGACGGCAAAAGTCTTCAGCGGCAAGTCTGACAACGCCACCGCCGTGCCTGCGAGTGAGCAGCGACGGGAAACGCAGCGAATTCGACTCGCGATCTACCTGTTAAACAAGCCGTCGGCGGCTGTCGTCAAGCGGTTGATAACATTCGCTCGAAAAATGAGCTTCAAGCGGCGTTACATTCGGATTGAGATTCCGCTTGGCCCTTATCGGCTTTTCAACCCGCAACTCGCATTCGATGGATCGAACCATGTCCGACGTAATTCTGCCGGCACAACTTGTTCAGCCACGCATCCCATTAGCGGTGAAGCTGGTGTACTCGCTGTTTATGCTGATTCTGGTGCCCACGTACCTGATCAGCTACGGACCGACGAACTTCCTGTGGTTCTGCGACGTGGCGTTGATTGTCACGCTGATCGGCATCTGGACCGAATCGCCGCTGCTCATCAGCACGCAGGCGGTCGCGATCGTCGCCCCGCAGATGCTGTGGTGCGCCGACTTCGTGCTGTTCGGCCTGACGGGCTCGTCGATCGCAGGCCTCGCGGACTACATGTTCGACCCGAAGATTACGCTATTCGCCCGAGGTCTCTCACTGTTCCACGGCTGGCTGCCGTTCCTGCTGCTCTATCTGGTCGTTCGTCTCGGTTATGACCGGCGGGCTCTGAAGTATCAGATCGCCTTGAGCTGGGCAGTGCTCATCGCCACCTACCTGCTGGTGCCCGGTCCAGATGGCCCGGCAGAGAACGTCAACAAGGTCCTCAAGCCCGCCGAGTGGGCAGCCACTTGGCCCTCAGTGGTTTGGCTGGGCTTCCTGTGCGCGGCTTATCCGACTCTGATCTACATCCCGTCCCATTTGGGCTTCAGCTGGGCTCAACGCCGAGGCTGGTTACCGCAGGTGGAACGCCCGGCGCTGCCATCACAGGCGGTCTAGGAAGTCACGAATCGCCTCGTTCGCAGCTTCGGGGTTTTCGAGCACCGACATGTGCCCGGCCGATGGGATCTCAACGAATCGAGCGTTCGGCATCGCCGCGGCAATCTCTCGCATTTCAGCTGGTGAGGAGATTTTGTCCTCGGCTCCCCCAAGCAGCAGGCTGGGAATGTCAATGCCGGGCAGCCACCCGCGCACGTCGGGCCGCTGAGCCATTCCGAGCAAAGCGGCAGCAATACCTTCAGCCTGGTTGTTGAGCATCATCTGTCGAGTAAACTGCACAATCTCATCGCGTTCTTCGATCGTCTTCCGCGCAAAGAGATTCGGCAGCATCGCGGCAGCGGCGGCATCCGGCCCCTTTTCGCGGACCAGTTTGGCCAGCCGCTGTCGGTTCTCGACGCCCTCGGTCGTGTCGGCGACCGCTCGCGTATCGCAGAGAACTAGACCCTTGAGTCGCTGGCGATACTTCCGAATGAACTGCCAAGCGACGTAACCACCCATCGACAACCCACACAGCACGATTGGCTGGTTGATGTCCAAGGCGTCCAGCAACCCGTTCACGTCGTCCGCGAACTGTTCCATCGTGACAACGCCCGGCGTGACTTCGCTCATCCCGAACCCGCGCAGATCCGGAGCGACGATCCGGGCTTGAGCACTCAGCCCACTGAGTTGATCTCGCCACATGTGATGGTTCAGCGGAAACCCATGCAGACAAACCACCACAGTGCCTGAACCCGCCTCTTCGTAGCCCAAGCTGATGCCATTCACGGTCACGGTATGCATGCGACGCCCTTTGTGATTGAACCCGGCCACGCCGAAAACGGCTGGCTTTGGTACCTGTCTGGTTAAAAAGTGACCTGTTTCCGAACCATTCAATTTCTCCCGCACCATCCACTCTTGGCCGACCCTCGTTCCCCTGCTATCTTTCCGCCGCGACGCGTGACTCACGCGTCAGCGGATGCCCCGTGGTGTAACGGTAGCACGACTGACTCTGGATCAGTTAGTTATGGTTCGAATCCATACGGGGCAACTCTTCTGCAAACCGGCTGATTTGTAGCGAATCTGAATTCCATCAGCCGCCAAATCGCTCGAAACTGGTGCTTTCAGTTTCTGCCATGTCCAGCCAAAAGACAGGGGCTAACGGCAAACAATGTGCCATCAGTCATTCCCCCCTTGCGTGAACAAGCGAGCTGGGTAGCTTACAGAGCGACCCTCTTGGTGTCCGCAGCTTGCTGCCATGCTGCTCTTCTGTTCGTTGGCTCCCCAGAAGAGAACGGCGCCTGAGTTCACTCTTCAGTCGGGTCATCGCTTGTTTTCAGCCAGCACCGTAGCACTTCAGCGATACTCCAGGCTTGTGCAACGCAGCCCCGCGGAACGAAGGGAGGCTCGGCATCGAAAACTTCGCTGATGCTTCCCAACCCGGCTTCGTCCAAGTGCTGATTGAAACCCGTCAGGAACTCTCGAGCACCGGCCTTGTCTGCGGGATAGGTATTCAGCCAGGCGTCAATGAAGGGCCCGATCAACCACCCCCAGACAGTCCCCTGGTGGTATGCTGCGTCACGCGCACGACGATCACCGAAATAGACTGAGCGATAGTCTGGATGCCCCTTGGCCAAACTCCGCAGGCCTACCGGCGTGACCAGTTCGCGTTGAACCACTTTGAGCACCGGCTCCCAGCGTTGTCGGTCTAACACTTGATGAGGCAGTGAGAAGGCGAAAAGCTGATTGGGACGACAGGCGGCATCATCGCCTTTCTCACCGTCGACGACGTCATACAGATGTCCTCCCGCCTCATACCAGAAACGCTGATTAAATGACGCTCGCATCCGGCTGGCTTCTTCAGACCAGGCTTGTGCTGAGCTGCTACCGTTGAATTCCTGATGCCATTTCTCCAGCAGACAAAGCGCATTATACCACAGTGCATTGAGTTCAACCGCTTTTCCTCGCCTGGGTGTCACGACCCAATCTTCAACTTTCGCGTCCATCCAGGTGAGTTGGTAGCCTTCGGCTCCTTGCTGCAAGAGTCCGTCTTTGGGATCAATGCGAATGCCGAAATGTGTACCAGCGAGATGATGCTGGGCGATGTCTGTGAGCTTGGGAAGCAACTGCTCCAACGTCTTACGATCGTTTGTAATCGTCACGTAGCGAGACAGGGCATGAAAAAACCACAATGTGGCATCGGCCGTGTGGTACAGACCCTCGTTCTGGCCTTCAGGGAAAAGATTCGGAATCAGCCCGTCTTTGATGTAATGAGCGAAGGTCCGCAAGATGTAGCCGGCTTCGGCCGCTCGCCCTGTGGCCAAAGTCAGCCCTTCCAGGCTGATCATCGTGTCGCGGCCCCAATCCGTGAACCAGTGGTAGCCAGCGATGACGGTGCGTATTTGATCGCCGCGAGCCTTAATGCGCGCCGCGTCCTTCACGCGACCTGCCGGTTTGATCAAAAACTGATCCGCGGCGAGTACCAACTCGGCACCTAAGCCTTGGCGAGCGGCGGCAGGAGCCTGCGAAACGAGATGCCTTCTACGTTCGAGTTCAATCTCTCGCGCCGTTTCCGGATCGAGCGCCTCAACGACCTGCCACGGTTCTGTAGACGCCACCAGGATCATTGAGTGATCGCACGAGAGATCACCGCGGAAGTAACCCGGGCTCCACAAAGCTCCCGTGCGCTCGTACCCGCGACTGGCTTCAATCGAATACAGCACTTCTGGCAGTGTGCTTCGCTCGATGGTAAAGGCAGTACGCACGCCTTGAACTTGCATGCGAAGCGACGGTAGCCCCGGACGCGAGTCGAATTCGAGATGGCCGACTTTCTCATGAATGGAGAAAGATCCTGGCAAAGGTTCGCTCACCGGTGCGTCGTGGGAGCGATTGTGAAGACACGGGAGAAGCTTCAAGCGAGCCGGCTCCCCGGCCAAAAGACGATAGATCACATAAACCGTATTTTGTTCATACGGAAGGACGATCTGTTTCTCCAAAACCATACCCCGAAACTCATAGCGCCAGGTCGGCAGCCCCATCTCAAGACGAAACTCGGACAGGTGGTCGGCCCCGTGGAGAAACAAGTCGTTCCGCTCATGAGGCTCCCCACTCAGCTTAATAAGTGATCCGTCTGGTAAATGCAGGCGCTCCATCAGATGCAGAAACAGCATTTGCCTTCCGAGAGGCGCGGGCTGAGCGGAGACGAGCAAGCCGTGATAGCGCCGCGTTGCGACTCCAGCCACCGTTCCCGAGGCATAGCCGCCTATGCCGTTCGTCACGAGCCATTCTCGGGTGAGAGATTCGGCCTCGCGGTCGGTTGCGGTCCAGTCCTGCCTGCGAATGGTACGAATGATGTCATTGTTCATAGCTCGTGGTGCCGCAAGATGTATGCCGGGTTGGTCAGGCAACGTATTCCGTCTACTTTTCAACCGGTACATCATTTGCCCTCGTTACATGCATCATATTTGATGCACTTCAGCGGATTCAGACGAGGCGTAGTCATGAACGAGGGAACCTCTTGGTGGCAGTCAGGGGTGATTTATCATCTTCTCGTTCCTTCCTTTTACGACAGCAGCGGCGACGGTTGGGGCGACATCAACGGTATCACGGAGAAGCTGGATTACATCCGGTGGTTCGGGGCGGATGCAGTCTGGTTGTCGCCCATCTACCCCTCGCCGCTATTGGACGTGGGCTACGACATCAATGACTTCTTTGGCGTCGAACCCAGGTTTGGCACAATCGACGATTTTGACCGCCTCATTGGTGAAGCTCATAGCCGCGGCTTGAAAATCATCCTGGATTGGGTACCCAACCATTCGTCGGATGGACATCCGTGGTTTTGCGAATCACGTTCAAGTCGCGACAACCCCAGGCGTGATTGGTACATCTGGCGCGATGCCAAGCCGGATGGCTCTCCTCCCAACAACTGGATCAGCGTGTTCGGAGGCAGTGTGTGGCAATGGGATGATCACACCGGCCAGTATTACATGCACCACTTTCTCGAGAGCCAGCCCGATTTAAACTGGCGCAATCCCGACATGCAGGCGGCGATGTTTGACTCCATGCGCTTCTGGCTGGCGCGAGGTGTCGATGGTTTTCGTATTGATGCTCTCGACATGCTGATAAAGGACGAACAATTCCGCGACAATCCACCGAATCCGGATTACGTTGACGGCAACGGTCCGGACAGCAAACTTCTGCCTCTATACACTCGCGCTCAGCCTGGGATTCATGAGATTGTCGCTCAAATGCGCGCGGTGGCTGACGAGTACCCGGACCGACTGTTAGCAGGAGAGCTTTATCTGCCATTGGAAGAAGTGGCGTCGTTCTACGGCCGTGAGCACCCGGAGCTGCACCTGCCTTTGAATTTGCGATTATGCTGGACCTCTTGGGATCGCGACGAATGGAAGTCTGTGGTGGATGAGTATAATCAGAAAGTGGGCAGCAAAGGTTGGCCCACCTGGTCCTTGAGTATGCACGATTGTCCGCGGTTAGCAACACGTTGCCCCGGGGAGCAGACCCGGCTGGCTGCCATGCTATTGTTGACCATGCGCGGAACACCAACTCATTACTATGGCGAAGAAATCGGAATGCGCGGTACGCCCATTCCTTCCGAACAGGCGCGGGATCCACAAGGCAGACGCACCGGGCGCAATCGCGACCCTGAGCGAACGCCAATGCAATGGTGCCGCGATTTGCACGCCGGGTTCTCGTCGGCCGAGCCGTGGCTGCCCGTCAGCGATGACTTTCAGACCGCGAATGTGTCTGACCAAAGCGACAACCCTCACTCTCTCCTGGCACTTTATCGCCGGCTATTACAGCTGCGGCGAGACATACCAGTATTAAGCCTCGGCGACTATCAATCGCTGGAATTGGAGAGTCCACTTCTCGGCTATCAACGGTGGAATGGCAACCATCGCGTGGACGTCGTATTAAACTTCGGAGACAATCCGGTCGTTTATCGCAACGATGGCATTAAACGCATTTTGCTGTCTACGAATCTGGACCGCGACTATGAAGTGTCCAACGAGGTTGAGATCCGTGGCGGCGAAGGGATTGTCGTCAGTCATTGAGCTTCAATGCGTCAAGACGACGTGGGTTGCGATTGCTCTCAGCTGATGAGCCGACCAAGAGTCAGACTTTCCTATGCTCTCAGCGTCGCTCCTTCCGCGGCATTGTTCGGTCGACTCTATCCCTTCCGCAGGGCACCAAACGTAGTCGTCATGATGCCTTTGAGCAGGCTGCTGTCGTTGGAGTGCACGACAAATCGCGAACCGTGCTGAATGGTGCGGAGTTGCTACTCCAGCTTGCCGAACCACGAGCCCGCTGGGATGTGACGTTTCTCTCCCGCCTCCCTCCGTTGGTTGCGACCACTCAAACCTCACACCAAAGCCGATTTCCAACAATCATCGTGAGGCGAACGAATGCAACCTGAGGCATCCTCACCTCGTGTCGTTGACTGCCCATGTCAGGCAACTTCCGCGGCCCGTCCAGAATGCGATGTATGTGTGTTGCGTAAGCCTGTACTCGCCTTCAAAATCTTCGCCCTTGAAACAGTGACAAGCGACCACATCGACCGTGATCAGCATCTCTGAGATAGACTGAAGCAATATGATCTTCCGCAACTGGCTGGTATCCGTCCGCTCCATGCCATCCCCGCCTCGCCCAACCTCGTCCCGAGCCCGTTCGCGCCAGGCGCAACCGCATGCCGTTACCGCTATTGAGCATCTGGAACCGCGCGTCGTCCCAACCACGATCGATCTCGCCAATCTCGGCGCAGCCGGAAGCACAATCGTTGGGGCAGATTCAGTTGACCAGAGTGGTTGGTCGGTCAGCAACGCTGGGGACGTCAACGGAGATGGCTTCGATGACTTGCTGATTGGCGCTCCTACAGCCAATTCAGTTTCCAACGGTAGATCAGATGCCGGAGAGAGTTATTTGGTCTTTGGCAAAGCTTCGTTGCCGACGACAATTGACACTGCAACATTGGGAACGGCTGGAGTTACGATCTTTGGAGCAGAAGCATCGGATGGCAGCGGCTATTCGTTGAGCGGGGCCGGAGATGTCAATGGAGATGGCTTCGACGACATCGTGATCGGAGCCTGTCGGGCCGACGGATTGAACAACGCCAGGCCGGACAGCGGCGAAACCTACGTGATCTTCGGAAGCGCTTCGCTACCAACCACTATCGATCTGGCGAATTTGGGCTCAGCCGGAATCCGTGTATCTGGAGCACAAGAGGGTGACCGAAGTGGCTTGGACGTAAGCCGCGCGGGAGACGTGAATGGTGATGGCTTTGACGACATCCTCATCTCTGCTCCCTATGCTGACCTATCGGGTAGCATATTGGACACCGGCAGGATTTATCTGATCTTTGGCGGAAGTTCTCTGCCCCAAAGCGTTGACCTTGCAAACCTGGGTGCTCTCGGGAAAGCAATCCTAGCTCGGCCTAATGTCGACCTGAGCAGTTTCGCCATAAATGGCGCCGGAGATGTCAACGGGGACGGCTTCGATGATCTGCTGATTGGCGCCTACTTGGCCAATAGCCAGGCAGGCGAAAGCGCTCTGATTTTCGGCGGCTCGTCCCTGCCAAGTACGATCGACCTTGCCAATCTTGGGACGGGTGGATTCTTTATTGCGGGTATAAATCGAAACGAAGTCAGTGGCTTCGCGGTGAGCGGCGCTGGAGATGTCAATAACGACGGCTTTAATGATCTATTGATCGGCGCGAAGTGGGCTCGAGCTCACGGCGACGTCACGTCCCACGCAGGCCAGAGCTATGTAGTATTTGGCAAGGCATCGTTCCCGCCGCGACTGGAACTTGCAAACCTGGGGTCTGCCGGAATCACCATCTTCGGTACGGATACGCGTGATGAAAGCGGGTATTCGGTGAGCCAGGCGGGCGATGTCAATGGTGATGGTTTCGCTGACATCTTGATAAGCGCCCACCTTGCTGCTGCGGCAGGCAATGCCAAACCCTACGCTGGCGAGAGCTACGTCATCTTCGGTGGATCGATATTGCCATCCACAATCGATCTTGCCGCTCTCGGAAACGCAGGAATAACCATCTTTGGCGCTAAATCTTCGGACAATAGCGGCCGGTCAGTGAGTAGCGGCGGAGACGTCAATGGGGATGGTTTTGACGATCTGCTGATCGGTGCTCCCAGCGCTGAATTAGCGGGCTCCGGTGAAACGGGGCTGACCTACGTCGTCTTCGGTGGGAACAACTTCACCAGCTCAGTCACCCACCAGGGGACGGTGGCGGGCGAGACACTCACAGGAAACAGCGCTGCGAACGTGATCAATGGAAGAGGCGGTAACGACACGCTGATTGGCAATGGCGGAGCGGACGTTATCTATGGTGGTAAAGGCGAAGATATCGTCGCAATTCCAGATGTAACATTTCGTCGCCTTGATGGTGGCAATGGCTCCGACACATTGCGGATTGATGGAGCAGGTATTTCTCTGGATCTGACGACACTGGCAGATACTAAGCTCACCAGTTTCGAGGTCATTGATCTGCGCGGCAACGGTGCGAACTCGCTCACCCTGAACGCGCTCGAAGTCTTGAACCTGACGTCAAACTCCAACGCGTCCCACACCGTCAACACGCTGAAAGTCCGCCGAGATGCGGATGACACCATCAACATGGGCATCGGCTGGACTCGCACGAGTAATACAACTGTTGATGGAGTGACTTACAATAGCTACCAGAATGGTGCCACCAAGCTCTTACTAGAGGCACTTCCAATCACTATTGACCTCGCCAACTTCGTCGCTGCCGGAAGCGTCATCGTCGGTGCCGAGTTCGACATAAGCGGCGTCTCTGTAAGCGATGCAGGTGACGTGAATGGTGACGGGTTCGATGACCTGATTATCGGATGCCGCGCTGACACACGGACAGATAACGCCAGATTCAACTCAGGTAAAACTTATATAGTCTTCGGCGCTGCATCGTTGCCGACTACCATCGATTTGGCCAACCTTGGTACTGCGGGAGTTATCATCTATGGCGCTGACACGAACGACCAAAGCGGCTTCAGCGTAAGCACCGCCGGGGACGTAAACGGTGATGGTTTCGACGACCTGATTATCGGAACGCCTCGAGCAGATGGGCCGGGGAATACTAGGCAGAGTTCGGGTGAAAGCTACGTCGTTTTTGGTGGCGAATCGTTGCCTAGAACGATCGACCTGGCCAGCCTTGGCACTGTGGGAATCACCATCTTCGGTGCGGAAAGTGACGACTTCAGCGGAACCTCAGTCAGCGGCGCGGGTGATGTCGATGGCGATGGTTTCGATGATCTCTTGATCGGGGTGCCTCAAACTAATGCTGTTGGAGACACGCCAGACAAGGCCGGCGAAACCCTTCTGATCTTCGGAGGTGCCACACTCCCCGCCACCGTCGATTTAGGCAACATTAGTGTGCGTGCGACCGCATTCCTCGGAGCAAGTGGGAGTTACAGCGGCTTCTCCGTAAGCAATGCGGGTGATATCAACGGCGATAGCTTCGACGACCTGCTGATCGGTGCACCCAACGCTAGCGTGTCGGCGCCGGGTCGACTCGAAGCCGGTAAGACTTATGTAGTCTTCGGTGGTGCGTCTCTGCCAACAACACTTGACTTGGGAAATCTGGACGGGTTCGGCGCTACTATCCTAGGAGCTCATCATGGCGACCGTAGTGGCGTATCTGTAAGCAGCGTGGGTGACGTGAATGGAGATGGGTTTGACGACCTGCTCATCGGAGCGTTCGCAGCGGACGGGGCGAACAATGAGCTCGACAACGGAGCGAGTTACGTGGTCTTTGGAAGTGACTCGTTGCCATCGACTCTCGACCTCCTGACTCTAGGACAAGCCGGAATTACAATCACTGGCTCGGATACGTTCGATTTTAGCGGGAGAACTGTCAGCAGCGCAGGCGACGTAAATGGAGATGGCTTCGACGACATCTTGATCGGTGCCAGCCATGCTGATGGCTCGACTAACGCCAAGGCCTATTCTGGCGAAAGTTATTTGATTTTCGGCGGAATACTACTACCGACGACAATCGATTTATCCGGCCTCGGCGCGCTCGGGCTCACGATCTTCGGCGCAAACGAGTATGATGGACGTGGCCTCTCGATAAGCAACGCAGGTGACGCCAATGGCGATGGCTTCGATGATTTTCTGATCGGAGCTCCGTTTAGCACAGGGGTAGTGAACGACAAAGTCATTTCGGGCAGAACCTATTTGTTTTTGGGAAGCAACGATTATACCAATTCGGTAACGCATTCAGGAACTACATCCAACGACATGTGCACCGGAAACAGTGCCGCAAATGTGCTTAGCGGAGCACGTGGCAATGATACGCTAATTGGTAATGGCGGAGCGGATGTCATTTATGGTGGCGAAGGGGCGGATATCCTCGCGATTTCAGAGATCACTTTTCAACGAGTTGATGGTGGCAATGGCTCGGACACACTGCGTGTAGATGGCGCCGGCATCGCATTGAACCTAACGACTTTGGCTGATAATAAACTCGCGAGCATTGAAACGATCGACCTCCGCGGAAATGGTGCGAATTCACTGACACTTGATCTGCTCGATGTACTGAATATCACTTCGAATTCGAATCCGGCCCGATCGACGAACACTCTGACCGTGCGGCGGGACAGCGATGACGCGGTCACGATGGGGGCGGGTTGGACGCAAGGCGCGGATACCAAGGTCAGCGGCGTGAACTTCCAGACCTTCACGCAAGGAGCCGCCACTTTACGCGTTGAGATTCCACAGCCCATTTCAGCGGTGCTCGTTCAGGGCAAGATTGTGTTCACGCCACCTGCGGGTCTTGCAGTGGATGTTCTGGTCACGCGGGACAACGGTAGCCAGGAAATCGTGGTCGCATCGCGCACGGGAGGCATGACGACGGCGGAATTCCGTTTTCCCATCGCGTCAGTTACAGGCGGCTTAGAAGCATCGCTCGGGTTACAGGATGATCTCTTTGACGCCACCTTGGCAGACATACCGGTCACATTGGATGGCGGAGACGGAAACGATTCTCTGTCGGGCGGAACTGCCAATGATTCGCTGACAGGTGGAACGGCGAATGATCAGCTGAGTGGTGGGAATGGTGATGACACACTCACGGGTGGGTTGGGCCAAAATACTCTACTGGCAGGAAATGGTGGCAGTGATCTGTTGTTTGAGATCTTCAATGCGGATCTCACACTGACATCGTCGCAGTTGACGGTCGTGAATGGCGACGGCACCGTGATTGATTCTCTAAGCGGCTTTGAGAAGGCGTTAATTCTGGGTGGTGGCAGTGCCAATCGGCTGGATGCGGCGTTGAGCGGCATTCCGGTTACGCTGTTTGGCGGCGGCGGGAATGACGTGCTGATTGGTGGCAATCAGGCGGACTCACTGGACGGTCAAGGCGGTAATGACACTCTGACGGGCAGTGCGGGTGCGGACATAGTCCTGGGCGGCGCCGGCAACGATTTTTTGAAAGAAGTGTTCGACCAGAACCTCACACTCACAAATACCGCGTTGCTGGCCGCTGGAAACGGACAAGTGAGCGTCACAGACAAGCTCACTGCTATTGAACTCGCGGATTTGGGTGGTGGTATCAGCCGCAACAGGATTGACCTGAGCGGTTTCGCGGCGAGCCTCGGTGCGACCGTCAATGGTAATGGTCAGAGTGATACAATTATCGGCTCACCCGGATCAGACATGATTATCACCCTCACCGGGGCCGATGTCATTAATGGACTCGGAGGTGCGGATGTTGTCTTCTCCGGCAGTGGTAATGATACCATCAGCGGCGGCGACGGCTTCGATAACATCAGTGGCCAGAACGGTGATGACCTGATTTCTGGCGACGTTGGCAATGATGTGCTTGTGGGCGGCGCGGGCCGGGACACATTGAACGGCGGCGCAGACAGTGATTTCCTCAGCGGCCAGGCCGATTCCGGACTGCTGAACGGCGGCGATGGTAATGACATCCTGCAAGGCAGTACGGCAAACGACACGCTCAATGGCGACGCGGGTGACGATCGACTTCTCGGTTTGCAGAGCAACGATATTCTCAACGGCGGAGTTGGGGCAGACACTCTTTTTGGAGGGATCGGCAACGACACGCTCGCGGGAGGCGCTGGTACTGACGATCTCCGCGGCGAGTCGGGGAGTGACACAATCGATGGCGGCGCGGATGCTGACCGAATCAACGAGGTACTGGATACCAACGTCACCATCTCAGGTACAGCAGCGGCAAGCTCCATCACGACCGCAGGCTTCGGGACTGACACCATTACGAATGTGGAGCGCATAAATCTCACCGGTGGCGCGGCAGCGAACTTCTTAGATGCGAGGAACGCAAACTTGCCCATTTTGCTGATGGGCGATGCTGGCAACGACACGCTGCTGGGTGGATCGAAGTCGGACATCATCAACGGCGGTGCTGGAAACGATGTCTTGTCGGGCGGCGGCAGCAACGACCTCATCGAAGGCGGCGACGGAACCGATTACGTACTGGAGAAAGGTGACACAAACTTCACCGTGAATGGCGTCACGATTAACTCGGTCAGCAGTGGCACCGAAACTCCAACAAACATCGAACGCATCGCGCTGATCGGCGGACTCGGAGCCAACAAGCTCGATGCATCTCTTGCTACGGTCGCCGTGGTCCTGGTCGGTGGCGGGGGCAATGACACACTCTTGGGCGGCTCACAAGCCGACACGCTGAGCGGTGGTAATCGCAACGACTCGACCGTAGCCGGTAGCGACGGAGTTGACTCCCTCGACGGCGGCGCGGGCGCCGATGTCCTCGAGAACGACACGGCCGACTTCAAAACACTTAGTGGTGGAGACACGACCGTTGCTAACGTCTTTGCTCTCCTGCCCACGTGGGTGGATGCGCTGTAGCGGGGCGTGGTCTTCAAAGGCGGCGCCATGTAGCTGGCAGTCCACCGAACAGCGTGGCCCAGATGTTTTCCAACAGACAGGCAGTCGATTCGATGCCGGATCGAACTTCATCCCTTACGCAGGGCGCTGAACGTGGTGGTCATGATGTCTTTGAGCAGGCTGCTGTCGTTGGAGTGCACGACGAATCGCGAACCGTGCTGGATGGTGCGGAGTTGCTGCTCCAGCTTGCCGAACCACGAGCCCGCCGGAATGTGACGTTTCTCTCCAGCGTCGATGATTCGACGAACCATCGCGATGAAGTCGGGGTGGTCGTACTCATTGGGGATGCCCATGTTGGTCGTCAGATCGTTGGGGCCGATGAATAGCGCGTTGACGCCGGGAATCGCGCAGATGGCATCCAGATTTTCAACGGCGCGAACGGATTCGATCATGGGGACGAACAAAGTGTCCGCGCACTTTTCCTCGGTCACATAGCGCCGCGTCTTCTCGCTGGGCCAACGACCTTCCTTGATCACTCGTTCGAGTGCCTCGCCCTTGAGCGGTCGATAAACGGCAGCGGCAGCGAGTCGTTTCAGCTGCTCCACATCCTCCGCGTAGGGAATGACGACACCATCAAATGAGTCGCACACCTTGGCGACGTCATCCGCATCGCGGCTGTGGGTCCGTGCCAGGCAGGCGATGCCCTTTGATGCCAGTGCATATCGCAGCGGCAGGAAGTCGGCGATGTCGAGCGCATTGTGCTCAGCCGTGACGACCACAAAATCAATCGAGCCGTCGGGAATGAAGTCTACGATTGCTGGCACGACAGCATGCTGAATCAGCGTGCCAAAAACTGTGTGCCCATGCTGCATCTTCTCCTTAAGCATCCGAGCAGGCTTCGTCGGCTTCGCACCGTAGGCAGGTGTTGGATTCATGGTCTGTCCGAACCTCTTTAAGGGGACGCGTGGCGGTTCGATATAGATACCAACATCTAGCCCTAAGTCGCTACCCACCATCGCCATTGCATCGTCGAAGATGCAACGCGAGCAAAATCTGCGGCTCAGCGCGCATCGGTCAAAGATCTGCCACTCTGCGCATAACTTGATGCGGTTTGGTGAAGCCGCTGCTGCAAATTACGCAATGCTAAAGCAGAAGAACGAGAGAATCTGCAGCCGGAGTTGGATGCAGATCAAGTCCTTCGGATCACGGAGCGATCAGCGACGATTGACTGGCACGGCATTCGCAATTGCTCCCGGTGATCGATCACGCGTTTGACATGCATGCTGACTCACCAAGTCAGTTTCATCAGGAAATACCGAGGAACACATCATGAATACAATCAGAACGACCCCCAACCAAGGGCATTCACGCGCGGGTAAGGTGAAGTATGCGATGGCCGGCTGGCTGCTGGGGTTGCCCCTGCCGATCATTATCATCCTGCTGTTCTTCCGCGGCTGCGATTTCTGATTCGCGGCAGGAACGGTGAGATAGCATTCAGAGGAGCTCCCGGTGAGACCACAAACGTGTCGCGCCGGGAGCTCTTTCATGCGCTGCCGGATGAGTTGCTTGCGGTCAAATCTGGCGTATCGAGCGTTCGAAGATGCCATCGCGCCGAGAAGGTCCAAAAATGAATCATGTCATTGAGAGACCGTCGCCGAGATTGCTTCATGAGCCGGTCGGATGTGGATGCGAAGGAGCCCCTCGCGTCCGAATCGACTTGCCAATACGATTTTTGATCGCAAACTTCCGTTGCGGAACAATAACTGACTCGCCTTGAGGCTTGATCAATGAACTTCGGGAAATCGCTGTGTTCTGGCCCTGTCACGCGTCGCGAATGCCTGGCTGCGGGAGCCCTTGGCTTGGGCGGCCTCGCCCTGCCGGACCTATTTCGGATGCAAGCTCAGGCGGCGGAAGCCGGACGGCGAGTTGACCCGGACACGTCGGTGATTTTCATCTGGTTGCCTGGTGGTCCGCCGCATATGGACATGTACGACATGAAGCCGAAGGCTTCGTCGGACTATCGCGGCGTCTTTACCCCGATTCCCACGACGGTGCCGGGCTTGGACGTCTGCGAATTGATGCCGCATCACGCCCAGCTGGCTCACAAGTACTCGGTCGTGCGTTCGGTCGCTCACAACTTCGCCGACCACGGTGGCGGTCACAAACGCCTGATGACGGGCCGCATTCCCAATACTCCGGTCGACACCGTGAACGACGCTCCGGCGACGGGATCGGTCGTCGCCAAGTGCCGCGAATGGATCGATCGCGGAATTCCAAACTACATCTCGATGAATCCAGGTGGACGCACCAACGATGTGTTCGCGCAGGGCGCCGCTTATCTCGGACAGTCTTACCTGCCATTTAACGTTGAAGGCGACCCAATGTCGCCCAGGTTTTCGGTGCCGAACATCGCGCCGACGGGAACGTCCCAAGATCGAGTCAGCGACCGCATGTCGTTGCTCAACAATCTGGATCGTATTGAACGCCAGATGGACGCTGCGGGCGTGATGGGTTCCATCGACCGTTATCAACAGCGCGCGGTCAGCATGCTGTTGAGCGACCGCGCCAAGAAAGCGTTTGACCTGACGTTAGAACCGGAAGTCGTCCGCGATCGCTACGGCCGCCACTGCTGGGGCCAGCGAGCCTTGATGGCTCGGCGTCTGGTGGAAGCCGGCGTTAGCTTCGTAACCGTCGTTATGGAAAACCCCTACCAGTCGAACGTGCCGTTCCTGAAGCAGGGTGTCTACAACTGGGACTCGCACGCGGTGAACTGCCACATCTGGGACGACCTCAACGTCCGCCTGCCGATCTACGATCAAGCCGTCATGGCCTTGATTGATGATGTGTATCAACGTGGCATGGATGAGAAGACCCTGATCGTCGTCACCGGCGAATTCGGTCGCACGCCGCGCATTGAGAACTCTGTCGGATCACAGACAGGAGTCATGCAGCCCGGTCGCGATCACTGGCCGCAGGCCATGTCGATGATCCTGGCTGGCGGCGGCATGCGTACCGGCCAGATTGTCGGCTCGACGAACTCCAAGGGTGAGCACCCCGCGGATCGGCCGCTGACGCCGAACGATCTGTGGGCCACCGTCTATCGTCATCTGGGCATCGACTACACAGACTCGTTCCTGGACCGTCGCGGACGTCCGATGCCGATCCTGCCGTTTGGTGAGCCGATCTCAGAACTGCTGCGTTCCTGAAACGTCGCTAGTCGGGATGGCCTGTTCGCGCGCAGGCTGAGGTTGTCTGCCGCGTTCGGCTTGAATGTGCCGCGAGCGCGGCGGATGATGGAGTCTTGGAACATCTGACATCGACGTTTCCGAGGCTGTGGCGATGAATCCATTCTGCGAACATCTGGCGGAGCTGAATCGACGGCAGTTCTTTGGCAGCACAGGGCTGCGTATGGGTAGCATCGGCCTCGCCATGCTGGCTCCGCAGTTGCTGCAGTCGGCCTGCGCGGCCGAACGGGTGCAGCCGGGAGTGGCGGACCTGCCGCACTTTCCGCCGAAAGCCAAGTCGCTGATCTACCTCCATATGAATGGAGGCCCCTCGCAGCTGGACCTGTGGGACCATAAGCCAAAGCTCGGCGAGTACTTTGACAAGGACCTGCCGGACAGCATTCGTAACGGTCAGCGTATCACCACGATGACCAGCGGCCAGAAGCGCTTTCCGGTCGCGCCGTCGGCATTCAAGTTTGCTCAGCATGGTCGTAGCGGCACCTGGGTCAGCGAGTTATTGCCCCACACCGCCAAGCACGTGGACGACATTGCGGTCGTGCGGTCGGTACAGACCAATGCCATCAATCACGATCCGGCGTGCACCTACGTGATGACTGGCAGCGAAGTGCCCGGTAAGCCGAGCATCGGTTCATGGCTGGGCTATGGCTTGGGGGCGGTTACGAATGATCTGCCAGCGTTCGTAGTGCTGACGCCGAACTGGAAGTCCAAGAACGCGGCGCAGGCGTTGTTCACGCGCATGTGGAGCAGCGGGTTTCTGGCATCGAAGTACACCGGCGTCGCGTTGAGAAGTGTGGGCGACCCGGTGCTCTATATTCAGAACCCGGACGGCGTCGATGAACGCAACCGCCGCGCCATGCTGGATACTCTGGGGCAGCTCAATCAGCGCACCTTCGACCGTTTTGCAGACCCCGAAACTTTGACGCGCATGACGCAGTATGAGATGGCGTTCCGCATGCAGCGCAGCGTGCCGGAACTCGTCGACCTGTCGGGTGAGTCGCAAGCAACCCTCGACATGTACGGTCCTGATGTCACCAAACCCGGCACGTTTGCCGCGAGTGCCCTCTTGGCTCGCCGCATGATCGAACGCGGCGTACGTGTGGTGCAGGTGTTGCATCGCGGTTGGGATCAGCACAGCCAACTGCCGAGCGAAATCCGGTTGCAATGTAACGATACTGATCAGCCAGCGGCGGCTTTGCTGCAAGACCTCAAGCAGCGCGGGTTGCTGGATAATACTCTGGTCGTCTGGGGCGGAGAGTTCGGTCGCACGGTCTATTCGCAAGGCACACTGACCAAAGACAACTACGGCCGCGACCATCATCCGCGTAATTTCTGTATGTGGGCGGCTGGCGGCGGTATCAAGGGTGGCACCGTGTACGGTGAGACCGACGACTTCAGTTACAACGTCGTCGACAAGCCTTGTCATTTGAATGATCTGAATGCCACTTTGCTGCATTGCCTCGGCATCGACCATGAACGTTTCACCTATCGCTTCCAGGGCCTTGACCAACGCCTGACCGGTGTTGAACAGCAGCACGTCGTCAAAGAACTGCTGTCTTGAACGATGCCACTGCGGTCCGGTGGGTGCCAAAACTCTCTTTTTCTGTCGGAGTTCACGATGACCCGCCGACTGTTGTTGATTGTGGCGTTGCTGTGTTGCCAGACGGCTCTAGCGCAGAACACTCCCGGAAGACTTGGGGACCTGCAACGTCGCGAATGGAAGGTCGATGAAGTTGACCGCGAAGCGCTGCTGCACCTGCCGGCGAACTCAAAGACGCAGGCGTTGCCGGTGGTGTTCGCGTTTCATGGTCACAGCGGCACCATGAATCAGGCGGCGCGCAGCTTTCAGTATCACCGGCACTGGCCGGAAGCGATCGTGGTTTACATGCAGGGGCTGAAGACCCCGGGTCGGATCACCGATCCCGAAGGCAAGCAGTTCGGCTGGCAGCATGACAAAGGCGATCAGGGTGATCGCGATCTGAAGTTCTTTGATGCGGTGCTGGCCAGTCTGAAGCAGGACTATAAGGTCGATGAGGACCGCATCTATGTCACCGGCCATTCCAACGGCGGCAGCTTCACCTATCTGCTGTGGGCGAATCGCGGTGAGGTCTTTGCGGCTGTTGCACCTTCTGCGTCCGCGCCTCCCAAGGACGCTCGCACCAAGCTGAAGCCGAAACCTGTGCTGCATGTGGCTGGTGAGAACGACAAGCTCGTCAAGTACGAGTGGCAGAAGCTGACGATCGATCTGCTGCGGAGAATGAATCACTGCCAGGCGGACGGGGAGAAATGGGAACCACACTGCGTGCGTTATCCTTCCCCGGATGGGTTTCCCGTGGTGACATTCATCACCGATGGCGGTCATCAGTTCCCGCCGGATGCCGCGCCGACCATCGTCAAGTTCTTTAAGGAGCATCGTCGGGCTGCTGCCAAACGCGACTGAGCATCATTGGCACGCCTGAATCGTCGATAACATTCCGTCGATAACATTCCACAGTCGTCCCCATGCCCGGCGCATCAAAGAGCAAACCATCTCGAGCCGATATCAATCTTATCTTGCGGCGGCTGGAGCGCGCTTATGGGCCGGTTGAGCCACCTGAGCAATTGCGAGTGCTCGATGAACTGATTGCAACCATCCTGTCGCAGAATACGACCGACTCAAACAGCGGAGCCGCATTCGCGGACTTGAAGTCCCGCTTCAGAGACTGGAAACAGGTACGGACCGCGCGGGTTGAAGAGGTAGCCGACGCGATTCGCATCGCCGGGCTGGCCAATCAAAAGGCGCCGCGAATTCAGACGGTGCTGCAGCGACTGCACGCCGAACGCTGCGAACTGTCTCTGGAGTTCCTGCACGACTGGCCTCTCGGTGAAGCTGTGGAGTACCTGCGCGGCTTCCCCGGCGTTGGGCCTAAAACAGCGGCGTGCGTGTTGCTGTTCGCCTGCCGCAAACCAATCTTGCCGGTGGACACTCACGTGCATCGCGTGAGCCAGCGCCTGAGACTGATCGGACCAAAGACAAATGAAGCCGATGCTCACGAAGAGCTGGCCAGCCTCGTGCAGTCCGAACGCGTGTTGGACTTTCACATTCAACTGATTCGCCACGGCCGCCGAGTCTGCTCGGCCCGTAATCCCGGCTGTTCGTCGTGTCCGTTGCTGGATCGTTGTCCGGAAGGCCAAAGTCTGATGCTGGGATAAACTCAGTGGCCTATCAAAAGGAAAAGGCCGAGCGTGAACGCTCGGCCTTTTCTTTGTAGTCCACTTGTCGACGTTAGCTGGACTTCTTCGCGCCCGTGCGTGCCTTGGGAGACTTCGCACCCTTCTTGGCGGGGGCCGCAGCCTTAGCCTTGGTGGCTGGCTTAGCTGTCGTCTTGCTTGTAGCGGCCTTCTCAGACTTCGCAGCGGTCTTACCTGTCGACTTTGTTGCCATAATCCGTTGGCTCCTGTGAAACCAGTGGGGTACCTCTCCTGTGGAAGAAGACGAACGAACTCGGCACCCGTAAAGCAATTCGTTCGTCAATTCGAATGTTCGATCAACGATCGAACTAATCGCCAGACGTGGTCACGTGTCAGTGACCGGAGAACTCAGGAGCCAATCATCGGTGAAAACTATTACGTCATGTGTGTGATTTGACTTTTAGCCTACTTGCGAAAAATCAGTCAATCACAACTTCTGATGAAATCACATTTTGTCGAGATTGGTTCGGTCCTAAGTTCTCATAAAGTTTCGTCAGCGACTCGACGTAACTTGAGAAGAACCTCCGCGCAATCGTCAAAATCCCCCCAGACCGTCGCGGCTTCGCCCCATCTCTTGACGCTGCAATTAGCCACTTCAACAATCCTGACCCGTTTGGTTTCCACGAGACCCGCCGTGGTCTCTACCACGCTGATTTTGAGAGAATCTCGCTATGTTTGAGCACATTCAGGCCGCCCCACCCGATGCCATCCTGGGCCTTTCCGAAGCCTTTAATAAGGACTCGAACCCGAAGAAGGTCAACCTGAGTGTCGGTGTCTTCAAAGATGAATCCGGTAAGACGCCCATCCCTGAAGTGGTGAAAGAAGCCGAGCGCCGGTTGCTCGAACGCGAGAAGAGTAAGAGTTATCTGCCGATTGATGGACTCGCCGAATTTTGTCAGTTCACCGAGCAATTGTTGTTCGGCGGACAACATGAAGCGGTCACCGGCAAGCGCACGCACACGGCTCAGACGCCGGGTGGCACTGGAGCTCTGCGAGTCGCCGCGGACTTCATTCATTCGCACATGCCGAATGCAACCGTCTGGGTCAGCGCGCCGACATGGCCCAATCATCCGAAGATCTTTCAGTCGGCCGGGCTGAAGACGAAAGAGTACGCCTATTTCGACGCCGCTTCGCATGGAGTCGACATCAAGGGCCTGCTGGCTTCCATCAATCAGATTCCGGCTGGCGATGTCATCTGTCTGCATGCGTGCTGTCACAACCCGACCGGTGCCGACCCGACCGCCGAGCAGTGGAAGCAGATTGCGGACGCAGTCTACGCACGAGGCATCCTGCCGCTGCTGGACTTCGCTTACCTTGGCTTCGGCGATGGCTTGCAGCCCGACGGAGTGGCCTTGCGAGAACTCGCTCGGCCTGGCGTTGAGATGCTGGTTGCGTCGTCGTACTCCAAGAATTTTGGACTCTATAACGAGCGAGTCGGCGCACTGACCGTCGTCACCAAGTCGGCCGAAGCCGCGATGAAAGTGGCCAGCCAGGTGAAGTCCACCATCCGCACGAACTACTCGAACCCGCCGTCTCACGGCGGCGCGATCGTGCGTGAAATCCTCGCTGACGCCGCTCTGCGGACTCAGTGGGAGAACGAACTGGCCGGCATGCGCAACCGCATCAACGGCATGCGCAAGCTGTTCACCGAGACGATGGCCAAGAAGCTGCCTTCTCGCGACTTCAAGTTCATCGAGAAGCAACGCGGCATGTTCTCCTACACCGGTCTGACGGCTCAGCAGGTGGATCTGTTGAAGGAGAAGTTCGGCATCTACGCCGTACGCGACGGCCGCATCAACGTCGCCGGGATCACGACGTCCAATTGTGAACCCCTCTGCGACGCCATTGCCGCCGTCATCAAAGAAACCGGCGGCTGAGAGTTGGGGCATTGATGGGTCGCAGCAGGCACATTTGTTCCCAGAGCGTGGTGATTAGCAGGTCGTCACGCTCTGGACGTTTCTCTGGACATTTAGAACCGGTCCACAGGCCGGAGCGTTCAGACGACGTCCCTTTTTGTGGAGACCGGCGGTGTCCCGGCCCCTTGGGAGCCGAGCTGTGGGATATTGACGGTGGAACGATCTTTCACAAATCAAACGGCGGCGATGAGTTGAATCGACCGCGATGTCGCCAGACTGGCCCGGTCAACCTTGCAAAAGGCGGCCGAGTTCTCTTTGCTATGTGTCTTTCCGATAACGTTCCCGCCTGAAAATTCCGGCTGGTTGGGTGCTTTTGTCGTCTCTGGATGGCACTCACCAGCTGCTTCTGGGCTGATCGCAACCGCGATGGCCCGCCTTTTCCTCGGATAGCACTTCGAGTCATGAGCACATCTAACAGCTCGCGCCGTCGCGTGGTCATCACCGGTGTTGGGATCATCAGCCCAGTTGGTATCGGCGTTGATGCCTTCTGGAATTCGATCGCGGCGCAGAAGAGTGGCCTCTCCACGATTGAACGCCTGAGCGCCACCGCCGTGCCCGGCAACGTCGCTGGCGAGGTTAAGGACTTCACCGAAGAATCGGCCAAGAAGGTCTACCTCAAAGAGCAGCGGAAGAGCATCCGCATCATGTGCCGCGAGATTCAAATCGGGGCGGCGTCAGCGAATCTCGCAGTCGCCAATGCCGGTTTGGATCTGCCCGCGCTCGATCATGACCGTCTGGGCATCGAGTTCGGTGCGAATCAGATGCTGTCACCCCCGTCCACGCTGCAGGATCCCTGCTTCGCGGCGGCTCCGAATGGCCCCTTCGACTTCAACGAATGGGGCCCGCATGGCCTCTTCACAATGGAGCCGCTCTGGCTGTTGAAATATCTGCCGAACATGCCTGCGTGTCACATTGGAATTCATCTCGACGCACGCGGACCGAACAACTCGTTGACTATGGCCGAGGCCTCCGGCAACACCACGCTGGGTGAAGCGCTACGAATCATCGAGCGTGACCGCGCGGACATCATGCTGGCGGGAACCTGTGGCGTGCGCATTCATGCCGTGAAGTGCCTGCACGCAGCTCTGTGGGATAAGTTGGCTGATTTCCCGGGCGAAGACCCGGCAACCTGGAGCCGCCCGTTTGATGCGAGTCGTCGCGGCGAAGTCGTCGGTGAAGGTGCCTGCAGCTTCATCCTTGAGGAAGAGAACTTCGCCAAGGCCCGCGGAGCCAACATCATCGGACGCCTGCTCGGTGCCGGTTCTTCTTGTGCAATCAGCCGGAATGGTACGCCCAACTTCGAAGTCGCAGTGACCAACGCCGTGACGAAAGCGTTGCTGCAAGCTGAAGTCAGCGCGAAGGACATCGGCCACATCAACGCTCATGGCTTGAGCCACCCGACGGTCGACATCGCCGAAGCCAATGCCATCCGCAAGCTGTTCGGCGACGACATCCCGGTGACAGCTCCCAAGAGCTTCCTTGGAAACTCGGGAGCGGCCTGTGGCACGCTGGAATTGGCCGCCTCGCTGCTGGCCCTGAATCACGGAGTGGTCCCGGCGACGTTGAACTACAAGACGCTTGATCCGGCGTGTCCGTTGAACGTCGTGCACGGCCAGGCGCTGCCGGTCACCAACAAACTGGTGGTGAGCATCAATATCACCAACAACGGTCAGGCTGCGGCAGTTGTCGCAGCGGTGTAGTCTCGCAACCGGGCGAACTTTGAAATCCACCAGGTCGGCTTAGTGGCTCTCGGTTCCTCTGCGTTTTTCTTCCGGCGCAATCCGCATAACCGGCCCGCGAACTCGGTGTCTTCGGGACAATCGGCGCCTTGGCTTCAGGAATTAGTTCAGTCACCACCCTCGCGCTCGCCGGGACCTTGGTCGAGTTGAATTCGCCGCGGCGGGATTCCATCTCCTCAGGCTGGATTCGGACCGATCCTTGGAAGGCATCTCACCACTGCGCATGACGTGCGTGCCGAGGCCCCGTTGCGACGGTTCTGGCATGGCAGGCAGCCAACACGAGCCCCGCCGTCTTCCTGCGTTCATCGACGAGATCGTTGCCTAAAGATTCAGCGCCTGAGGTTTCAGCACATGACGAGCTTCAAGACTCAACCCGTGGACTTCATCGCCGAACTGCGCCTGCGTCAGTGGGCTCGCAACAACTACATCCCCGCGATGGTGCGGCAAGATTCAGACTGGCATCCGATCGTGCTCGACGAAATGCGCCGCAAAGACGCGGACCTAGAGGCTCAAGAACTGATGATGAGCCAGCAATCCGGCATGGTTGTACCGTTGATGCCGGAAATGCCCGACAACACCCGTCTGGATGCCGCCCATCAAGCGATCCCGGCGCCACAGTTTCTGTCGAACCCGGCTGCTGCCCAAATGCCGATTCCATACTACGTGTAGAGTTCCAGTGAACCGCTGGAACCAGAACGGCAAGTAGGCCGGACAGGCTTGTCCGACCTACAAAACTGCCATCCCGTCTCTGGCAAAGGTCTCAAACCATCTGCAGCGGGAACGGGTTGCCCTTCGTCAGTTGGAACGGGCGATTCTGGTGATCGTGCAGTTCCATGTGCGGGTCGATGCCCAGCATGTGATAGATCGTGGCCACGAAATCGGCCGGGCCAACTGGGTTCTCGGCGGGATACGCGCCGATCTTGTCCGTCGAGCCGTAGACCTGACCGCCCTGAATTCCAGCGCCGGCGAAGAGCACGTTGTAGACCTCAGGCCAGTGCTCACGACCGCCGTTCTTCAAGGTGATCTTGGGTGAGCGACCAAACTCGGACGCCACGATCACCAGCGTCTCGGCCAGCTCACCGGTTTGGGCGAGATCCGTCATCAGCGCATAGAACGCTTTGTCATACGCCGGGATCAGTTCTTCCTTCAGCGCCGTGAAGTTGTTCCAGTGAGTGTCCCAGGCGAAACCGTTCTTGCCTTGAGTACGCTGCCAGTTGCACTGCACGAGCCGAGTTCCAGCCTGCAGCAGACGTCGTCCCAGCAGCACGGACTGGCCGAACAGGTTTCGTCCATATCGCTCGCGAGTCGCGGTATCGATACCTGAGAGATCCACTGCGCGGCGGACGGCTTCCGAGCCAACCACGTCCAGCGCCTTGATCTGGTTCTCTTTGAGCGACTGTGCCAACGAACCGTCGCGCAGATACTCGACCTGCTGATTGAGCTGGTCGGTCAGTCCGATCCGGCGTTTGATGACACTCGGATCTTCGTTAGGTACCAGCGGCAGATGCTCCAGCTTGAAGCCGTCTTCGTTCGGATTGCCACCCGTCAGCATGGGGTCGTACTTCGGCCCCAGCATGCCAGCGAACTGACCAGCTCGACGCCCGCCAGCCACGTCCATGCGATGCGGGACAATGATGAACGGGAACATCGGCCCCTTGCCGGGAGCGACCTTCGCCATGCACGAGCCGAGGTGCGGCATGTCCTGACGGGTCATCGAGTTCACATCGGGCACGGAACCCGGATACATCGCCCCGGTAAACATCCAGTAGGAACCGCGGCCGTGATCGTTGTGCGTGTGATTCATGGACCGGATCAGAGCCATCTGATCCATCAGTTTGGCCGACAGCGGGCAATGCTCACCAAAGCGGATCGACGGCACCGAAGTAGCGATCGTGTCGAACTCGCCGCGAATCTCGACGGGCGCATCCGGCTTCGGATCGAACATGTCGTGCTGTGGATGTCCGCCGGACAAATACAGCAGAATGCAGCGTTTCGCCCGCCCAAACCCGGCACCGTGCGAGCCGCCCTTCGCCGTTTCCGCCGTAGCTGCCCGAGCCAGAAGATCGCTCAGCGCGACGCCGCTCATCGACAAACCGCCGACCCGAATCATCTCGCGTCGAGTCAGGCCATTCGCCCCCGGAAACTGCGGTCCAAACAGGCTCAGCATGCTGCATCTCCGTCGCTCGACAGCACCGGTCGAGCGTGAAGTTTGATCCGAAACTCAGCCGAAAGAACATCACCCATCGAAATCTACCGATGGACCATTCACTCTACCTTGATCGGCCGCGGACCACAAACCCGGTTAAGTCGTTTGAATTGCGAACGCCAGAAGGTGGCTCAAGGCCTCTGACCTACCCCGCAGGATTCACCCGCAGCCGCAGGCAGTTGTGGCTAGCCTCGCATTCCCAACGCCCCGGCGATGAACGACCTGAGAGACAGGGCGGCCGCGACGGCTAAAAAGACGACAGGGACATGCACCCAGCTCAGGCTTTCGGAGTCCTGGCTGGAGCAGGAGTACATGAGCGCGAGTAATGTGGCCCCGATGATGCCGGCGGTGCGAAAGTAGGTGGTGTACTTGGCGGTGATCGGCTTGCACGAGAGGTCACTGACCATGTCCAGGAGGTCGTCTGAAAAGAAGACGGCGAATACGCAAAGGGGCAGTGGTCCTCGAAACACGGTGCAAGTGACCAAGCAGAAAGCGCAAACCGCGTACTGCGATCTCTTGTCGCGCAGGTGGAGTGGTCTTCGATCGTAGTACATGAACCGCCCCTTCCATCACGCGATCATCAACTATTCCCCGCGGCTGGTTGTCGCATTCTGACTGCGGGAACGTGCGATCTTCCATCCGGATCATCCGGATCGCTCGCCCCCGCGACCACAGACCAATCCCGGTGCAAGCAGCTCAAGGGTGCAAGTCGTCCAAGCCTCCTGCGATCTCGGTCTGTTTGCTAACGACGTTCAAGAATAAAGCATCGACTGTCTCCGAGGCCGCAAGCAATCGTGTTGCCCGACTCAGAAATCTGCACCGACGAGACTGGCGCATCGGCGTCAAACTTCACGAGAGAAACCTGTTCTCCGTCTTCGTTCAGGGTTGTGATTTCATTCTTTATCCATCCAATAATCACTTGCCCTGAATTCGAGACCGCAAGCGAAGCAGGCGGATACGTGATGAGAAATACCTCGCGAACCCGCAATGTCTTGGATGGGACGTGATAAACCCGAACCTCGCAGTACTCAGCAAACGAATTGCACAGTGCGAGTAACTGTCGATCGTTTGACAGTGCGAGCAGCCAGCCTTGCGCAAAGAAAATCTCATCCATCTCGATGAATGACGCTGATTCGGAGTCTGCTACGACATCGCGAATGATCACACCTGATTCATTTAGCTCTGCATACTTCAGTGAACCGCAGCGCCAATAAAATACGGAACTGTCCCGGCGCGACACGTTCGAGTAGAGAGGCTGTGAAGCAACGGGCGCGACGAAAGACAGTCGCTCGAAACTAACGACGTCCTTTCCATAGCCCACAATCACGGTGTTCGAGGGGCCAAACTCTAGAAAGCAGATCAGTGCACCAGCGCGGAGAACGTGCTCAAGGATGAGTTCTCCCTTTGCGTTCCAGATTCTCAACAGGCCATCCCATCCTCCAGCGGCAAGCAATTTCAGTTCTTCATTCCAAGCGACAGCATCAACTCCAGCGGGGCAGGTCATCGGATCAAAATTCTTAGGTCGAGCATCCAGGCTCCAACTTCGGACTGTTCGGTCCCTGCTGGCCGAAATTACCCAGCCTTGCTCTGTTGCAGCGAGATGATTGATCCAGTCCGAATGAACTTTGAGCCGGGACGACCTTTTCGGAGACGCATCGTTATGCAACGTGACCACACCAGATTCATCGCCGATGAGCAGCATCTTACGGTCGCGCAGGTAGCACAAGCTCGTCACTGGGGACCGTGCTTTGTAAACGACAGCTTTCGCGTCAGTTTGATAGTTCCATAAGAACACCTTAGTGCCCTCAGCGAAGTAAACCTCGCCATCGGCTTTTGCTGGACAGCCCGTCAGGCGAGCGTCGGAGCTTAGTTCCATTTCACGGACACGCTTCCAACGCCCTGAGCCCTTCTTCCAAATGTGGATGTATCGACCGCCCCATCCGAAAATAGTCTGGTGATCGAGAAATGCCGCATCCCAAGCACTAAAGCTCTTCAGTTTCGACGCGGAAAACACTTGGTTGTTGATTGAGAAAACGGTCCCGAAATCATCTTGGCTAGAGCGTGTCAGTAAATGATTGCCAATCAGGCACAGGAAATTGGTATCTAACTCTTTGACTGTGGCAACAGTAAGATCATCGGCGTTCAGAATGACACACTTAGAGACGCTAGCCAGAGCAATATACTGCTCGCTAACTGCGACGGCATGACAGCGTTGTGACCAAATTCTCTGACAGGTCTCAGAGATCACGTCCTTCAACCAAGCACCGCTTCGGTCCCCTATGATAAATTGACCGGGGACTTTCGTGGCAGCAATGGACTCCACGAAATCTGTGTGTTCGCGTTGCCCCAGTTCGATCATCTTCCATAGCTTGCGGCGTGCCATTCATACCCTCTTGCAGAGATGGCCGCTGTGTGCCTTGGTTGTTCTGTTGCTTAACTTTGCAATTCTTTCCGCTGCGACATTCTGACTTGGAACGGCGGTATTGACTCTGCAGAAACAACGGGCTGCTGGCAGTACTACACCAGTCGCTCGCGAAGCGCAGTGGCGACGGCGCCGGCGCGGTTGTTGACGTGGAGTTTCTGGTAGATGTTGCGCAGGTGGGAGTCGACTGTATGCTGGCTGAGGTCCAGTCGCGCGGCGATTTCTTTCTTGGTGAGGCCATTCACCACGTGGCGCAGCACATCGAGCTCGCGTTCAGTCAGGCCTTGGTCGCCTTGCTTGGGCTTCTGGCCTGAGAACAGATCGAGCACTTTGCGAGCAATCTCGGGATTCATCGACGCGCCGCCGCGTGAGACTTCGCGGATGGCTTCGCTGATGCGCTCCATCGGAGACGTCTTGAGCAGGTAACCATCGGCACCGGCGCACACAGCGCGGAAGACCCGGTCGTGGTCGTCGAAGACCGTCAGGATGACAATCTTCACGGCGGGTGCGGCGGCTCGAATGCGCGGCAGGCCGGCGATGCCATCAATCCCCGGCAGGCCAATGTCCAGCAGAATGATGCTGGGCGGCGTGTGCCCAGCGATATACGCCAGAGCCGGTTCAACGGCGCCGAAGTCGGCGTCGCAGTACAAGCCGGGCATCGCATTGATCGCCGTAGCCAGCGTCTTGCGCAGGCGTTCGTTGTCTTCAATCAACCAGACTCGAACCGCAGATGAGTCGATCATTTCCAGGTTTCTTTGCTGATGTCTGTATGAATCGTGCAGACTGACTTCTGCCGTAATTACCTTCGCTTCAGGACGTTCGTTTGAAACGCCTCAACACTTTGCCTGTCAGTGGCGCCTTCAGACGAACGGTCGTGCCTTTGCCGGGCGAGCTGACGACCTCCACCGTCCCGTTCAGAACATCCAGTCGCTTCTTCAAGTTACCCAGGCCGTAACCGCCGTCCGTCGGACCGGCAATAATACCGGTGCCGTTGTCAGTGACTTCAATGTCGAAAACCCCGTGTTCGATCCGCACGATGATTTCCAGTTTGGAACCTCGACTGTGTCGCACGGCGTTGTACAGAGTCTCTTTGAACGACAGGAACACGTTCCGGCGCCAGGCCAGATCGACGAAGTAGATCGGTACCTGGTCAGGAGAAGTGAACTGCGTCTCATAGCCCTGCGTCATGCGGCTGTTGATGACGCGCATGCGACCGATGAACTCGTCGAGTCCTGTCGATAGCCCGCGCATCAGCCACAGAATGTCACGCATCGCATCGCCTGTCTCTAACGCGATCGTGCGAATCTCCTGAATATTGAGTTGAACTTCTTCAAAGTTGCCCTTCACGCCAAACGTCTGGCACAGCAGTGCAATCGTGCCCAGGTTGCTGCCAATGTCATCGTGCAGGTCGCTGGCGATCTGGCTGCGGAGGCGTTCGGTCTGCAACTGCAGGCGATGATGCTGCCGCCACACAACGAAGGCTACGAACGACGCCACTCCGAGCATCAAGGCACCTACGGCCCAGCGGGCACGCTGCCAGAAGCGGCTGACAGCCGCCTGAAACTTCTCGTCAGACAAAACTAGTTGCTCTTCAATGTCACGCCGCCGAGCGATCTGCGACAGCCATTCCACCGATGACGCCAGCTTGTGCGAACTGGAAAAGTCGTCCACCAGAAAAGCCGGGGACCAGCGTTGTCCGTATTCGGAACCCGCGGCATCAGAGACGTTGACGGGACGTCCCAGTGCCACATTCGTGTTCTCTGACCAGATCTGAATCTCAGCCAGCGCCAGGTAATTGGGAGCGTTGCGCGAATCCAGCACATTGGTGGTCAGTTTGACGTAACGACCAAACAAGGATCCCGACGGAAAGGGAAACCGAACACCTGCCGCCGGTGCCACGTCGCCTCGGGAAAACGCCTGCCTGAGATCCGCTGGCAGCACCAGCGCCTGATTGGCTTCATGCTTGACCAGCACGTTTGAAAAATCACAAAGCGGCTGAGCGTCAGAGAAGTCGGCGTTGTTGGCGACTTCAATCCGGAAGCTCTGCGGCACTCCCCAGCCTGGAATGTCGGGCCGGTCCACCGGCCGCGCCGGAATCAGACGCACCTCATCAATATGAAAGCCCCGCTGCAGATCGATCTCAATCCACTTTTCTTCGGTCGGCGAATCAGCCGCTGTGGATAAGTAGCCATTGGTGCGGCTGACTTCGCGTGTGGTGGGCACGGGCAGAATGGAGATCTCATCGACGAGGTACTGCCTCGACCAGCGCGATTCCGCTTCAATGGATGATGAGGCCGTCACCGGTCGCCACGACGCGACATTGCGGTCGCCGGAGATCACCATCAGCTCGCCCAACGCAAAGAAAGGGCTGAGTCCCGCCACGGCCAGCTTGGTACAGGTAACTCGCACGTACCGGCCCTGCACGTTCAGACCAGCGAACTCACAGGGATACTTGCCCGGATTAGGGAAGTCTATCGAAGTCTGATCTGCCACCAGCGAGGACTGCCGGAATTCAGGGTCGACCGAAACCTGCACCCGGAAACGCAACGGAAATCCGTACCCGTTCTGCACGACGCTTTCCTGCACGATGCTCACCGGCACGAGAGCAATCGATTCGATATCGACCACGTGGCCCAGGTCCACCTGCACCCACTGCGGATCGAGGCTGGATTTCACGAACTGACTGTGAAAGCCGGCACGTCCGCCTGTCTGCGCCGCGAATTCAGGCAAGACGCCCAGGCGGATGCGGTTGCTGCGACGCTCGAACAGCAGGTCTCCGATTTCCGGACTCAGGAACAACACAAAGTTATCCACCTCCGGATCTTTGTACCGATCCAGAGTCTGCGCTTCCGAACTGCTCACCATCAGCCAAAGCAGCGCAATCGCGATGACAGCGGGATGTCTCAGCAGGCGGTTCAAGCGCATGATGGCGGTGGTCTTTTCTTTTTGAGCAGCAACTCTCATCTTGCCTGCACATCGTACAGAATGCGACCGGCTGGCGGGGAACAAGTTCCCGAGTTCACGGCTTCATCATCCGGGTAACTCCACCGCCTCGCCAGCACCACTTGGCGGAACTCGTCGCGAGAAGGCTTCAAAGGGAATCAATTTGTCACGTTTCGCGTACCACCTCGACCATCAGGATGCACATACCGCCGCTCGACTCGGACGCTGGGTCACGCCGCACGGCCCGGTGGAAACGCCCGCCTTCATGCCGGTGGGGACTCAGGCTTCTGTGAAAGGACTGACCCCCGAACAACTGAAACGCGTCGGAGTCCAAAAAGTCCTGGCGAATACCTATCACCTCGCCCTGCGCCCCGGTTCGGAACTGGTTGCTGACATGGGCGGCCTACACGCCTTCATGAGTTGGGACGGTCCTATCCTGACGGACAGCGGCGGATTTCAGGTGTTCAGCCTCGCTCAACTGCGACGCATGTCTGAAGACAGCGTCGTGTTCAAATCGCACCTGGACGGCAGCCTGTTTGAGCTAAGTCCTGAACGGGCAATGCGAATTCAGGAGCAGCTGGGTGCCGACTGCATCATGTGCCTCGACGAGTGCCCGCCCGCGGACGTTCCGCATGAGAAAGTGCTGGCAGCGGTGGATCTCACAACCCGCTGGGCGCGGCGTTGCCGCGATTCCCACCAGCGTTCCGATCAGGCCCTGTTTGGAATTGTCCAAGGCGCGACCTTCCCGGATCTGCGCGAACGATCGGCCAAAGCATTACTCGAACTGGACTTCCCCGGCTACGCCATCGGAGGTTTGAGTGTCGGCGAGAGTCCAGAGCAGATGTACTCAGCTTTGGACGTCACCGTGCCGTTCCTGCCAGCAGATCGACCGCGCTACCTGATGGGCGTCGGGCGGCCGGAAGACCTACTTGAGGCTGTTTGTCGAGGCATTGATCTGTTCGATTGTGTTATGCCAACACGCAACGGTCGCAACGCCTTAGCCTTCACCAGTCGGGGCAAGGTGCGGCTGCGCAACGAATCTCACAAGCGAGATTCGTCGCCGCTGGACCCCGAATGCGAATGTCCGACCTGCCAGCAGTTCTCACGGGCTTACCTGAGACACCTGTTCGCCGCGAAGGAGATGCTCGGGCCGATTCTGGTCTCGTGGCACAACATCGCATTTTACCAGAGGTTGCTGCGCGACCTGCGAGCTGCCATCCGCGAGGACCGGGCGGCTGAGTTCCGGGCGTCTCAACTTGCCCGGTGGGGAAGCGATTCCTAATCTACGGCCCCTTACCCGCTGGATCTTGCACAGCGGCGCCCGTTGGTGCGCCCGCTTACCGTCGATGCTTTGGCAGTCGTTTTGTACGACTGTTCGCTCACGATCAAATCTGGTGGGATTTCTTGATCGTTTTCGCGATCACGGCGTTCAGCCTCGCATTGATGCCGTTTCGCGATTCATTGGCACGACAGATTTGTATCTATGTTCGAACTCCTGGCGTTTCTGAATCTGCTGGCTGCTGAAGAGCGGCGTGAGCCTGGTTGGCAGGCCATGCTCGTCTTCTTCGGCCCGGTCGTGGTGCTCTTCTATTTCATGGTCCTGCGACCAGCGACTAATGAGCGGAAGAAGCAGACCGACATGCTGAACGCGTTAAAGAAGAATGACCGAGTCGTGACGATCGGTGGAATTCTTGGAACCGTGGCCAACATCTCGGACGACAAGAACGAGGTCACAATAAGGTGTGAAGATAATGTCCGTATCAAGTTTCTGCGGAGCTCGATCAGCCGCATCTTGACGGACGAGAAGAAAGACGAATCGCCCGCCAAGAGCTGAGTGTTTGCTCGCCCTGGTGGTCTCGATGATTCATTGCCATAGCGCAAAGGACTGAGTTCGATGTTGGAACTGCTCGCGCAAACGTCTCAGATGACCGCCGCTCAACAAGCGGTGGCACCGCAATCGGCCAATGGATTGGTCATCTTTGCCTTGTTCCTGATGATCCTGATTGTCCCTCAGATTATCGGGTACTTTGTCTGCAAATGGCTGAAGAGTCCGGATCTCACGGAGCGGTTCGCCGCCGTGCTGACTGCGGTTCTGGCTGCCGTTACGCCGATGGCGTACCAACTGGTGACCTACCCCGATAAGTCGTTCGGCGACCTGTTCCGCCTCGGCGTGGACCTCGCCGGCGGTACGAACCTCGTCTACCAGATCGTGCCGGGCGAGCGCGAGAAGATTGAACAGGCTGGCGAGAAGAGCTTTGACCAGATCATGAACAATCTGGTCGGTGCCGTCTCCCGTCGTGCCAACCCGTCCGGTGCGGAAGACGTCACCGTGCGTCGCGTTGGTCAGGACCGCGTGGAAGTGATCGTCCCTGGTGCCGATCAGGCTTACATCGAAGAGATGAAGCGACGCATCGGCGAAGCAGGCACGCTGGAATTCGAGATCCTCGCCACCAACGGCTATGCCGAACACAAGCGTCTGATCCAGCGAGCTCGAACTCTGCCCGACAACCAGGACACGCTGCTCGACGGCAAGACTCCCATCGCTCGCTGGGTTGAGCAACAGCCCGGAGCCAACATCGGCGTTGGTGGCGGATCAACACTCGCTGCCGAACAACGCGAAATCACTCGTGATAATAAGAAGATCCTGCAGTGGCTCCTGGCACTCACCCCAGAAGAGGGACGTGTGACCGGCGATCTACTGGTGCGGGCAACTCCGCAGATCGATTCACGTACGGCTGAACCGTCCGTGGGCTTCTTGTTCGATTCTCGTGGTGCCCTGCGGTTCCTCGAACTGACCACCAAGTACCGCCCGCTGAAGGATGAAAGTAAGTTCCGGCTGGCGGTCGTGCTGAACGGCATGATTCAGTCCGCTCCTCAGCTCCTGCAGCCCATCGGCAGCCAGGGTCAGATCACAGGCAACTTCACGCAGCAGGAAGTTCAGAGTTTGGTGGATATCCTGAATGCTGGTGCATTGGATGTTCCTCTCGATAAGACGCCCGTCAGCGAATTCACCATCAGCCCGTTGCTCGGCCAGGACGTCCGCACGAAGGGTATCAACGCCTGCATCGGATCCGCAGTGGTCGTCTTCCTGTTCATGGCGATCTATTACCGCCTGTCCGGTCTGATCGCCAACTTAAGCCTCATGCTCAATATCTTCCTGACGGTGGCCATCATGGTCTTCGTGCAGGCGAGCTTCACTCTGCCCGGCCTGGCCGGTCTGGCACTGACAATCGGTATGGCTGTTGATGCCAACATTCTGATTTACGAACGCATGCGTGAAGAAGTGGTGCGAGGCGCCAGCATCAAGATGGCAATCTTCAATGGCTTCGACAAAGCCTTCTCCGCCATCTTTGACTCGAATGTCACGACCCTGATCTCAGCCGTGATTCTTTACATGGTCGGTACCGATCAGGTGAAAGGCTTCGCGGTGACGCTGTTCGTCGGCATCGCCACCTCCATGTTCTGTTCGCTCTACTTCGGCCGTCTAGTGTTTGAGCTTTTAGAGCGGAGGCGAATCCTCAAGACGCTCAACATGATGGAAGCCATCAAGACGCCGTCCCTGAACTTCCTCAGCAAGATCAAGCTCGCCGCAATCGCATCGCTGGTAGTGATCGGTGTGTCGCTCGGTATCGCCATCAATCGCGGAAAAGAAAACTTCGACATCGACTTCCGCGGCGGAACAATGATCACGGTGCAGTTCAACGAGCCGAAGAAGAGTGACGAGTTCAAGGAGAAGCTGAACGAGAAGTTTGGTTCTTCTCTGTCGCTGGAACAGTTGACCGTGCCCGGTGAAGCCGGTGATGCCAGCACTCGCTGGCGCATCCGCGTCACGAACGAGGACCCCAAGCAGGTTTCTAACGATCTGGCGACAGTACTGGAGCCCTTCGGTCTGCGCAAGATCACGGTTAAGTCGTCCGAGTTGACGGTTATTCCCGAAGCCACAGAAGAGGAGAAGAAGACACTCAGCGACCGCCAACTGGCGTTCCAGGGTGGCAGTGAGTTCAAGCTGACCTTCAGCGAACCCGTGAGCGCCACGACTGCACGGCAAGCCATCGTGGACGGTGTTGGTGAACTTCCTAATGGCAAGGAGAAGTACAAGGGCGCTGGCGACATGATGGACGTCGTCGGGGCCAGCACCGCTGAGAATGCATCGAAGGCCGGCGAAGTCCAGCGCTTCTTGGAAATCAACGTCAAGGTCCGCAAGGACATCCCGAAGGAAGAACTTGCCACCGCGCTGGCAACTGTCGAGAAGAAGATGGCCAGCACGCCGCTCTTCGAAGAACTGACGAACTTCTCCAGTGCCGTCGGTGAGCAGACTCAACAGCAGGCCTTGCTGGCCATCGGCCTCAGCCTGGTCTCCATTCTGATCTACGTCTGGTTCCGCTTTGACAGTTGGTCTTACGGCATCGGCGCAATCGTGGCTCTGTTCCACGACGTGGTGATCGCCGCGCTGGCACTGCCAGTAGCTGCAGTTCTCTCAGGTACGCCGATTGGCGCCATCTTCGGACTGGAAGACTTCAAGGTAAACCTGCCCGTCATCGCAGCTCTACTGACGATCGTTGGCTTCTCGATCAACGACACCATCGTCATCTTTGACCGCGTCCGCGAAATCAAAGGTAAGAGCCCCAAGCTGACTCGGGACATGGTCAACCTGGCTCTGAACCAGACGTTGTCACGCACGATTCTGACGTCGCTGACCACCGGAATGACGACGCTTGTGTTGTACCTGCTGGGTGGTGAATCCATTCACGGCTTCACCTTCTGCATGTTGATCGGCTTCATCTCCGGCGTTTACAGCACGATCTACATCGCCAGCCCGGTGATGCTGTGGGTCATCGACATGGAACAACGTCGTAAGGACGCCAAGTTGACCAGGAAGCCCGCCGTGGCCAAGAGGTAAGCTCTGCATCAACCGCTGAGCTTTGCAGTCTACGAAAAAAGCCGCTGATCAATGTTGATCAGCGGCTCTTTGTTTTTGCAAAGCGGATGCAGGTCAGACAATCCTGTCCGCCGAAACACTGGCGGACAGGATTGTCCGCCCTGCAACTTGTCGCCAATAGCCCCTCAAACACAGCTCTGCAGCGAGGACGGGCCCGAGGTTCAGAAGTCGGCGCTTTTGGGTACTCGGTGGAACGGAATGCAGTCGCGAATGTTGACCATGCCGGTCACCAGTTGAATCAATCGCTCAAACCCCAGTCCGAAACCAGCGTGAGGCACAGTGCCGTAGCGTCGCAGATCAACGTACCACCAATAGTCGGCGGGATTGAGGCCGCATTCCTTCATGCGCAGTTCCAGCACGTCGAGTCGTTCCTCGCGCTGACTGCCGCCGATGATTTCTCCGACGCGAGGCACGAGCACGTCCATCGCCCGCACAGTCTTTCCGTCCTCGTTGCAGCGCATGTAGAACGGCTTCAGCGTGCGCGGGTAGTTGAACAGAATCACCGGTTGCTTGAAGTGTTGTTCGGTGAGGAATCGCTCGTGCTCGGACTGCAGGTCACCGCCCCACGCAATCGGGTATTCCCACTTCTGACCGCTCTTCTCCAAGATGTCGATGGCCTCGGTGTACGAGAGGCGAATGAACTCGTGGTCGAGGATGTTGCGGAGTGTGGCAATCACCGTCGTGTCGATGCGTTCGTTGAAGAACTGCATGTCGTCCGCGCGGCGTTCCATGATGCGACCGACAACGTGCTTGATGAACGCTTCGGCCAGCGCCATGTTGTCGTCGAGGTCATAGAACGGCATCTCCGGTTCGACCATCCAGAACTCAGCGAGATGGCGAGTCGTATTCGAGTTCTCAGCTCGGAAAGTCGGTCCGAACGTGTAGCAGTCACCTACCGAGCACGCGAAGATTTCCGCTTCGAGCTGACCGCTCACCGTCAGCGAAGCGTGCTTGCCGAAGAAGTCGTGATTGAAGTCGACCTCGCCGCCGGACTTGGCCAGCTTGTGCAGGTCCATCGTCGTCACCGAAAACATCTGCCCGGCGCCTTCGCAGTCGCTCGTGGTGATGATCGGCGTCTGCACGTAGTTAAAGCCGCGTTCCTGAAAGAATTCATGAATGGCCGCTGAGGCCGCATTCCGGACACGAGCAATCGCCCCGAACGTATTCGTGCGCGGCCGCAGATGCGCGATCTCACGGAGAAACTCGAAGCTGTGTTGCTTCTTCTGCAGCGGGTAAGTCTCAGCGTCGGCCTTGCCCAGCAGCTCCAACTTCTGAGCCAGCAGTTCCACGCGCTGCTTCGCACCTTGCGACGCTTTGACTTCACCAGTCACGGACAGGCTGGCACCGGTGGTCACTTCCTTAATGTGTTCGTAGCCCGGCACGTTCGCATCGACGACGATCTGCAGCCCCGAGAAGCAACTGCCGTCGTACAGTTCCACGAACGAAAAGCCCTGCTTGGAATCGCGGCGAGTCCTCACCCAGCCGCGGACGTTGACAATAGATCCGGGTTCCGATGTTTGCAGGACATGATTGATGCGTGTGCGGCTCATGAGGGTGACTCCAATCCGTTGATATCCTGAAGCGGTGACCGCCGTGTTTTGCCAGAAACTCTGCCGGAGCGGAACGTTAGGCACTGGGCCCGGTCGCGCGAATAGGCATCGTCGTCCGGGACGATAGCAGGTCGACGCCTCGACCCCGAATAATCGTTAAAGACGGAGCCCTCGAATTGCCGATACTGGCGACGAGGCTTCGTATCTCGCGTGGGCAAGCTGCGCTTGGACGAAGCCGACTGCCACGAGCAAACACCAAGACGATTCAGGACGGCTGCCCATGAGTTCGACGGAGAAAGCCGAACAGTTACGGCTGGGGTTCCTCACCGCTGTCGAGTCGCGCGACCGCGCGTATGTCGGCGGATTACTGGTCACCGACAGCTTCGGCCGACCGCTCGAGTTTCAATGCACGACGCCCGTTAAACCGAACCGCACTCAGGAACTGCTCTACGGTCCGACCCTGGTGCCGTTCATCCTGGGCGAACTGCTGGGCAAGACGCTGATTGAGAAGGTCGGCGTCAAACCCAAGCTGGTCTTCGTGGACCGACTGGAAGTCCTGCAGCTTCGAACCTGCATCAACGTGCCCGTGCTATGCCTGCTGGACAAGTCCCGAAAGGCGCCTGATTCACAACCCACAGTCGAACTCGGCAAGCATCACTTCGCCCTGCATATTGACTACGACTCTGATCGAGACGTTGTGAAGAAAGCAGCCGCACAACTCGGCCCCGATTCCGACATGAAGGAACCACTGGATCGAGTCAGCGACGCCCTGAAAGAAACCATGGCCACCATCACCGGCCAACCGAGAGTTGCCTAGTAGATTGAACAGAAGGTCGCAAAGAGCGCGAAGAAAGGAATGAAGACTGGATTGAACTGAGTGATCGCCCACACGCGAACTTACTCGCTCGCCCCGCTCGCGGGGAGAGGGGTCGAGGGTGAGGGGCGATCGTTACCTTCCGTCAAAGGTCCACCTGAGCCTTTCTCGCCATCTCTCAACGGAGTGTTGTTAGCACTCACAACCCTTCATCAACTTCTTCTTCGTTTTCTTCTTTGCGTCCTTCGCGAGCTTCTGTTCCAAGGAACCTCCCATGCACCCTCTGTTCAACAAAGCTGATCTGCTGAGCAAACAGGTCATCGGAGCGGCACTTGAGGTTCACCGCGTTCTTGGGCCAGGACTGCTGGAGAGTATCTACGAGAAATGCCTGCGACACGAACTGGATCTGCGACGTATTCCAACCTGTTGCCAGCGCGAAGTTCAGATTGAATACAAGGGCATCGTCTTCCTGGAAGAACTACGTTTCGACGTACTGGTCGATGGCTGCCTGCTCGTCGAACTCAAGGCCGTTCAAGAGATCCATCCCATCCACAAGGCTCAACTCCTCAGCTACCTGAAACTGCTGAACGTACCCGTCGGACTACTCCTCAACTTCCACGAGTTGAAACTCGTCGACGGCATCTCACGAATGGTGTTGCACGGAGCAAGCGAGTAAGCGAATTGATTGAACAGAAGCTCGCAAAGAACGCGAAGAAGAAAGAATGATTTAGGACGTCCTCAACTCAGGAGAACTACGCGATCAGCCCAGACCAGGTGAGTAATCCAATGATTCAAGAAATCTGACAATAGCCACATCTCATCGGGTGTTGGTTCATGAGTTGTAAACTGGCGTTCGATTTCAGCCTTCGGCCCACCTTCTTTGCGACCTTCGCGAGCTTCTGTTCAAAACTTCTCAGGTAATCTGCATGGATGCTGATCCTCAACAACCGTCGTTCACTGACTTTGAGATCGATGCGTTCCCGGTCGGGTTCGACGTGCGCACGGATATCTTTTCGTCGGGCATGAACGGGGCGTTGCAGCGTTGGCCGAAGGTGGAAAGTGATGCTCAGTCAGTTGTGTTGAAGGCCGGTGTCATTCCGTCATGGCGTCCGGGCTGGCCGCGAGTGAAGACCGTTGGCCTGTCGTTCCCGGAGGCCATTCAGTTCCTGCCTCCGAAGAAGCAGGAAGAACCAAAGCCCGAAGCTCCCGCCAAGCGTGAAGAGGAGCCCAAGCAGACTGAGTCAGCCGACAAGAAACCGACGCGCATCAAGCCTCCGAAGGATGCGTTAAAGCTCGAAGACCGGCTGTTCTATATGCTGCAGCCGCCGTTGCAGACGTTGCTGGCCGGGCGCGAGATGTTGATGCCGTTCGAGCCCTTCCCGCATCAGTACGAAGGCATCGGCTGGCTGTTTTCAGCGGATGCTGCGCTGCTGGCTGATGAGATGGGGCTCGGCAAAACCATGCAGACCATCACAGCCGTGCGACTGCTGTTGCACAGCGGACAGGTGCGTCGAGTGCTCTTCGTCTGCCCCAAGCCGCTGATTCCGAACTGGCAGCGTGAGTTCCGCACGTGGGCTGAAGAGCTGCCGATCGTCACGGTGGAAGGCGACACCGCGCGCCGCAAGATGATCTGGGAAATGCCCGGCGTACCGCTGCTGATGTGCAACTACGAACTGGTCTCTCGGGACCTCGACAACCTGCCTCCGGAAGAGATGCCCAAGTTCGACCTGGTCGTGCTGGACGAAGCGCAGCGCATCAAGAATCGTGATTCGAAGACAGCCGAAGTCGCGCGGTCGATTCCGCGCCGACGCAGTTGGGCATTGACCGGCACTCCAATTGAGAACCGTCCGGAAGAACTCGCATCACTCTTTGAGTATCTGGAAGTCGTGCCGCCACATGCGACTCCTGACTTAAAGCAGTTGCGATGCCTGGCCGAAGAATACGTCCTGCGTCGCACCAAAGACTTGGTGATGAAGGACATGCCGCCGCGCATCGATCGCGACGCACTGCTGGAACTGACACCCGCTCAGAAATACGCCTACGAGCAGGCCGAGAAGCAAGGTGTCATCAAGCTGAACGAGATGGGTGACGAAGCCAGTGTGCAGCACGTGTTCGAACTCGTCCTGCGACTGAAGCAGATCACCAATTTCGACCCGTTCACGGGCGAAAGTTCGAAGCTGGAACGTCTGCAGGCGGACATGGAAGAGATTGCTGAAAGCGGTGGCAAAGCGATCCTCTTCAGCCAATGGACGAAGGTGTTGGATTGGCTGGCCGAGCGCCTCAAGCCGTTCAATCCACTGATCTATCACGGCGGCGTGCCGACTCCGAAGCGTGAACCGATCCTGCAGAAGTTCAAGGAAGACCCCACCAAGCACATCATCCTGATGAGCTACGGCACCGGAGCGGTCGGCTTGAACCTGCAGTTCGCAGGCTATGTGTTTCTGTTCGATCGCTGGTGGAACCCGGCGGTGGAAGATCAAGCCGTGAACCGCGCCCATCGCATCGGCTGTAAGAGCACGGTCATCGTGACGCGGCTCATCTCGAAGGACACCATCGAAGAACGCATCGACGCCGTGCTCAAGCAGAAGCGAGCCATCTTCGAATCCGTGCTAGGCGACGGCGACACCACGGATGTGAACCTCAGCCTGTCCGCTGCCGAGATTTTTGGTTTGTTCGACCTCAAAGCCCCCGCAGGCAAAGGCAAAGGCACGAAACGCGTCATTCCCCAAGTGCCTGACGCAGCGTAAGGACTTTAAGGTAGCCTGGACGCCTCGTCCGGGCTTGCAGGCAACTGCGGCACAATGCGGTAGGGTGGGACAAGCGATCGTGACTCCTTGGTGGGCCGGCGCATTCGACGCCAGTTGGGCTCGACAGTCTGTCTCCGCACACAACAGGGCTCGATCGCGCCGGCCCACCACACGACGGCCTCGAATGCTTGTCCCACCCTACACGGCCCGCACCGCGAGCTAACAAGCTGCCAAGTAACTTCTGCCAGGCGCGGTCGCGCTGTGGACGGAGCCTCATTTGGTTTGAGCACTGGCTTCCTCTGGCGTGACCGCGAAGAACAGCTTCTCCGGCGGCACGCCGCAGCGGCGCTGCACGGCTTGGATCAGCAACACCAGCGCATTGAGAATATACAACAACGTCAGCAGGCTCAGAGGCACGCTGCCGAAGATGGTCATGCCCCAGTGACTCACGACGGCGTATTTCAACTCTGTCGCTTGTGAGTCTTGAACGAACGTCCGCGTTTGCTCGAGGACCGACTCCATGCTGGAGTCTGCTACGGGAAACTCCATGACCTGATCGCCGTCCCCGCGGAGGACCAGATATCGTTGGTCATCCGGCCGTGATCCTTTGCGTGGAGTCGTGTTGGACGTGTTCTGGATCGACGCGCGTGTCTCGACTTCTTTGATTCCCGAGGCCGACAAGCTCCGATACGGGATCACGAAGAACAAACAGACTTTGGCTCTGGCCGAAACGCTCTCGCCCTGCCGCTCGAATTTCACCCACGAAACCGGCGACGCCAACGTCCACAATCCCGGAAACCCTACGCAGATCAAGAAGGCAATGACTTGCCCGACCGGCCCCATCCGCGAATGCTGTGGGGATGGTGGCACCACTTGAGTCGTGGCCTCGTTGGTCGGCTGCGGCGTGTTCATCGTCATCCGTTCGTTTCAGTGGGGTATCACCAACCCCGCTCGCGGGATGGTTAACAGCTTGTTGAACCATGTGGGTCACGTTTTCAATGTGCCGAAAAATATCGAGTTCTGAGCACGATGGAATCGTGGTCCACTCAAGATGGCCGCGTTCACTGCGGCGGACGGTTAGGCATTCTCGATCCGAGCAGATTCTGGCGCGATACGCTGAACGATGCGTGCCACGCGGCCTCGGTTCCAGCGCTGAGTGATCATCGGATAGAAATGACAAACGACGGTGACGAGTACAAAAGTCAGCCCGACCCTCGTGTGGCCTGTGACCAGGTATGCGACCGCAAAGCCGAGTGTGATGATGCATCCGATCAGATGCGCGCCCTCGGCAAAGTTCATCTGGCGGAGCAGGCTCTCGAGATCCTCTTTGCGGGCTGTCACCCTAAAGGTTGGATTGAGCCAGCCCAGCGGAGTCCGCCGCAACAACCAGCGGAACGCTTCGACGCCCAAGTAGCGATAAATCCGACCTTCACGTTCCCATGGAGCAAACCGAATTCGCCAGGGATTCATCCGCAGGAAGTATTTGTGAGTGAGAGCTCCAACAAAACCAGCGATCACCCAATTCATTGAGAACGCAAAAACCACCGGACGCCTGTCGATATCAGGCACCGCGATAACCATACCGACCATCGCAAGTATGGATAAAGTCAACGCGGTCACCAACCATCGCGGATACGCCTTCGGATCGATTGACGCCAGCCATGAATTCATACGGTTGCGACCTGATGGACCAGCACTCAATGGCCGAGGCGATGACGAAGCCAACCTGCCATCGGCTGTGAAGCATATTCAGGCGAGGCTTCGATCACTGCAAGCAGACCTGACAATTGTTCCAACGAGAGCTGACTAAACTCGAAGCCATCGCTCGCCTCCGGGTGCCATTCGAGATACCCGTTCTGCAGGAAGTCGGTCCAGTGGTCTTCGCTCAGCGTCACGCTTGGCGGTAGATCGATTGCCTTTAACGCCTGCTCGTTACGCGACAACCACGCCTGCCAGGTGCGTTGATCAGCATCGCGATGACTCTTGGGTTGGCGGAAACTCATAGCCGGATGACATCCAAGTTAGGCACTCACGGGTAGCCCCGGTTGCCCGAATGGGCTACCGGGGCGGCAGAGCCGCAAGATGTATCGTTAACAGTCTTCATCCAAGCGTCTTGTCGTTACGCGACTCCGGTAGGCTGACTGCAGCCAATTGGTGCCACCCTAAGGTAAAGCACCGCTGGCTAGCTTGACCATCCTTCCCGTAGATTTGCCTCCTAGTCATGGCCGCGTTCAAAACGCTTGAGGAACGGAAGCATCTGGCGATAGTTCTGCATTCCCCGAAAATGCCCATGAAGCTCCGTAATGTCGCTGCTCGTCATTGTAATCGGGAAGACGGTCAGCTGCGGTCCATCGAAGAAGTAGACATGCGGAGTGTCAAACATTGCCAGGCGAGTTCCATCAGGCTTCAAGACCGTCTTCGGAAAACTAAACTGATCAAATCGAGCGTCATTAAGTCGTTCGTCAGGCTCACTCAGCACAGGCCAATTGCGTACCACTACCCAAGTAATGTTCTCACCGCTGAAGCCGTCATCAATGATGACGAACTCTTCACCGAAGCCTCTCGCCGTTCCTTGGGTCTCCTCAGGCGATGGCAACCTGGCAAGCACCACAGCACAACCAATAAGCGCCAGAACTCCCAAGATCACCACCTGAAGGCGAGTCGTCCACGCATTCGACATCTCCAGTCTCCTCCACTGACCAACTCGTGATGGTGCCTGATATTCTACCGGGGCGACCGAGCCGCAAAGGTCAGTACGGATCGACACTCACACACACTTAAGCTTCTTATCGCTACGCGACCCCGGTAGACCGCTTGCGGTCAACCGGGTCACCCTGCGGTCCTCGCAAACTACGGTCGCGAGTATCCCTCAAGGTATTCACGGAGCTGATCCCTCACTGTTTGAGCAAGGAACGGCTCGATGGCTTGGAATAGGTCATCACTCGGTTCGTTGCCTGCTTGCATATAAAACTGACCTGCCTCACCCAGCTCAAGTGGAAAACTCTTCCAGCGGCCATCAGGCAAGATAACAACCAGCGTGTCGCGCATCCGTGGAATCCGCACGTAGAGGTTGTCTTTCTCGTAGTCCGATGCACTACCCAAACGAAATCTGGACGCTTCCGTGCCACTCGTCATCGCATGCGACCGGCCGCGCTCTGATGTGCCTGTCGCTTGGATCACGAGGAAATTATCAGGCCTGTCTGTCCAAAGCCGCTGGCCGTGACGGTCTGCCACGGTTGCGTTTGGATGCCAGGTCGGTATCAGGCCAAATCCTCCGGCGGCGTAGGATTCATGGAACACGGGGCGGGGCGGCCTAATGAGTCCACCGCAAAATGCGACGATGAAAATTGTGGATGCTAATACAGCCGCGAGTAGCAGATACGATAGCCGCTTCATCATGGCATTCGACCCGAATCCGTAACGACCAGCTTAACCCTTGTGGCCCTGAGTAGGTTGTCCGCGCCTCCCAGAGGATGTTGCAGCAGAAAACTCACAGCAATTGTCGCAAAGCGTCGGCTAGGACTTCAACCTCGGCGGGCGAGTTATATAGGTGTGATGATACTCGCACGAAGCGGTGGCCTCGCCAGTGGACGATGGGGATTTCTATTCGAAAACGGTCCCACAGGGCGTTTTGGATGGGGTCGCGTTCGCCGAATTTGGGGGGCTCGGATACTCGCGGGAGGTGGAAGGCGGCCATTGAACCGCACCAGTGGCCGCGATCGGCGAACGGGGGCAGGTTTGTTAAGGCGGTGATGCGTTGTTCGGCGAAGTCTAATAGCGAGCGAGCGTGTTGGCGGTACTCTTCCAAGGCTGAGCCGGCGGACGTGAGGACTCGCGCGGGTTGTTGGAGGAAGTCGATCGCGGCGGTGACTCCCAGGAAGCTCGCTGGGTTGCGGGTTCCGATCCAGTTGAACTCGTCCTTCCAGCTCGGTTGATAGCCGCCGATGCTGCCGCCCCAACTGACGACGGTCGGCTGCACTCGCTTGCGTTGCTGAGGATGCACATACAGAAAACCGGAACCAAACGGGCCGCACAGCCACTTGTGGCAACTAGCCGCGTAGAAGTCGCAGTCGATCCGCTTGAGATCAACCGGCAGCATCGCGATGGCATGCGGGCCGTCGATGCAGACCGGGACGTTGAGCTGTCTGGCTCGGCGGCAGATTTCGGCGATGGGCAGGATCACGGCCGTCGGTGAGGTCACGTGACTAACGACGATGAGGCGCGTCAGATGCGTCACCTTGCTCATGATGGCTTCCACCACGGCTTCGTCGTCGGTCAGCGGATCGGGCAGATCGACCGTCACCACGTGAGCCTTGCTGGGCTGCGCGTAACGTCGCCACAGCCGAGTCACCGCGCCGTACTCGTGATCGTTGACGAGCACTTCATCGTCGGCGTTGAGATTCAAGCTCGACGCGACCACGTTCATCGCCGTGGTGGCGTTGTCGCTGAAGATGAGTCCTTCGCGTCCGACTCCCAGAAACCGAGCCAGCCGTTCTGAGGCCTGATCCAGCAGTTCTTCCATGCGCCGCAGATAAAAATGCATGGGTTGGCGTTCGAGTTCGCGCGTCCAATGCTCGGTGGCTTCGATCACGCACCGGGGCGACGGACCGAACGACCCGTGATTGAGGTAACGGACGTCGTCATCGAGGAGCCATTCCGGGCGCCAGCGAGCGGCGATTTCTGCATTCATCATCCCTGCGGCCTTGCTGTTGAAGAGGACTCGGCAGCGCTATGCTGTGTGCGGGTGAAACTCTAACTCTCATTCAAAGGACTCTCGATGATGCGACTGCTGACAACTTGCGGCGTGTTGTTTATTTCGCTGATCAGCCTGGTACAGGCCGCTGATCCTAAACCCGTCAAAGCCCTGCTGATCACCGGTGGCTGCTGCCACGACTATGCCAAGCAGAAAGAACTGCTGAAGGAAGGCATTGAATCGCGCGCCCACGTGAAAGTGGAACTCGTCCACAGCGACGACAAGAGCACCAAGGCTCGCTTTGAGATGTACGAAAAAGCCAACTGGGCTGAAGGCTACGACGTCGTGATTCACGACGAATGCACGTCGGACGTTAAAGAGCAACCGTACGTCGACAACATCCTCAACGCTCACAAGAGCGGCGTAGCGGCGGTGAACCTGCACTGCGCGATGCACTGCTACCGCGTCGACAAGGATGAATGGTTCAAGTTTGTAGGTATTCAATCGTCCGGTCACGGACCTCAGAAACCGATCGACATCAAGTTTGTCGACCGCGACAGCTCAATCATCAAGGGCATTGAGGATTGGACCACGGTCAACGAAGAGCTCTACAACAACCTGAAGCTCTTTGAGACCGCCAAGCCCCTCGCTCGCGGCATTCAGGACACCGGCAAGAAGGTGGATGACTTCGTCGTCGTCTGGACCAACCAGTACGGCAAGGGCAAGGTGTTTAGCACGACACTCGGCCACAACAACGCGACGGTGGGCGATGCTCGCTACCTCGACATGGTCACCCGTGGTCTGCTGTGGTCGGTGGATAAGCTCAACGACGACTACCTGAAGGCCAAGAAGTAACGCAGTCCAAAAGGCGAGCTGGGGATGTGAATTCCCCGCTCGCCTGTCCTGTTGGGAACGAGAAGTACAACGTCGCCCCGCACCCCCACCCCCGCAACCCCCACGCGGGGGGGGGGGTGCGATTTTATCGCGGTGGGGGGGCGCGGTTGGATGGAATCAGGAATTGAGTATGACGAATGAGTCGGCCCCGACGCGGTGCAACCAACCTGCAGCGGTTCAATTGCGCCGTGACATTTATGCCTTCGTGCCGTGGCTGCACCTATTTCGAGCAGTGCCGATTGCCGTGCGTCCGCGCATGTTGTTGTTGGGAGCCGTCGGTTGGGGAGCCATCCTGCTGGGCCTCTTTGCGTTACAGGCCATCACGGGAGGCCAAACTGGGGCCTCTCCCCATGTGCTCTGGGGAAACACGAGCATCAAGGTACCAATCCCTGGCACAGCCGTGCCTCTGGACCGGCAACTGCGCCGAGTCGATCATCTGCCAAGCGTACTCACAAAACTGAGCCTGCCGCTGGATGGCAGCGTTGTCGAACACCTGCCGTTGAACACGTTCTACGGAAGCCTGATCGCGCTCATCAACCGGCAGCACACGTGGGTTGAACTGGCGTACGAGTGGACCGTGTTGTTGTGGACGCTCCTAGTCTGGGGACTGGTCGGTGGTGCCATCTGCCGCCTGGCAGCGCTGCAGTTCGCGCGTCACGAGAGTCGCGGCATCCGCTACGCCCTGCGGTTCTCAAGCCGTCAGGGACTCTCGTATCTGATCGGTCCACTCTTACCCCTCACCGGGATTGGTTGCCTCGCTGCAGTAAACGCAGTGCTTGGTCTGATCGTGGCGTTTCTCAACAGCCTGACGGGCGTGGGTTGGTGGAGCATCCTGCTCACCGTCAGCGTGGCAGTGAGCTACGTCATGCTGCTGCTGTTGATGGGTCTTGGAATCGGTTGGCCGCTGATGATCGCTGCCATCAGCACGGAAGACAGCGACGGCTTCGATGGGCTGAGCCGTTCCTTCAGTTTCCTGTGGGACCGACCGTGGCACGCCGCAGGACTGACCGCCTGTGGGACAGTGCTGTTCCTGCTCGGCCGGATGGCACTCGTAGTGGGTGTTGAAGCTCTGGTGATGCTTGAAAGCTGGAGTGTTCGCCTCGCACTTCCGGAAAGCCTGCGACTTGACCTGTCAGTCAGTCCCATCACGACCGCGTGCATGTCCATCATCGCCGCGTTTGGCCCCAGCTTCTTCTTCTCGGCTGTCACGATCATCTACTTCCTGCTGCGGCAGAGTGATGACGGCACGCCGCTGACCGAGGTTGTCAGCCTCCGCGATGAGCCGCTCTATCCGCGTGCGGAAGTGGTTGAGACTCCAGCGGAGGTCGCTGCAACGACTGACGCCGCTGCAACGCAGGCCACTGCGACGCCGTCGCCCGCGGTCCCGCCAAAGGATGCCTGAGCGCGAATACCGCTAAGTTGGTGTGGCTTCGCGCTGCCGGGGACATTCCTGCAAGAAAACGGCTTCGGCGGTTCGATGTAGGTCTTATGCTGCTAGAGAGACGGCTTGGTCCTGACGTGAATCTTAAGATGCACAGCAGGTTCAGACGTCACTTGAATCAATGTTTCGTCGCTCGCGAAGAAGCATCGAGGTTTCTGTCCTCAGACGGACCAGTTTCTCATGGCAGCAGATCGCTCATCCGGGGCCGAACGTGTCGCGGTTGTCCCGAGTCGTTCGGTCACGGTTTCGAATGAAGTTGTTCGAGTCGGTTGCCCCGACAGTCTGCATGCGGCATCTCAGTCCGTAGATGCCGACCCACAGGTCGAAGTGATCCGACTCGACGACCGTATTCAGGCGATTGAAGTAATTTGCAGCTGTGGGCGACGGACGCGGATTGAATGTGCGTATCAGCCGGCTGATCAGAATGGTCCGCAGCCGGGCACAGCGGGATGTGAAACATGAGACGGCGAGTTCTGAGCCTCAGTCTGGGAATCCTCGGCAGCACGGTGGCCGCTGTGTGTGCGATGGATTTTTCGAACTTCACCTACCACCAGCCGTCGCGCCGCGTTTACACGGAATCTGTTCATCACCAGGTGATGTCGCATCCGGTCGTGTTCTGTGAAGAGTGCCAAGCCCGCATCGCCGCGAGTTGCAACTGCAACCAGTCGTTTGCTCCAGCAGTGCCGTGGCCGATGACGTCGCACTATGGGCCGACGATGCCTCTGCAGCAGACGCCCGGCGCTACGATGACACCATCAATCCCGCGCGCTGATGCAGCCTCGAACGAGGGCGTTCAACGACTGCAGGCGGAGTTGGCTGCATGCAAGTTGCGCGAAGAGAAACTGAGGCAGCGAGTTTCAGAGCTGGAAGTGCAGGTCGAACAAAAGACTGCGCGGTTGACTGAAGCGGCTCAGGAGATGAAGGCGACTCGGCAAGAGTTGGCCAGCGTCCGCACGCAGGTCGAGAAATGCACGGAGAACGCCTCTCAACTGCGTGAGACGTTGAAAACTTCGGAAACCGACAATCAGGCCGTCATCCGAGCCATCATTCAGGTGCTGCAGTTCGAATTGGAACAGGCAGAAGAAGAGAGCCGTTAGCAGGGTTGCTGCTGGAAACTGCCACACAACGTTTGCAATCGCGTTCTGATCGCGGAGCGATCGGCGATTATCCGTCCGTTGGAGTCAAAAGAGACTCGATGTGACGCGCGATGATGTCGCTGACGAACTGATTACCCGCGGGCGTGACGTGAATGATGTCGTTCTCACCGTACAGGCTGAGTGTCTCGGGAGCGCGGGCCACGAAGGTGGGCACCAGATCGATGCAGGCGACATCGAGATCCAATGCGGTTTGACGAATCGCTTCCAGCCACGGTTCGCGGCGCGACACTTCTCCCGCGACCTGTTGACGATCGGGCCAGACAATCAGCACTAGTTCGCAACGGTGTTGCCGACAGAGCTTGTCCATCTGACGAATGTTCTCAGCAAGTTCCTCAGGATTCACACGCGGCCGCCAAGTGGTGTCGGGAACGAAGAAGTTGGTGTTGGCATGCTCGGCCCACTGCGCGTCGGCGGGTTTTGCGAACGTAGATCTCGTCAGGCTTACGAATAGACCCGCCGCGCGGCTGTTGGTAGTGAAACGCTGCAGAGCGTGATCGGCCCAGTTGGGTTCGAGTTCGTGATCGGCGCGGTTGTCCCAGTTCCATGAGTCGTTAGTGCCGAACGTGGCCAGGACAAAATTGGGTTTCAGCCGAGGTAGTTCGGCCTGCATCGCTCGCAAACCCTGATGCGATGAATAACCAGGAACACCGGCGTTGATGACTTCCAGTGACTCCTGCCCGACCAGATGCCGCAGCCGTTCCTGCAACAGATTCGGCCAACACTGAGGTTGATCGCTGCCCAGTCCGAAGGTGGTGCTGTCGCCGAAGCAAGCCAGCCGAGTCACGCTTTTGGGACGTTGCAGTTCGAACTCTTCGTTGCGAAAGCCCAGGCTGTTGGACCAGCGACCGCTCCACCACTGGCCTCGATCGCCGGGTTGGACGAGGTTCGGTCGCAGCTTCCAGAAACGTTCTGAGTCCGGCTCGAAGACCGCATCGCCCGGCATGCGTCCCAGATAGACGGTGACCTGCTGAATCTGCTGAAAGCGCACGTCACCGGCCTGGCTGATCGTCAGGCAGCGCGCCACGACTTCCACCAGTCCGAAGAACAGGCAGGTTGTCAGCAACGCAAACAGCAGCTTGCGTCGCGCGGACAGCGGTTTTGGTTTAGCGGCCGCAACCACGTGGAAATCGACTCCCTTCTCAAGCCTTCTGGACCCGCGGGGGAACTCCGCTGGCGAAGGCGGTCATTCGTCTTCACTCCGCTCCCGGCGGTGCGTCACACTTGAAATCAACTCCTAGCGATTCATCCGTGAGCGTCAAAGTCAACGCGACCGGAGTCTTTCGAAGGACTCGCGACGACTTCGCCTGCATCCAGTATCCTTGCTAGTTTCACATTTTGGGCACGGGTATAGTCCCGCCGCCCAAGAGCTTCGGCAAAAGCAAGGTGTGGCCGTTCGAGGCTTGGTCAGGGAGGCTTGTAATGCTGGAAAGTGGTCTGCAGCTAGATCCGGCGATCAGGATTTCGTCTGAGCCGGTTAACAACTTTGAAGTACCCGCCGCTCACATGGTCAATGAACTCTCCAAACCCGCCGAAAGCGTTCACGAGCGAACCTACGTCAGCTCGCGCACGAGGTCGCTGCTGGGAGTGCGGATCATTTCGAGTGGCGGTTACGTGCCTGACGTCATCGTCTCCAACGAGCGGCTGCAGGCGGAACGCGGCTTCGATCCAGACTGGATCAAGCAGCGCACCGGCATTCTGGCGCGGCGGCATCTGCCGTCCGGCCTGGCGACGAGCGACATGGCCTTTGAGGCCGCTCAACGCGCGATTGCCGCGGCGAACGTGAATCCGAAGGACATCGACCTGCTGATCGTCGGAACCTTCACGCCGGATTTCACCTGCCCGTCAACCGCGTGTCTGGTGCAGCATCGGCTGGGGCTCGACTGCCCCGCGATGGATCTGCAGGCTGCGTGTTCCGGCTTCATGTATTCACTGGCGACGGGCGCCCAATTCGTCGCAACGGGCAACAGCAAGCTGGCGCTGATTATCGGTGCCGACACCAACAGCCGTGTTGTGAACCCCAAGGATCGCACGATTGCGCCGCTCTTCGGAGACGGTGCCGGTGCGGTGCTGATGGAGAAGGGCGACGCGACTCAGGGGATGATCTGCTATCAACTCGGCAGCGACGGCGGCGGCGGGCCCATGCTGGAATGCACTGCAAGCGGCACCCGCTTCCCGCCGACGGCTGATGACATCACCGAAGGCAAGCAGTACCTCAAGATGGACGGTAAGAACGTCTTCAAGTGGGCGGTGCGTGTCGTCGAAGAATCCATTCAACTCGTGCTGGAGAAGTCCGGCATGAAGGTGGACGAGGTCAGTCTGTTCCTGCTGCATCAAGCCAACGTCCGCATCGTGGATGCCGCGATGGAAAAGCTCGGCATTCCGAAGGAGAAGGTCGCCATCAATCTCGACCGCTACGGCAACACGTCCGCGGGTTCGATTCCGCTATGCATGGACGAAGCGATTCAGGCCGGCAAGATTCGCCGCGGCGATGTCTTGCTGATGTGCGGCTTCGGTGGCGGGCTCACCTGGGGCACGTCGCTGTTTCGCTGGTAGGACTTTGCGGTTAAGACTACTCCAGCCGACCGTAACGTCCGACCACTTCTGTGAATTGTGATTGTTCTCATCCCACGTTCGCGACGACCTCGGGCCGGCGGAGCAACGGGTATGCTGGCTAAGCTGTTTACGTATTCGCTGCTCGGTATCGACGCCAAACCGGTCGAAGCCGAGGTTGATATCTCTCCGTCCGCGATGCCTCGGACGTCGCTGGTTGGCCTTGCCGAAGCGGCGGTCAAAGAGAGCATTCACCGCATTGAGCGAGCACTCGCCAACAGCGGCTATCAGCGCCCGCAGGACCGCATCGTCATCAACTTGTCGCCTGCGGACCTGCCCAAAGAGGCGGCCTCGTTCGATCTGCCCATCGCGTTGGGATTCCTCGCGGCGAGCGGCCAGTTCGCTTCGGATCTGTTCGCGAACTACGCCGTCGTGGGTGAGCTCGCACTGGATGGCAGCTTGAGGCCCGTCAAAGGCGCCTTGTCGATGGCCATTGCCGCACGCGATCAAGGGCTACAAGGCATCGTTGTTCCGGTGCAGAACGGGAACGAGGCTGCTGTTGTCGAAGGGATCGAAGTCATTGCGGTCGGCAGCTTGTCCGAGGCGGTCGGATTCTTCACGGAGCAACTGCCGGTCTCGCCCCTCGAGTTCTCCTGGGAACAGGCGATCGAACAGTTCGGGCGTAGTGACGTCGATTATGCGGACGTCAAAGGGCAAGAAAACGCCAAGCGGGCGTTGGTCGTTGCTGCGGCTGGAAATCACCATCTCCTGATGATTGGGTCACCGGGTACCGGCAAGACCCTGCTCGCTCAGCGCATCGGCACGATCATGCCGCGACTGCACGCGGAAGAGAGCCTGGAAACGACTCGCATCTGGAGTGCCGTCGGACGCCTCGAACGAGGCCAGTCGTTGATCGTTCAACGGCCCTTCCGCTCGCCTCACCACACCATCAGCGAAGCTGGCCTCGTCGGCGGCGGCAGCAATCCGGCTCCGGGTGAGATCAGCCTCGCGCACAACGGCATCTTGTTTCTGGACGAACTGCCCGAGTTCAATCGCCGCACGCTGGAAGTGATGCGACAGCCTCTGGAGGACCATTGCGTGACCATCTCACGAGCGATGGCCAGCGTGACTTTCCCCGCTCGGTTGATGTTGGTGGCGGCGATGAATCCGTGCCCCTGCGGCTATCGAGGTGACCCGCGCCGGCAGTGCAACTGCAATCCGATGCAGATCGAACGCTATCTCGGCCGCATCAGTGGGCCGCTGCTGGACCGCATCGACATTCACATTGAAGTGCCGAACGTCCCCTTCCGCGAGTTGTCCGATACCACGGTCGGTACCACGAGCGAGAAGATGCGCGAACAGGTCATGATCGCGCGCGAGATGCAGCAGCGCCGCTTCGTCGGTCAGCCGACGATGGTCAACGGCAAGATGACCGCCAAGCAGATCCGCCAACACTGCAAACTGCAGCCGGATGGCGAAACGCTCTTGAAGCAGGCGATGGAAGAGATGGGTTTCTCAGCCCGCGCTCACGACAAGATTCTGCGTGTGGCCCGCACGCTGGCCGACCTGCAGCAAGCCGATGCCATCCACGCGCAGCATATCAGCGAAGCGATCAACTACCGCACGCTCGACCGCAACTACTGGCAATAGGCGATGCTCGCTCGGCAGATCTATTATTCTTCGCGGCGGCCCTTGGTCAGTCGGATTTTGCCTGGTTCGAAGCCTTCGGTAGTCCCCGGTGGCGAGAACGTGACGGCGTAAGGCAATGCTCCGTTGTTGAACTGCTGCGTGTTGTTGGCCGTGGCCTGATCGACCTCGTTCTTCACAGTACCATTCTTGAAGGGTCCCACACCGAGCACGCTCCAGGTGTTCTGGTTAGAAATTGCGAGACTCAGGCCGCCAGCACCGAGCACACGCTGTGTCTTCGCGTCGTAAGCGACGAGACCAATCTTAGCCGTCCCGCGCTGGCTGCCGCGTTGTACGAACTTCAGTTCTGGAATGCTCATCATGCCAGGCAGCACGACTTCGGGAACGCCGTAGAACGTCTCTGCATTATCAGTACCAATACCGCCGCTGCGAACCTCCAACACGATGTCGGCTTCCTTCACGTCAGCCGTGATCGTGGCTCCGTTGTAGAGCAGACGATGCCGGACCGAGGCCAGCACATAGGCCTTGTCGACGCCGTCCATGTACTTCTCTTCCAACTGGATTTTGCTGCCGACGAACGCAGTGAAATCAACTTTATCCAAAGCCTGATCAACGGCGTTGGAGATCAAGAGCTGTTCGGTGGCGGTACGGCTCGTGTTCGATGTGGAAATCGTCGAGCAACCGATGGATAGCGTGAGAATGGAGGCGACGCAGATCGCGCGAAGGAATGCTGCAGACATGAAACTGTCCCGATAAGGAGGGAGATGGGACGCGGCCAGAATTGGCTGGGGCAAGGACTGCCCGAAAAGGAAGGGAGGGGAAACTTAGGTGCGCAGCGAAACGGCGCGAAGACGAATTCAGATTCCCGCGCGAACGCCCGGATCAGCCATCGTTCGGCTTCCGCGACAGCAGATAACGCAGGAAGTCTCCGAGACCAGCGAAGCGATACTTCGGATCGACGTAATGCTCGATCACGTAGAAGGCGAAGTAGTAGGCTCGACAGAACGCCCACACCGTGATGCTCAGCAGTAGCAGATTCCGCCAGGAGAACTGCTCGGCCAACAACAACCCGCCGGCCATGAACCCCAGCACGACAAACAGAAAACCCTTGGCGTAGATCCACCGCTGGCTGGTGAGATCGCGCATCAGGGACATGGAGTGGTTCCAATCTCGGAGCGAACCGGCTCGCAACAGGCTATCCGCAGACGCTCAAGACGCGGCCGCAGTTTCCGTCACCGGAGTTGGTTGCGACAAAGCATCGACGATCGGCTGGAATCGAGAGCGATTTCGCAAACGCTCCCACCAGCTGGCTCGACGCAGGTTCGGATCTGACGCACTCACGACTTGTTCTTTGCCGCGACGTGTCATCACGCGGAGTCCGTGATCGCTGATCTCAAGCACTACCCAGAACTTATCGACGTTGTAGACGTAGTTGTCACCGCGGGCCGACGGTGCCACGTTGCGCGCTCGCGGTCCCGGATGCGCGCTGAACTTCGTTTTGCGATAAATGACCCAGTCACCAGAAGAAAACGGTCGCGTTATCATTTAACCCTAACTCCGCCACGAACCAGCGATCCTCGCTATGTTCGACTGCCCAACTCAGCCCCACCGCACATATCTAATCAGACTGATCCCGCAAGATGCAAGAGGCGAATTACCGCATCGAACGTGTATCTTCCAATTTGGCATGAGGTTGGAGTGCTTCAACCGCTGTCTGAGAAGACCGTTTTCGATGACTCAAAATGTTCGAATGACAGTGTTTAGACGATGATCCGGGCAACGCACAGAGTCAGCGTGTTCCGGTTTGTAAAAAAAATCCAAAAAACTCCGAACCTTCTCCTGGTCGACGTGGTCTTACGGTGCAGGAGAGGCTACAGATCTTGCCGATCTCAATGGGGAGTGGTCGAAAGACGTACCGTTATGTGACGGTCGCAGACGACCTGGTGTCCCCGAACCCATTTCCAGCTCTTACATTTTTCCATCCCAAGCAGCCGGGTTTGGCTGTGTTCTCCGGAATAGAATCCGGTCTCTACGACAGCGGCAACGTCCGCACGAGGTGCTGAAATGCGCAACGCTCAAACCATCAACGCAATCAACACGGTCCAGATCGCCACCCAGATTATGGGTACGATGGCTGTTAATTGTGTCCGTGGCGCGGCCCTCGTCGTAGGGAAATTCCATCACGTAGCGCACGTAGAACGGTATGAATCGGGATTAGATTCCCCCGTACTGTCCTCGAAGCGCTGCGGTAAAGATCGCTGTGAGAAGCGACTGAGTGACCGCGCGTCGAGCCGACGACTGTATTCATTGACGGAAATAAC